>JALHOE010000041.1 GCA_022843175.1 Deltaproteobacteria bacterium
GCCTGCGCCTGCGGCCGGGCCGGCCCTCGACGACGAGGCCAAGCGGGTTCGGCTCGGGCAGCTCGAACAAGTTGCGGCTGCGTGCACCCGTTGCGCGCTTCACCACGGGCGCACCCACTCGGTGTTCGCGCGTGGCAACCCGAATGCCGAGCTGATGTTCATCGGCGAGGGGCCCGGCGCGGACGAGGACGCGCAGGGGCTGCCGTTCGTCGGCAAGGCCGGGCAGCTGCTCGACAAGATGATCGAGGCGATGGGCTACCGGCCCGACGACATCTACATCGCGAACATCGTGAAGTGTCGCCCGCCCGAGAACCGCAAGCCGGAGCCGGCGGAGGCCGCGGCGTGCATCGGTTATCTCCAGGAGCAGATCGCCCTGGTGCGGCCGCGGGCGATCGTCGCGCTCGGCGCGACAGCGTGCGAGGGCCTCCTCGGGATCAGCGGCATCACGCGTCTGCGCGGCACGTGGCGGCTGTATCGCGGGGAGATCCCCGTCATGCCGACCTTTCACCCCGCCTATTTGTTGCGCACACCCGAGGCGAAGCGCGAGGTGTGGGCGGACTTGCAGCAGGTCATGGCGAAGCTCGGAAAAACGCCGCCTGCGAAGAAGTGAGCGCCTCGATCACGCCGGCCGAACCCGCGTCGTGCTCCACAGCGCCATACCCGTGGACGGATCCCGGCCCGAGCCGCGCTGGACAGCTGGCACGTCGGCCGCAACTCTAATGAGGGATGAGGGCAGACGACTCCGGTAGCCGCCCCTCCGTCCCGGGCGCTCCGTCGTCCGGCGACGGCAGGCGCAGCCGCCGCGATTCGCTCTACGGCGACTCGATCCGCAAGGTCTTCAAGCCGCGCGTCGTGCCGCCGCCGTTCGGAATGAAGATCGCCGCCGCGATGCTCGGCGCGCTCTCGGCCGTGACCACCTGCTTCGCCATCGCCGCGGGCGTCGTCCTCCACGTCCGCATCGGCAGCATCCTGTTCCTCGCTGCGTGGCTCGCGATCCTCGCAGTCGGCGCGTACGTCGGACCGGGGTGGTGGCGGCGGGAGGTCGAGATCGTCCTCACGTCTCGTCACGTCATCTGGCGGCGCGGTCGCCTCAAGCGCTCGATCGAGCGTCGCGCGATCTCGTACGCGCGCATTCACTGGCACCCCGGCGTCGCCGGCGTCGGCGATCTCGAGCTCGTGCGCGCCGTTCCCACCGGCGCGCTCCGTCGCACGCTCTCGATCACGCTCCCCGATCTCGAGGCGCCCGACGCGGTGTGGGCCGCCATCCGCGGCGTCGACGCGACGCCGGTGCTCGGCGATCGCGTGCGGCCCCTCGGTCAGCGCCTCGACCCCACCGAGCGCGTGCTGTGGACGGCGCAGCCCGCCGCGGTGCCCCCGTGGGACGTGCAGCGCCTCGGCACCCTCGGCATCGCCGTCGTCGCGATGCTGTCCGGCGTGCGCGCGCTCGTCGGCGGCGTCCACGCGCTCCGCGTGCTGCACGGCGCCGGCCTCCACGCGTGGTCACCGGCGTTCGGCGCGATGGTGCTCGCGGTCTCCATCTCGGTGGCGGCGGTCCTCGTCACCGCGATCGTCGCCGGCTACCACGCGCTGGTCCGTCCGAAGCGCCTCGACCACGCCACGCGCTACGTGGTCACCGACCGCCGCGTGCTCATCCAGCGCGGCTCGGTCGAGCTCCACCTCGATCGCGACCGCATCGTCGACGTGATCGACTCGCCGCAGGACCGCGGCCTCCACGACCTGTTCATCGTCCTCGGCGGCAAGAACGCCCACGCCCACGCGCTCGCCGGCGCGTTCGGCGAGAAGGTCGTCGGCGCGGTGAACGGCGACTTGTTGCCGGTGCTTCGCAGCGTGCAGGACAGCGACACCGTGCGCGCGATCCTGACCGAGGAGCGCGAGGCGGCGTAGCCTTCGGTCCGTGGGGCTGTTCGACTTCTTGGCTCCGAGCCGCTACCGCCCGGCCTGGGACGCGGAGCTCTCTACGCTCGTCGCGATCCGACGCACGCCCAACGCGAGCTGGATCCGCGAGGAGTTCGTGCCCGACGGCTACCGAGGGACGGTCCGCGCTGCCGAGCCCGAGCCGGTGTCGACGAGCGCGATCGAGAGCCTGATCTTCACGACGTTTGGTGAGGAGGAGACCGCGGGTCTCCGCCGCGTCGACTTCTACGGTGGCCTCGCCGCGACGCGGTGGAGCGTGGACGTTCACCGCGGGTGCGCGATCGATCGACTCTTCGCGCGTCGCGGCGACGTCTTGTTGCTGTCGCAGCCAGTGAGCGGCCTGCGGGCGATCGCGCTCGCCGACGGACGCGAGGTGTGGTCGGAGACCACCAACGCCACGCTCGCCATGAGCCCTCGCCTGCTCGACAGCGGTGAGGTGCGCTGCGGCATGACCGACGGAACCGTGATCGACGTCGATCTCGAGCAGGCACGCACCGTCGCGCGCTTCGACGCGAGCAAGCGCGCCGGCGCGCTCCGGGGCGGGCGCTCCCTCGAACGCGCCGACCACGCCACCCGCGACTCGGTCTGGCTCGAGGGAGTCCAGTTTCAACTCATGGACGGCGAGCTCCGCGGAAGAGGAAAGCCCGCGGCTCGACCGGCCGGCTATGTCGTCTCGCCCCCGCTCCTCATCCACGGTCGATCGGTGGTCGCGTGGATGACGCGATCGCGGCGCGACACGACGGGCGTCGCCGTCGGGTTCTTCGACACGAGGACGCTGGCGTGCGAGGAGTTGGTGGAGGTCTCGGGCTCGCGCGACGGTCGCTGCCTCTCCGCGTTCGTGGTCGACGACGTGCTCTGCGCCCGCGTGCTCGCCGACGACGTCACGACGCTCCTCGTCGACCTACGAACCCGCACCGTCGTGGGCGTGCTGCACCCCCACACCTCGGACAAGAGCGGGATCTTGAGCTCGGACGGCGAGGGGATTTTCAGCGGGCGGCTGTAGGCTCGGGCGCAGCCGTCACGGGTCAGGCGCTCGCTGACGCGCGCGCCTATCTGCAGGCGCGGGCGCAGACACAGGCGCGCGCGTCAGCGAGCGCCTATCTGCAGGCGCGGGCGCAGACATAGGCGCGCGCGTCAGCGAGCGCCTACGCGCAGGCGCAGGCGCACTCTACTTCGGGGGCTTCGGGCGTTCCTTGTCGGGGTTCACGCACGACGACAGGTCGAAGAGCATGAACACGAGCGCCTTCTCCTGCGCGCTCAGGTCCTTGGTGGTGCAGCCGTTCGGGAACGGGTCGCCGGGCTTGTCGTCGGAGCTCACGTGGATGTCGCTGAAGACGACGCGTCCGCACTGCTCCTCGGGCTTGGTGCCGATCGGCGTGTTGAACGTGTAGTACATCACCGACTCCGGCGTCTTCCCGTAGATCCAGCGCTGCGAGGTGGCCGGGTTGACGGCGTCGACGGTGTGCTGGCCGGCCTTGAGCGTGAACTCACCGGCCATCGTGGAGCCGCCGACGTTCACCATCCACTCCGAGAGCGCGACGCCCTTGGGGAACGAGGTGTCGATGAACGCGGTCGTCGGGTTCGGGAGGTCGGGCTTCTCGACGAACGTTGCCACCGTCGGCAGCGGCGCGGGGCCGTGCACGAGCCAGTACTTGTGGAGGTGCGACATGAAGACGCGGCCGCCCGCGTTCATGTACTCGAGCATCGCGCCGCGCGACGGCGCGGGCTTGTCGGGGCCGACGACGTCTTCTCCGGCGCCCTCGCACGCGAGCAAGAGGATGTCGTACTTCTTGATCGTCGCCGCGTCGGGCCAGAGGTCGGCCTGTGGCGCGTAGCTCGTGCCGCTGGCGAGCCGGGAGCCGCCGCCGCTCTTGCCGGCGTAGAGGTGCACGCGCTCGGCGCCGGCCTTCACGCCGAACTCGGCGTCGTCGACGCCGATCTTGCGGAGCAGGCACTCGAGCGGATCGGCGCCGCCGGTGGTGATGGCGATCTTCGGGATGTCGCCCTCGCTCTTGTTCCGCGGCAGGCGCAGCTGCCCCGCGTCGAGCGGGTTGTCGACGCAGCCCTTGATCTCCGGGACGACGATCTGCCGCCGCCACTTGCCGACCTGGATGACGAGCGGCACGTCCTTGCCCGTGGGCACGTTTTCCAGCGTGAACCGGCCCTTGGTGTCGGTGATCGCGCTCACCAGGGGGGCGCCGCTGATGTTGCCACAGCGATCGCACGAGGCGCCGTCGACGAACGGCTCGACCTTCGCGTTCGGGACGTAGACGACGACGTTGTAGAGCGGGAGCTTTCCGGCCGGCTCGTGGACGACGCCGCTGATCGTCGTCTTCGCGCCGCCCTCGCAGAGCACCTGGCGGCACTCGAGGTTCACGCACGCCGGGGTCGTGCCGTCGAGGCTGAAGCCCTCGTCGACCGCGCTGCCGTCGCCGACGACGGACGAATCGCCCGCGACGTTGTCGAGATCGCCGGCGCCCCCCGCGCGCCCGCAGCCGAGCGCCCAGCACGCGAGGAGAAGCGCCCTCTTCATGGGCCTCAGTCTACTCCTCCGGCGGCGCGATCAACTTCGGTGGGTCCTTGGTGTCGCTGGGCACGACCGCGTCGACGATCACCTTCGGCGGCGCCTGCGCTGGCGCGTCGGCCGCGTAGAGCAGCGCTGGACCGACGTGCGCGTCGCCCGCGTCCCCGAGGGGCAAGGGGACGCCCGCGAGCTCGTTCTTGTCCGGCGCCGGGCAGGTCAGCGCGAGGCCCGTGGAGGCGACCGGGCCGGCCGCGTCCACGCGGATGTCGTAGTGGCTCGGCAGGTGCCAGTGCCCCGGGTACCAGGCGAGCGCGCCGTTCGGCATGCGCACGAGCGACGAGCGCGCGTAGGTCGCGCCGAAGGGCGGGTGCGTCCACGCGCCGGGGCGCCACTCCCACTTGCCCTTCACGGACGTCGCGCCGCCGAGCGATTTCCACGCCCAGTCGCCGTCGACCCACACCGCTCGATCCGACGGCGGCGCGCCGGTCTCCTCCGGCTTCGCGGCAGGCGGCGGGTAGGGGACGCACGTGGCCTCGAGGGCGCCGTGCGGGTGCTCGCCGTACGCGGGCTCCCTGACCCGAGAGGCGCTGCACGCCGCGAAGGCGAGCATCGCGAGCGCACACGGCGCGAGCACGACCGGGACCGCAGCGCGCATGGCCGACGTGAGATGCCCTACTGGACGAGAAATGTCGACCAGTGCGCGAGGAGCCAGGGGCCGAACAACAGGTACTCGAGCGCGCCGAGGACGAGGAACGGACCGAACGGCACCCGCGCGCCGCCGAGTCCGTCCTCGGGCGGCTCGGCCACCGGATCCGATTCGTCGAGCGGCTCGCCCGCGGCGATCGCTTCCTCGCGCTCGCGACGCACCGCCTCGGGCTCCTCGATCTTGCCGTGACGCGCGTAGATGAGCAGCGCGGCGAGGGTGCCCTGGATCGAGCCCGCGAACAGCGTGAACAACACGCCGGGCCACCCGAACCACGCGCCGATCAGGAGCTCGAGCTTCGCGTCGCCGAGGCCCATGCCCTGCTTCCCGCGGAGCAGCTTGTAGAGGAGGATGAACGGCACGTAGATGACGGCCACGCCGATCGCAGCGCCGATCAGCGAGTCCTTGAGCGCGATCTCCGGCCGCAGCCCGACGCTCGCGACCGCCACGACCGCGCCGCCATAGGTGATCTCGTCGGGCAGGTACATGTGCTCGAGATCGATGAACGCCGCGGCCACCAATCCATAAGCAATGGATAGATCGACGAACGCGCGACCGACCGCGGGCAGCAGCTGCGCGTGCGGCAGCGAGACCACGAACATCTCGACCACCGCCCAGGCGAGGAGCCCGCCGATCAGCTCCACCCCGGGGTAGCGAATCGAGATCGACGCACCGCAACATCGCGCCCGACCCCGCAACAGCAGCCAGGAGAGGACGGGGATGTTGTCTCGGGGAGCGATCGGTTTGCCGCAGACGCAGTGCGACGGCGGGTGCGCGATGCTCTCCTCGCGCGGCATTCGCGCGATGACCACGTTGAGGAAGCTTCCGATGGCCAAGCCGAACGCGATCGCGAACGAACGAATCAGCCACGGCGGTACGTCGACGACGCGCATATGTCGGGCAGGGGGCGCCCGGCCACGTTAGCATCCCGCTCCATGACCGGTCTGCAGTCGCAACATCCCCCCAAAGCCGCGTTGATCCGCCGCGCGAAGATCGTCTGCACCATTGGTCCCGCGTCCGACAGCGCCGAGATGCTCGACCGTCTATGCGCCGCCGGGATGGACGTCGCCCGCCTCAATTTCTCCCACGGCAGCCACGACGAGCACCTCGCCCGCATCAAGGCCATCCGCGCCGCCGGCGAGCGCAACCGTCGGCCGATCGCCATCCTCCAGGACCTGTGCGGTCCCAAGATCCGCGCCGGCAAGATGGCGGCCGGCTTCTTCATGGCCGAGACCCAGGCCAGGGTCGACCTGGTCGAGGGCGACGACGAGCCGATCCAGGGCGTGATCCCGATCGGCTATCACGGGCTCGCCGAGGACGTCACCGTAGGCGACCGCATCCTCGTCGACGACGGCCGCGTCGTCTTCCGCGTCGATCAAATCCTCACCGAGGACGGTATCCCGCGCGTGCGCACCACCGTCGAGCAGGGCGGGCGCGTGCAGAGCAAGGCCGGGGTGTTCCTCCCCTCGCGCTCGCTCCGCATCGACGCGCTCACCGACAAGGACAAGATCGATCTCGAGTTCGGGCTGTCCAACGGCGTCGACTACGTCGGCCTCTCCTTCGTCCGCGCCACCAAGGACGTCGAGCAGCTGCGGGACATCTGCGAGGCCTTCGGCCGCCCGACCCCGATCGTCGCGAAGATCGAGACGCCCGGCGCCATCGAGGACCTCGACGGCATCGTGCGCGCCTCCGACGCGGTGATGGTCGCCCGCGGTGACCTCGCGGTCGAGATGGCGCCCGAGCAGGTGCCGGTCCTGCAGAAACGCATCCTCACCGTCGCGCGTCGCCATCGCCGCCCGGTGATCGTCGCGACGGAGATGCTCCAGTCGATGACCAAGTCGTCGCGGCCCACGCGCGCCGAGGCGAGTGACGTCGCCAACGCGATCTTCGACGGCACCGACGCGGTCATGCTCTCGGGCGAGACGGCGAGCGGCGATCACCCCGCGCTCGTCGCCAGCATGATGGCGCGGATCATCCAGATGGCCGAGGGCTCTCCCTTCTATCGGCCGCCGATCGATCAGCTCGAGATCGGCAAGACAAGCGTCGCCGAGTCGATCGCGCGCAACGCGTGCGACATCGCCGTCGAGGTCAAGGCCAAGCTCGTCGTGTGCTTCACCCACTCCGGCGACACGGCGCGTCTGGTGAGCAAGGGGCGACCGACGGTGCCGATCATCGCGTTCTCGCCCGTCGAGCAGACTCGGCGCCGGCTTGCGTTGGTGTGGGGCGTACAACCGCGCGTGCTCAACGAGCGCGCCACGGTCGAAGAAGAGGTGATCAACCTCGCGACCGCCTACCTCATCTCCCACGGCCTCGCGGTGCCGGGCGACCGCGTCGTGCTGGTGTACGGCGCGCCGCTGAACGTGAAGGGCACGACCAACGTCGTGCGCGTCCACGAGGTGCGTTAGGGATTGGTCCGGGCGGTGACCCGTCCGGGCGGGCCACATCACCCGTTAGGCGCTCGCTTACGCGCGCGCCTGTCCGAGGCGCTCGCTGACGCGCGCGCCTGTCTGACGGCGCGCCTGTCAGAGGTGCGCGCCCGCGGCGCCCATGAACGTGACCGTGTTGTTCCCGCTCATGATCATCGCGCGCGAGTCCGCGCCGACGAAGAAGTTGCCGATCGGGTAGATGACCGACGCGCCCGGCGCGACGTACACCCGCGCGTCGTTCTCCGTGGCGTTCACGTTCTGCGCGGCCGCGGCGTTCGACGCGCCGGAGATCGACTGCGCGCGGAACGCGAGGCCGAGGCCGATGACCGGCCGGAGGATGACCTTGCCGACGCCGAGGTCGTAGCCGGCCTCCGGCCCGAGGTAGGTCGTGCTGTTCTTGATCGACACGCCCTGCGACTCGGCGGTGTTGCCGATGTGGTAGCCGGCGAGGCCGCCGATGTAGACGCGGCCGGGCAGCGTGTAGCCGAGGCGCGCGCCGAACCCGAGGCCGTACGCGTCGCCGAGACCGAAACCCATGTTCGCGGCCCCGGAGAAGCCGGTCGGGTCCTTCACGAAGTCGCGCTTGCTCTTGCGCGAGAGATCGTCGATGTCGGTGGTGACAGGATCTTCGCTGCCCCGGGCAGTCGTGATCTCGGGCGAGGTGACGGTCACCTTCTTCGAGCCCTCTTTGGTCTCGGTGGTCTTTGCCGTCTGCGCGAGCGCGAAGGTGGGAACGGCCAAGCAGGCAGCGACGGAGAACGCAGTGAGGATCTTCTTGGACACTGTGGTTGTCCTTTCTCGTCCGTGGTGCGGAGCGAAAAGTCCGAGCCTCGCCGCGGAGTGCGGCTCGGCCCATCGGTCAACTCCTCCTTCGCAAGCGCGGGGCCCGAGCTCGAACCTCGAGGCGACGACGGGATCGTTCACGCAGCCGTGCATGACAGGGCCTGCCGGGACGCCACATGCGCGCGCCGCGAACTCAACCGTTCGCTCCCCTCTGGCGCGAATCGTTGGCCGCGTTAATATCCGTGAGTCGCCATCGCTGGTGACCGGCGCGGCCGGGGGGTTCCCCTGGGCTGATCCACGAGGCGAATCGCCGCCTCGACCGCGACCGTGGGCACGTGACCGTGTTTCGCCACGGTCCCACCTTAAGAACGCGCGGTCCGGTCACTCTTCATCGACTGACCCTCCCGCGCGCCGGCATCACGTCCGGAGGAGGAGAGACAAATGCACAGAAACCGTGGCCTCTACCTGGAGGGTCCGGTCCGCTGACGCGTTCGCGATCGCCTTCTACCCAGAAGTGATCGCACGTGCGGACTTGCAGTGTCTCTGACCGCGGAACCGATGCCATGCCCCACTGGGGAGCATCGAAACGCGCCCAGAAACGAGTAACGGACGCCTTCACAAGACGGCCGACGAACAGGGGGCGGGTGGCAAGTGCGTCACCCGCCCGCTGACTTTTTTGGGTATATCCACCGTCCTCCCCCCGCATGCTTCGAATCCCTCGCTACGACGCCGGCTTCTGGCGGGCCTTCGCCGCCTGGGGCGCCACCAAGCTCCCCCGCCCCTGGCTGAAATACTCGCCGGGGCCGATCGGCATGCTGGTTGGTGGCGCTCAGCCCGCGGTGCGCGCGCAGATCCGCGAGAACCTCCGCCTCGTCCACGGCACGCGCTCTTCGATCGTCGAGTCGTTCGACGTCGCGACCACGTTCGCCAACTACGGGCACTGCCTCGCCGAGGGCCTCGCCGCCGGCGCCGACGATCCGCCGGTGTTCCGCTACACCGTCGAGGGCCGCGAGCACCTGCTCCGCGCGCGCGACAACAAGACCGGCGCGATCCTCGTCACCGCGCACGCCGGCTCGTGGGACGTGGCGGGCGGCGTGATGAACCTGCGCGGGTTCGACCTCGCGTTGGTGATGGCGCCCGAGCGCGACGCCGAGGCGCGCCGGATCAGCGACGAGGCACGCCACCGCATGGGCCTCAAGGTGTTCCACGTCGGCGACGACCCGCTGTCCGCGCTGCCCCTCGCCCAGCACATTCGTCGCGGCGGTGCTGTCGCGCTGCAGATCGACCGCGTGCCGCCGGGGATGCGCACCCGCACCGCGTCGTTCTTCGGCAAGCCGTGGCTCACCCCGCTCGGTCCGTTCCAGCTCGCGCAGGTCACCGGCGCGCCGATCCTCCCGGTGTTCACGGCGCGCCTCGACTACGCGCACCACCTCGTGAAGTGCGATCCGCCGATCCACGTCCCACGCCGCGCCAACCAAAAGGAGCTCGACCGCTCCATCGGCGCCGCCATGCACGCGGTCGAGCGGTTCGTGAAGCGCTTCCCGACGCAGTGGTTCCACTTCGTCCCGCACCCGGCCGCCGAAGCGCCGGCGACCGAGATCGAAGACGCCCGCGCCGCGAGCTGAGCCTCGGGTCGCTGCCGCGCGCCGCACGGGCATGGGGCGCTCACTGACGCGCACGGGCATAGGCGCTCGCTGACGCGCGCGCCTGCCCGCCCATGGGCGCGCGCGTGAGCGAGCGCCTGCCCGTCCATGGGCGCGCGCGTGAGCGAGCGTCTAACCGCCCCTGCGCGACGCCTCATTCGGAACGAAGGCACGCGCGGCCATGACGTCCTCGGCCAGCGCCATCACGATGCGCGGATCGCGGAACACGTTCAGGTCCGGCGCGAGCACCTTGGCGTACCGATCGAAGTAGATCATTTGCTTGCTCACGAGCACCATCTCGCGAGGCAGCCGCAGCCCGTGGCGCACGCTGGTGCGCAGGATGGCGGGCAGCATGTCGGCGTATTTCGCGCTGGCGCCCCCGAGCACCGGCTCGAACGAGGTCTTGAGATCCTGCGCCAGGGCCTTGCGGTCGACCCTCGACGACGCCGAGCCCATCGCGATCATCACGTCGACCACGCCGTCGAAGTCGCCGAGCGCGAAGGCGAGCAGGTAGTCGGTGATCTGGGTGCGACGCTCGCTCGAGAAGCGACCGACGATGCCGAAGTCGAGGAAGCCGATGCGGCCGTCGTCGAGCGCCATCAGGTTTCCGGCGTGCACGTCGCCGTGGAAGAACCCGTGGAACACGAGGCAGCGAAACCAAGCGCGCATCCCCGCGAGCAGCTTCGCTTCGCCATCGACGTTGCGCGCGCGGAGCTTCTCGACGTCGTCCACGCGGTGACCGTGGAAGCGCTCCATCACCATGACGCGCGGCCGTACCAGCGCGTGCACGGGACGCGGCGCCACGACGTCGTCGTGTCCGTGGCGCGTCATGATGCGGTTGAACTCGTCCAGGTTCGCGGCCTCGAGGCCGAAGTCGAGCTCGTCCCCGAGCGTCGCCGCGAAGTCCTCGACGATGCCCACCGGGTTGGCCATCTCGACCGCGCGCTGCTTTTCGAGCCGCCTCGCGACGAAGCGGAGGATCGCGAGATCGGCGGCGAGCAGCGGCGGCAGCCCCGGACGCTGCACCTTGATGACGACCTCCTCACCGGTCCGGAGGCGCGCCGCGTGAACCTGCGCGATCGACGCCGAGGCGAGCGGGGTCGTGTCGATGTCGGCGAAGATCTCGCGCGGCGGTCGACCGAGCTCGGTCTCGAGCGTGCGCGCCACCTGATCGAACGCGAACGGCGGCGCTCGATCGAGACATGCGCGGAGCTCGTCGCAGTACGCCTCGGGGAACATCCCGTGGCTCGAGGCGACGAGCTGACCGAGCTTGAGGTACGTGGGGCCGAGCTCCTCGAACGCCCTGCGGACCGCGACCGGCCCGGCCCGGCGATCGCCGCGAAGCTTGGCGAGCAGCCAGCGGAACGTGGTTCGGGTGGCCACGCGGACCGTGTGGAACACGCGCTGGGCGTTGGTCGCGAAGGTCGACGCCGCGCCTCGCAGCCCCGCGACGGCCGCCTCGATGGGGCGCCAGAGCGTCAGCGCGGTCGGAACCCTCCCCGCCGCCGTACAAGCTGGACATAAGCATGTCCAACCCGCAGCGGTGCGCCCGAGGTGGGCATCACCTCCGACCTCGAGCTCCAAACGGCACGAATCGCAGGGGATCGCGCGGTTGAGGACGATCGGGACGAAGAAGGTCGTGTCGAACGCCGCATTCGTCATGCGCGACACGATGAATCACAATGTATCACAAGTCAACACGACGAATCACGCCCTCAGGCGACGATCGGCAGGCGGTTGGGCTTTCCGGGCCGCGGTGAGAGCTGCGCGAACGCCCGCTTGTACGCCGCGAAGCCGCCGCCCGCGTGAACGGCCTCGGCGACGGCGCGGCCCTCGGCGTCGCCGCCCGCGGCCAGCAGCGCCTCGATCCACGCCCACTTCGCGCTGATCGACCGCACGTCGGCGCGCCCGCGGAGCCCACGGCGCAGGCGGTCGAGCCGGTGCTCGACGACGCTCACGCCGGCGAACGGGGCATCGACCATCGGCGTGTTCCTCTTGGGGCAGAACGGCGCGATGCCGAGGGCGACCGGGATGATCTTGGAGAGCTCGGTGGTGAACCGCACGCACTCGTCGATGTCCTCGTCGGTCTCGCCGGGGAGGCCGATCATCAAATAGAGCTTGAGGCGGTCCATCTTCACCGCGCGGGCGTTCTCGGCCGCGCGCAGCAGGTGACGAATCTCTGCGCGTCGATCGAGCTGCTTGCGCATGCGCTCGCTCGGGCCGTCCATCGCGGTGGTGAGCGTGCGATACCCCGCGCTCTTGAGCGCCTGGACGAACTCGAGCTTCAGCTTGTCCGGGCGGAGCGACGAGAGGCCGACCTCGGCGCCGCGATCGGTGAGGGTGCGCACGATGTCGACGATGCGCGGGTGGTCGCTCACCGCGGCGCCGACGAGACCGACGCGCTTGGCGTCTGCGGGGATGGTCGCGAGGATCTTCTCGTGCGAGACGATGCGCATGCCACCGTTGGTGGAGCGGCGCATGACGCAGTAGGTGCACCCGCGCGAGCAGCCGCGCGACGTCTCGATCAAGAACATCGACGAGAGCTCGGTGTCCTCGGCGCGGATCGGACCCCACGCGGGGAGCAGCTCGTCGTCGCACTGCGACAACGACGGGAGCTGTTCGCCGTGGAGCGCTGGCACCCAGACGTGCGGGAGCTTGGCGAGCGCCGCGAGCTGCTCGCTGCGGCCGCGGGTGGACTCGAGCGTGCGGACCACGTCGACCACGAGCGCCTCGGCCTCGCCCATGATCACCGCGTCGCAATAGGGCGAGAGCGGCGTGGGGTTGGAGAACGTGAGCGGCCCACCGCCGAGGACGAACGGGTGCCGCGCGTCGCGGTCGCTGCGGAAGATCGGCATCCCCGCGCCCTCGAGCACCTGCACCAGGCCGGCGACCTCGAGCTCGTAGGCGACGGACACCGCGAACACGGGGAAGTCGGACACCGCGCGCAGCGATTCGTAGGTGAGCAGCTGCGGATGCGGCTCGCCCGGCGTGGCGTCGTCGTCGAGGAACGCGCGCTCCGCTCCGAGGCCGGGCGCCTCCTGCAGCGCGCGGTAGATGCGCTGATAGCCGAGCGACGACATACCGACGCGATAGGGCGACGGGTAGACGAGCGCGACGGGGAACGCGCCCTGCTTACGGATCGCGCCCACTTCGGTGTCGAGACGACGCCGAACCCTCTCGCGGAAGGTCTGGGGAGCGCGGGCCATGAGCGGTCAAGCGTAGGGGGTCATGCGTCGCGGGCAAGCTCGTCGAGCGCGCGCGCCACGGCCGCGAAGTCGGTGGGATCGCCGGCCTCGCTCGATGCGTGCTGCAGGAGCACGCGACCGCCGCGCTGCTTGGCGTCGACGACGAGCACGCCGCCCTGCTGCCATGGATCGCCCGCGTTCGCTCCCTGCAGGTGACCGCGGCCGAGCGCGCGCACGGCGCTCAGCGCGCTCTTTGGGTTCAGCGTCTTGAGGACGCCGCGCTTCATGCCGGCGATGCGATACGCGGCGAGCGACGGATCGGTGACGAGCGTGCCCGGCACACGCTCCTGCTCGCGGAACCTTCGCGCCTGCTCCGGCGTGCCCGAGCCCACGATCACGAGCTCCCCGCCGTGCTTGGCGAGGGGCTCGAGCAGGTCGCGCGACCGCGCGACTTCTTCGCGACAGAACAGTCACCCGAAGTGACGCACGAAGAGCAGCACTGCGGCGTGGTCGTCGAAGTGTTGGCCGAGCGGGTGCGACTTGCCCTCGAGGTCGAGGACCGAGGCTTCGGCGAGCGTGCTGACCTGCGCGTCCATGTGCGGGGGCATTCAGCGACGCACGTTACTCGATGTGGGCCGGATTGCCCTTGTAGTGCACCAGCTCGAGGACCTTTTTGGCCTCCCACAGGCCCGCGCGCGCGTATTCGGCGTTGCCGGCCCGCGCCGCCTCGACGGCGCTCCGCAGCCCGTTGCGCGCGTGTCCGTGGTCCTGACCCCCGCGGATGTGGTCGAGCTCGGCGAGGCACGCGGCCTCGAACTCCGCGACCGAAGCCACCGGCGGCACGTGGAGCCCGACCGCGTGCGCGGCGGCGACCAGCAGATCTCGGGCGGTCTCGTCGGATGCACTCATCGGTATGTTCTCCATCTCGACAAGGATGAAGGGCAAGGTGTGCGCCGCTCGCGGCCGGTAACAACGCCCTGCCTCGCCGTACGGATGCCTACTGGCGCCGTACCTCGGCCATGGGAGAATCGCTCTCGATGTCACGCTTCACCGGCCTCGGCCTTGTCCTCACTGTCGCGGCGGCGTCCGCTTGCTACGGCAACAACTACGACGACGTGCCGCCGCCGATGCCCAGCGACGGCAGGTTCGTCCCCGAGGCCAGGTCCCGCGACTACGGCGAGACGGTTCACGCGGCGCGCAACCCGCCACCGATCAGCGGCGGCACGTTGCTCGTGAGCGCCGACGGCCTGCGCGCTGTCGCGGCCGACAGCGATCGCGACCAGGTCTACGTCGTCGACCTCGAGAGCAAGAAGCTCACGCACAAGATCAAGCTCCAGGTCGACGACGAGCCGGGCCGCGTCGTCGAGGACGGCAAGGGGCGCGTGCACGTCGTGCTCCGCCACGGCGGCGCGATCGTCTCGATCGATCCCGTGGCCGGCACCGTCCTCGCGCGCCGCAACGTGTGCAAGCTGCCGCGCGGCATCGCGTGGGACGCCGAGGTCGACCAGCTGCACGTCACCTGTCTCACCGGCGAGCTCTACACGATGCCCACCGCGGGAGACGCGGCGCCCACGATCCGAAAAATCGGCGACGACCTCCGCGACATCGTCGTCAACCAGGGGCAGCTCATCGTCTCGCGCTTCCGCTCCACCGACACGATCGTCGTCGATCGCGGCGGCAAGCCGATCGCGCACACCCGCCTGCACCCGGTCGCGCTCTCGAGCGGCACCCCCACCTCTTCGATCTTCGATCCGGCCGTCGCCTGGCGTATGCGGGCGATGCCGAAGCGCAACGCCGTGGCGATCGTCCATCAGCGCGGCGGCGCCACGCCGGTGTCCACCTCGGCGGGTGGCTACGCGCAGAAGCAGGCGTGCGGCAGCTCGATCGTGCACTCGGCGGTGTCGATCGTCAGCTCCAACGGCGACGTGCAGGAGAGCCCGCCGATCCCCGGCTCGGTGCTCCCGGTCGACTTCGCGATCTCCCCCGACGAAACCAAGATCGCCATCGTCAACGCGGGCAACGACGGGACCGACCACGACTCCGGTCAGCCCAGCGTCCAGGTCTTTCCGATGAGCGTCATGCTGCCCCCCGGCAGCACATCGGGTCCGTCCGCGGGCGCCCCGCTCCCCATCGACTGTCTGTCGATGCTGCCCTTCACGCCGCCCGCGGCGAACGCGATCGCGGTCGCGTTCGACAAGCGCAACAACGTGGTCACCCAGAGCCGGCAGCCCGCCGAGCTGTTCATCGGCTCCACGTCCATCGCGCTCGACAGCACGAGCGTCGAGGACACCGGTCACAAAATCTTCCACCTCAGCGCCTCGATCGGCGGCGGCGTCGCGTGCGCGTCGTGCCACCCCGAGGGCGGCGAGGACGGGCGCACCTGGGTGTTCCAGGGGCTCGGCCGCCGCCGCACCCAGACGCTGCGTGGCGGCATCATGCAGACCGCGCCGTTCCACTGGGCCGGCGACGAGACCGACATCTCCGCGCTGATGAACGACGTGTTCGCCAAGCGCATGGGCGGCGGCAAGCTCAGCGCCGATCGCATCGCCGCGCTCTCCGGCTGGCTCGACAAGGTCCCCGCGTCGCCGAAGCTCGCCCCGGTCAACTCCGCGGCCGCCGATCGCGGCAAGGCGATCTTCGAGGGCTCGGCCGATTGCTCGAGCTGTCACAACGGTCACCTCCTGACCAACCACAAAACGGTCGACGTCGGCACCGGCGCGCCGTTCCAGGTGCCGGTCCTCGCCGGCATCCGCTTCCGCGCGCCGTTCATGCACGACGGCTGCGCGGCCACGCTCCTCGATCGCTTCACCAACGAGTGCGGCGGCGGCGACAAGCACGGCAAGACCTCGCAGCTCACGAACGGTCAGCTCGCCGACCTGGTCGAGTACCTCGAGACCCTCTGAACGGATGCGCGCCCACGTCGTCGCGCTGACGGTCGCTTTCGCGCTCGTCGCGCCAGCGGTGTACGCGGCTCCGTGCGAGACCGCGAGCGAGTGCCCGTCGGGCTTCTGCGTCGACGGCGTGTGCTGCGACGCTGCGTGCACCGGCCAGTGCGAGGCGTGCGACGTGCCCGGCACGATCGGCACCTGCGTCGGCGTCGACGGCGCGCCGCACGGTACGCGCCCGGCGTGCTCTCCGCCGTGGACCCCTGCCTGTCGCGTGAGCCTGTGCGACGCAAGCCGCAGCCGCAGCGCGTGCGTCGAGCCGGTGTTCAAGCCCGCGTGCGACTGCACCAAGGACAGCGAGTGCGGCTCCGGCCACTGCGCCGACGGCGTCTGCTGCAACGTCGCCTGCGACGGCCAGTGCGAGGCGTGCGATCTGCCCGGCTCCCGCGGCAGGTGCGTGCCGGTCACCGGCGAGCCGCGCGGCATCCGAAAGGGTTGCCCCGTCCCCGGCCTCGGGATCTGCACCGTGCAGGCGTGCAACGGCACCGACACCAAGAGCTGCCACCACGTCCACAACGCCGAGACCAACTGCGACACCATCTGCGGCGGCCGCGTACAGCGCCACTGCGACGGGCAGGGCGGCTGCGGGCTCGCGCACGAGCTCAAGTGTCCGAATCAGTCGTGCAGCACGGCGACGCCGGAGCCCACCGAGCGGCCTCGTTTCCTCGACGCGCTGCTGGTGCTCGGCGTCGCCGCCGCGGTTACGAGAGGCGCGCGTGCTTGGCGAGCCGCTCCTCGACCATCGTGTCGGCGACACGATAGGTAGGCAGCGCGAGCCGCTCCGAGCGTTCGCAGATCTCGAGGATGGTGTCGTAGATCTTGTGCGTGTCGATCCGCGACTGCTCGGCGTTGTAGCCCTTGACCTCGGCGGCGACGTTGATCAGACCGCCCGCGTTGATGGCGTAGTCCGGCGCGTAGAGGATGCCGCGCTGGAAGAGCGACTCGCCGTGCCGCGGCTCGGCCAGCTGATTGTTGGCGGCGCCCGCGACGATCTTGCAGCGCAGCCGCGGGATCGTCTCGTCGTTGAGCGCGGAGCCGAGCGCGCAGGGCGCGATCACGTCGCACTCCACGTCGAAGATGTGCTCGATCGCGACGATGCTCGCCTTGAACTCGCGCTGCGCGCGCTCGGCCTTGAGCGGATCGACGTCGGCGACGGTGAGCTTCACGCCATGCTCGTGGAGCTCTTTGCAGAGGTAATAGCCGACGTGGCCGATGCCCTGCACCGCGACGTGCAGGCCCTTGAGGTCGTCGCGCCCGAGCTTGCTCTTCACGCAGGCCTCGATGCCGCGACGCACGCCGAGCGCGGTGAACGGCGACGGGTCGCCCGAGCCGCCGTTGGCCTCGGAGACGCCGGTGACGTGCTTGGTGACCGAGCGGATGACCTCCATGTCCTCGAGCGAGGTGCCGCTGTCCTCCGCCGTGATGTAGTGGCCGCCGAGATCCTCGATGAAGCGGCCGAAGGCCCGGAACAGCGCGACCCGGTCGAAGTGGCCGCGCGGTCGGAGCAGCACCGACTTGCCACCGCCGTGCGCGATGCCCGCGAGCGCCGCCTTGTAGGTCATCCCGCGGGCGAGGCGGAGCGCGTCGATCAGCGCGGCCTCGTCCTTGTCGTAATGGAGGAACCGGCACCCGCCGAGCGCGGGCCCGAGCCGCGTGTCGTGGATGGCGACGATCGCCCGAAGGCCGCTCGCTTGATCGCGCGCGACGTGAACTTCGCCGTAGTCGTAGGTGGCCATGTGGCCGAAGAGGTCCATGGCCGGGAACCCTAGTGAAAAGCGCGGGCGAATCCATCGCGCGTTGCGTCGACAAAAAGGCACAAGGCGACGACACCGAAGCGCCGTCGCCCTGCAGGTTGTCGTTTACGAGATCAGGACGCCGCCGGCGAAGCCGCCGGAGCCGCCGAATCCGTGCCCGCCGCCGGAGCGGTCTCGGTGCCAGCCGGAGTGCCACCCGTCTCGGCGGGCTTCTTGTCGCCGCCGCAGGCGATGAGGAGGAACGCACCGAGGACACCGACTGCCACGACCGTCAGAAACTGCTTCATTTTCCGAGCCTCCGAGGTAGGCGCGGCGGTGCCGCGCGTAAGGGGTTCCGATTGGGGAACGGCCAGGACGATACACAAAGCCCGGGCACACTGCAGCATTTTCGAGCAACCAGGGAGGAGCCAGGACCACCTCAGCTGGTTTTCCCAGCCGATCGCCGCATTCGTGGTGAGGACGCGCGGCTCCCGCGGTGATAAAGACGTGGGCGATGCCGACGATTCGCTGGTTCCCGCGGCAGGGACCCCCGCGCGCGTTCGCGGTGTACAAGCCCGTGACCACGCTCGGCCGCGCGCTCGGCAACGACGTCGCCATCGACGGCCCGGGCGTCGCGGACCACCACGCGCAGATCGCCTTCGACGGGCGCGACTTCAACCTCGAGGAAATCGACCGGCAGGGCGAAATCCTCATCAATCAGAAGAAAAAGCGCCGCGCGCGTCTCGTCCACGGCGACCGCATCACCCTCGGCGAGGTCGAGCTCGCGTTCTCCAGTTTCGCCGAATCCACGGGCGGTCCGCCGTCGCAGCGCGAGCACAGCAGCGACACCGACCGCGACGGCGACCCGACCCATCGCGACTTCGGCAGCGAGCTGGCCGGCGTCCGTAAGTTGCACGAGTTCTCCGAGCGGCTGATGGTCCACGCCAAGGGCGAGATCGACCCGCTGCTCTCCACCATGCTCGACGGCATCGTCGAGCTCACCGGCGCCGACCGCGGCGCGCTGCTCCTCACCGAGGACGGCAACCCCACGGTGCGTGTCGCGCGCGACATGAAGAAGGAGAACATCGCCGACGCGCAGGGACACATCTCCGACAGCATCGTCCGTCGGGTCCTCGAGACGCGCCGCCCGCTGATCGTGAGCGACGCGCTCGCCGACACCTCCTTCAGCAAGAGCGAGTCGATCGTCGCGCTCAACCTCTCGTCCGTGATGTGCGTGCCGCTGCTCGCGCAGGGTGAGCTGCTCGGGGCGCTCTACGTCGGCTCCAACAAGGTCAAGGGACTGTTCGAGAAGTCGGCGCTCGATCTGCTGACGATCTTCGCCGGTCAGGCGTCGCTCATCCTGCAGAACGCGATGCTCCTCAACTCCCTCCGCGCCGACAAGGACAAGCTCGTCAAGGAGCTCCACGACAAGAAGTTCGGCGACATCATCGGCGCGTGCGCGTCGATGCTCGAGGTGTTCAAGAAGCTCCAGAAGGTCGCCACCACCGACATCAGCGTGCTGATCACCGGCGAGACGGGCACCGGCAAGGAGCTGATCGCCAAGGAGCTCCACCGGCGCTCGCCGCGGGTGAACGGGCCCTTCGTCTCCATCAACTGCGGCGCCATCCCCGAGAACCTGATCGAGGCCGAGCTCTTTGGTCACGTGAAGGGCGCGTTCACCGGCGCGATCGCCTCGCGCCCCGGCAAGTTCCAGGCGGCCAACGGTGGCACGCTGTTCCTCGACGAGATCGGCGAGCTCCCGCTCAACCTGCAGGTGAAGCTCGTGCGCGCGCTCCAGGAGCGCATGGTCAACCGCGTGGGCGACGCGCGCCCCGAGAAGGTCGACATCCGGGTCATCGCCGCGACCAACCGCGTCCTCGAGGACGAGATCAAAGCGGGGCGCTTCCGCGAGGACCTCTACTACCGCCTCAACGTGGTCAACATCTTCCTCCCGCCGCTTCGCGAACGCGGGGACGACGTCCTCATCATCGCCAAGGCGCTCCTCAGCAAGTACGCCGACGAGATGGGCTCCAAGGTCGTCGGCTACGCGCCGGCCACGCTCGGCGCCATTCGCAAGTACCCCTGGCCGGGCAACATCCGGCAGCTCGAGAACCGGATCAAGAAGGCCCTCGTCCTCTGCGACAAGGCGCTCATCCAGCCCGAGGACCTCGACCTGGGCCCCGAGGCCACGTCTCCGATCCTCCCGCTCGAGAAGGCGAAAGAGGAGTTCCAGCGGAAGTACGTGCTCGAGGCGCTCGAGCGAAACAACGGCAACCGCACGCAGACGGCCCGCGACCTCGGCGTCGATCCGCGCACCATCTTCCGATACCTCGAGGCCGAACGCGGCGCGGTCCCCCCGGGCGGCACCGAGGGCGAGCCCACGTAGGCGAACACCGACGCTCCTTCTCGGTCAGTCGCAGGTGCAGCTCTCGGGGCGGTCGAGGAGCTCTTTGACCTCGAGGCACTCGAGGCCGAGATCGAGCAGCGCGTGGGCGACCGCTTCGTCTCCGAGGGTGAAGGCCTCGCGCACGGGCGGCGGGAGGTTGGGCGCCGCCCGCAGCAGCTCTCTCATCTGCAGCATGCCTGATCCGATGCCGTCGCGAGCGCGGTGGGTTCAACGTATTCTCGCGGTCGATGGCGCGCGCGAAGAGCAAACAGGACGCGGCGCTCGCAGAGCTGCGGGCGTTCGGGCTCGCCTACCCCGGCGCACATACCAAGAGCCCGTGGCCGGGCCACCTCGATCTCGCCGTGAAGGACAAGACCTTTGCCTTCCTCAGCGCCGAGGGCGAGCCATTCAGCATCTCGTGCAAGCTGCCGCACTCGGGCCAGGTCGCCCTCATGCTCCCGTTCGCGAAGCCGACCGGCTACGGCCTGGGCAAGAGCGGTTGGGTGACGGCCACGCTCGCCCCCGGTGAGGCGCCCCCGGTGGAGCTGTTCCGCGAGTGGATCGACGAGAGCTACCGCGCCCGTGCGCCGAAGAAGCTGGTCGCGTCCCTCGGCGAGATGTCGCCGGGCCAAAAAGCGAAACCAGTCAAAAAACGAATCAAACAGTGAACTGCTTGTCCGGGCGCACATTTCGTTGCGCGACGTCTCAACTTTGATACCTCCTCGGCCGTAGTCGCGTAATCGCGGGAGGAGGGCACGATGTCGTCGGCGAAACTTGCGGCCGCTCTATGTGGGCTGCTCCTGGGGCTCACCACGGCGTGTAGCGGCGGTGAGGAGGTCTTCTACGAGGACCTCGATACCGGAGCCGACACGAGTCCGGGCGGCGAGGTGTTGCCCTGCGAGCCCACCAAGTCGCTCTGCAGCGGCACCTGCGTCGACGTCATCAACGACACGAAGAACTGCGGCGAGTGCGGCAAGACCTGCCCGGACGGTCTGGTTTGTCAGGCGGGGCGCTGCTCGGTGACCTGTCCCTCCCCGCAGAAGAACTGCTCCGGCGTCTGCGTCTCGCACGACACCGACCGCAACAACTGCGGCGCCTGCGGCGTGAAGTGCAACGCCGGTGAGGTCTGCAGCGACGGCAAGTGCCAGGTCAACTGCGGCATCGGCTTCACCGAGTGCGTCACGGTGGACATGCGCACCTGCGCTGCGACCGCGACCGATCGCAACAACTGCGGCGCGTGCGGCGTGACCTGCAAGTCGGGCGAGATCTGCAACGCCGGCAAGTGCGAGGTCTCCTGCGGCAGCGGCCTCACGATCTGCAGCGACGTCTGTCGCGACGTGAAGACCGACCGCAGCAACTGCGGGACGTGCGGCGTGACCTGCAAGGCCGGTGAGGTCTGCAGCGACGGCAAGTGCGAGGTCTCGTGCGGCGGTGGGCTCACCGAGTGCAGCGGCGTCTGCCGCGACGTCACCACCGACCTCAACCACTGCGGCGCGTGCGGCACGAAGTGCGCGGCCGGCCAGGTGTGCACCGCCGGCAAGTGCGCCGTTTCCTGCGGCGGCGGGCTCACCGAGTGCGGCGGCGTGTGCCGCGACATCAAGACCGACAACGCCAACTGCGGCACCTGCGGCGTCTCGTGCAAGGCCGGTGAGGTCTGCTCCGACGGCAAGTGCGCGGTGACCTGCGGCGGCGGCACGGTGGAGTGCGCGGGCGTCTGCCGCGACCTCACCAGCAACAACAACAACTGCGGCGCGTGCGGCGTCGTGTGCAAGGCCGGCGAGAAGTGCTCCGGCGGCAAGTGCGAGGTGAGCTGCGGCGGCGGTCTCACCAACTGCGGCGGCGTCTGTCGCGACACCCAGGGCGACGCGGTGAACTGCGGCGGGTGCGGAATCGCCTGCCCCTCCGGGACCGTCTGCGGCGGCGGCGTCTGCGCCCTGACGTGCGGCTCCGGGCTCTCGCTCTGCAGCGGCTTCTGCAAGGACACCCAGAGCGATCCGAGCAACTGCGGTGGGTGCGGGAAGAACTGCCCCGTCGGTCAGGTTTGCTCGAGCGGCGCGTGCGCGCTGACGTGCGGCGCGGGGACGTCGGAGTGCAGCGGCGTCTGCCGCGCGCTCGACACCGACAACAGCAACTGCGGCGGGTGCGGTATCAAGTGCCCGGCCGGCCAGGTATGCGGCGACGGCAAGTGCGGCGTCACCTGCGGCGGCGGCCTCACCAACTGCAGCGGCATCTGCCGCGACCTCAGCACCGACCTCAACAACTGCGGCAAGTGCGGCGACAAGTGCGCCCCCGGTCGCGTGTGCAGCGGCAGCGTGTGCGCCGTCTCGTGCGGCGCAGGCCTCACCGAGTGCAGCGGCGTCTGTCGCGATCTCAAGAGCGATCAGAACAACTGCGGCTTCTGCGGCACGACCTGTGCGGCCGGTCAGATCTGCAACGGCGGCTCGTGCGAGGTGAGCTGCGGCGCGGGCCTCACCAACTGCAGCGGCGTCTGCCGCGACCTCCTCACCGACGTCAACAACTGCAAGACCTGCGGCGCTGCGTGCCCTGCGGGCCAGCTGTGCAGCGGCGGCAACTGCCAGGTCTCGTGCGGCGGCGGTCTCTCGAACTGCAGCGGCGTCTGCCGCGACACGTCGACCGATCTCAACAACTGCGGCGGCTGCGGCCTCAAGTGCGCGGCGGGTCAGGTCTGCAGCCTCGGAACGTGCACGGTCTCGTGCGGCGGCGGCCTGCTGAACTGCAGCGGCGTCTGCCGCGACCTCGACACCGACGTGAACAACTGCGGCGACTGCGGCCTCAAGTGCGCGGCGGGTCAGGTCTGCAGCGACGGCGTGTGCGCCGTCTCGTGCGGCACCGGCCTCACCAACTGCAGCGGCACCTGCCGCGATCTCACCACGGACCTCAACAACTGCGGCGGCTGCACCAATAAGTGCGCGGCGGGTCAGGTCTGCAGCGGCAGCACCTGCCAGGTCTCGTGCGGCGGCGGCACCACCAACTGCAGCGGCGTGTGCCGCGACCTCACGAGCGACCAGAACAACTGCGGCGCCTGCGGCAAGCTGTGCGGGGCCGGCGAGATCTGCAGCGGCAGCACGTGCGTCGTCTCGTGCGGCGGCGGGCTCACCAACTGCGGCGGCATCTGTCGCGACCTCAAGACCGACGCCAACAACTGCAACGCGTGCGGCACCTCGTGCGCGGTGGGGCAGATCTGCGCGGCCGGCGTGTGCAAGGTCTCGTGCGGGAGCACCCTCACCGACTGCAGCGGCGTCTGCCGTGACACGCAGGCCGACGCCAGCAACTGCGGCGCCTGCGGCAACGTCTGTGGCGCGGGCCAGGTCTGCGACGCCGGCGTGTGCAAGACGACGTGCACGGGCGGTCTCACCAACTGCTCCGGCGTCTGCCGCGACCTCACCAACGACCCGGCGTTCTGCGGAAGCTGCAGCAACGTGTGCGGGCCGGGGCTCGCCTGCGTCGGCGGCGTCTGCTCCACGACGTGCGGGCCCGGCCTCACGCTGTGCTCGGGCGTCTGCGTCAACACCACCAGCGACGGCAGCAACTGCGGCGGTTGCGGCATCAGCTGCGGCTCGAGCGGCGTGTGCGTGGGCGGCGGCTGCGCGTCGATCCCGAAGTGCAACAGCGGCCCGGCGAAGATCCTCGTCTACGGCCCGACCGGCACCGCCGAGCAGCCGTACTTCCCGGCCGGCTCGATCGTCACCGTCGCCTCCACCTCGGACTGGAACACCATGACGGCGACGGACTTCGCCAAGTTCCACGTCATCGTCCTCGGCGACAAGAACTGCTCCGGTCCGACCGAGGGCGACTACAACATCGCGTACAACAAACGCGCGACGTGGAACTCGGTCGTCACCGGGCGCGTCGTCGTCAGCGGCATCAACCCCGGCTGCAAGCTGAACGACGCCGCGAAGCAGTTCATGCGCGAGTCGTTCAAGTGGCTCGCGAGCGGTCCCACCACGGGCCTCTACGTGGGCAGCGACTGGGGCCGTCGAAACCTCGACTTCCTCGATTCGATCGGCACGTTCGCCTCGCTCGGCGTCGCCGCCGACGACGTGTCGATCGTGGCCAGCGGCCACCCGGCACTGGTCGGTCAGACCGACGCGACGCTGTCCAACTGGAACAAGTCGATCCGTTCGCAGATCCTGGCCTTCCCGCCCAGCTTCGGCGTCCTCGCGAAGCAGACCTCCACCAGCAAAGCGGTCGTGGTTGGTCGCAACGCTGCGTGCGTGCCGTAGTCTCCCGCCCGAGAACCATCCTGATGCGCAAGCTCAACGCTCTTGCCGTTGCAGTTGCAGTCGGTCTCTTTGCCAACGGCGCCCGGGCGCTCGAGGGGTTCGCGCTCAATCGCTACGAGCCCACGCCCCTCGCCAACGACTGGATGCGTGTCGAGCGGCCGACCGGCCTGCCCCACCTCGGCTACGGCGGCGTGCTCACCGGCGACTGGGCGCATCGGCCGCTGGTGCTCATCCGCGAGAGCTCCGACGGCTCGCGCACGCGCGTGCAGGACGTCGTGGGCAACACGTTCTATGTGACGCCGGGGCTCGCCCTCGGGCTGTGGAACCGGCTCACCGTCCACGCGGCGCTGCCGATCGTGGTCTACCAGGAGGGCAGCGGCCTGCGCACGACCGCGAGCGTCGCCGAGCCGAAGAACACGGTGCTCGGCGATCTCCGGGTGGGCGCGCGCCTGCGCATCCTCGGCGACACCGAGGGCGCTGCCGATCGTCCGCCGACGGTGTTCGGCCTCGGCCTCGGCACCTACCTGTGGCTGCCGACCGGCGAGCAGAGCTCGTGGTCGTCCGACGGCATGGTGCGCGGCGCACCGACGATCATCGCCGAGCTCACGCCGACGCCGAACATCTTCCTCACGGGCAACCTCGGCTTCATGTTCCGGCCGGTTCGCGCGACCGCGAGCAACGCCACCGGAGCCGAGACGATCCTGGCGATCGCAGGCGGCGTGAAGTTCCTCGACAACAAGCTGCGGATCGGCGCCGAGGTGAGCACCGGCACCGGTCTTCGCGGCGACACCTTCTTCAAGCGCGGCTCCTCGCCGCTCGACGGCATGCTCTCCGGCACCTACCAGCTCGGCGGCGGCCTCTACACCTCGCTCGGCGTGGGGGGCGGCGCGCTGCCGGCCGCGGGCAGCCCGGCGTTCCGCATGGTGCTTCGCGTCGGCTGGGCCTCGCCATGGCCCGAGGCGCCGAAGCCACCGCCGCCGGCCCCGCCACCGCCGCCGGACACCGATGCCGATGGCGTCCTCGACAAGGACGACGCCTGCCTCAAGACGCCCGGCCTCAAGACCGCGGATCCGGCCACCAACGGCTGCCCGGACACCGACAAGGACGGGATCATCGATCCGCAGGACGCCTGCCCGAACGAGGCCGGCCCGAAGACCGACGATCCGAAGACCAACGGTTGTCCGCCGCCGCCGCCGCCGCCCGACAAGGACAAGGACGGCATCGTCGACGCGGAGGACGCGTGCCCCGACGTTCCCGGGGTGAAGCACACCGATCCGAAGAAGAACGGCTGCCCGGCCGATCGCGACAACGACGGGGTGGCCGACGACAAGGACGCGTGCCCCGACGACCCCGGCCCCGCGACGGCCGATCCGGCGACCAACGGCTGCCCGGTGAAGACCAAGTTCGCGCAGGTGAAGGGCTCGGCGATCGTCATCACCGAGAAGGTGAACTTCGCGACCAACTCGGACGTCATCGTCGGCAACACGTCGTTCCAGGTGCTCGACTCGGTGTTCGAGATCCTCGACAAGACCCCGGCCATCAAGAAGGTCCGGATCGATGGACATACCGACAACAAGGGGAAGCCCGAGTACAACCAGGACCTGAGTCAGCGCCGCGCGGACTCGGTCAAGAAGTACCTCCTCAAGAAGGGCCTCGACGCCGGCCGCGTCGACGCCCTCGGTAAGGGTCAGGACGCGCCCATCGCCGACAACAAGACCGAGATCGGTCGCGCGAAGAACCGCCGCGTCGAGTTCGTCATCGTCACCGAATAGGCGCCATCGAACAGGCGCCCGCGATCGAACAGGCGCGCGCGTCAGCGAGCGCCTAACTCAAATTCAAACTCTTCACGAACGCCCTGATCCACCCGCTCGGGTCAGGCGCTCGCTGACGCGCGCGCCTAGCTACACGGCGCGCCTAGTAGCTGAACGCCGCCGAAATCACCAACGTGGTGCTGCTCTTGCGAGCGTCGCTGCGGAAGGTGGCCGGCTGCCCGGTGGAGCCCAGCGTCTCGTCGTAGGCGAGCTTGTCGCCGCCCGTGAAGAAGCGCTCGTTGCTGGTGCGGTGGGCAGCCTCGACGCGCGCGATCATGCGGGGGTGCGGCTGCCAGCCCAGGGTGACGGTGCCGGCGAGGAGCTTCTGGCCGGGCACCGGCTCGTCCTTCTCGCGTCCGCCGCGGAACGTGAGGACGCCGGCCGGGTCGTTGAGGCCCTCGCCGCGGAGCGCGACGTAGGTGGTGTCGCCGAACTGCCACTTCGCCCACAACGCGGCGCCGTAATACGAAGGGTTCTTGATGACGTGCTTGAGCGCCGGGGTGCCCTTGCGCGGGTCCTCGACCTCGTGGTTCTGCTCGTTGCCGAACCAACCCTCGAGCGCGAGGTGCACGCGCTTGTGCACCTGCAGCGTGACGACGAGATCGTCGAACACGCGGAACGGGCGCCGGCCGTCCTGGATGATGTCCTGCTCCCAACCGCCGATGAGGACGTTGGCGATGGTGAGCTTCTCGGTCGGGTTCCACGCGAGCCGAAGCGAGCCGCTCTTGTGCGAGTTGCGGTCGCCGAGGTGGTCCCAGCCGTTGAACGCCGTGGCCGCGAGCGAGAGGGTGGGCATGAAGCGCCACGTCGCTCGGAGGCCGGTGACGTAGTACGGGGTGGAGTCGGCGATGATCGCGCGGGTGTAGTTCCAGTTCTCGGTGCTGACGAAGCTCTCGCGGCCGACCTGGCTCGGGAGCACGCCGGCCTCGAGGTGGAAGTCTCCCGTGCGCCAGCCGACGTTGGCCTGCTGAATGTGCTTCCACACCTCGCGCGCGCCCGAGAGCGGGTTGTCGGGGCTGCTGTAGAGCGCGTCGACCGAGGTGCCGGCGTGGACGATCGCCGTGCCGGTGAGCTTCGCGTGCTCGACCCGCGCGCCGAGCGCGAGGAGGTTGACGGCGATCTCGTTGTGCCGGTTGGCGCTCGACATCAGGGTCGCCGAGCGGGTCGCGGGCGCCGGGTCGTGGAACGCGTAGTAGGTGTCGGCCACGACGACGGGGACGATCCGCGGGGGCTCGTCGCCCACGGGGAGATCGTCCTCGACCGCATACGCCGCGGCCGACGCGAGGACGACGACCAGAGACGCACCCGTACCAGCGAGGAGCCGCATGCCTGGCGGCATCCTACACGCGCGCGCGGGGGGAGGGCTAGAACGCGTACGCTACGAAAAGGCCGGCCTCGCGGGTGTAGAGCCACGGGTCGGTGTCGTTGAAGCGGGCCGGCGT
This sequence comes from Deltaproteobacteria bacterium, assembly GCA_022843175.1. Taxonomy (GTDB): domain Bacteria; phylum Myxococcota_A; class Polyangia; order Polyangiales; family JADJMO01; genus JALHOE01. The sequence goes on from JALHOE010000041.1 coordinate 27,761, forward strand.
GATCGTGTAGCGGAGGCCGCCGTGGAGCGCGCCGATGCCGGCCGCGGCCTCGAAGCGGTGCTCGCGCACGAAGGCGTTGTTCGTGGTGGTCGGGATGTAGTGGTAGGCGGCGTGCAGGCCGATGCCGCCGAGCCCGAGCTGCACGCGGCCGAGGAGCATCGGGTACGCGCGGCCGCTCTGGGTCCACCACCGGCCCCCGTTGAGATCGAACCCGAAGCCTGCGCCGCCGGAGATGCGCCCCTTGATCGCCCCATCCCAGTGGATGAGGCCGTAGTCCATCGCCGCATCCATGCGGAAGAACAGGTGCGTCTTGTCGTTCTCGGTGGCCGTGGCGCCGTCGACCTTGGCCGCGCTGTAGGCGCCGAACTTGGTGACGAGCTCGGCGCCGATCAGCGTGTCGAAGCGGGTGGCGTCCCAGAACCCGAGCAAGTCGAGGTCGACGCCGACGCCGGTGCGCTTGAAGTCCTCGGCGACGGCGGTGGGGTTGTTGCTCGTCTGCGTGCCGGTGACCATGCCGGCGAACGCGCCGACGCGGCCGACCTTGTCGAAATAGCCCTTGGCTTCGTGCTCCTCGAGGCGCTCGGTGTCGGCGGCCTGTGCGGCGTTGGTGAGGAGGGCCAGCGCGACGATCGGGAGGGTGATGAGCGGCTTCTTCATGATCAGAACCTCACCCCGATCTCGCCCGCCCAGCCGATGCCGTGGGTGCCGAAGGCGTTGATCGATCCATGCCCGCGGACGTACGCGCGGTCCGTGAGGTTGACGTTGATGCCGCCGCGGAGCGGGCTCGTCCACACGTAGCCCTTGTCGATGAAGTTCTGTTGCTTGGCGAACAGGCTGAGGATGTTGATGTCCCAGTGGACGTAGCCCTCGAGCCAGGTGGTGATCGGGATGATCGCGCGGAGCATCACGCCGATGTTCGTGTAGTAGAGGCGCTTGGCCGCGAGCGGGCCGACGGTGTTGGCGGGGGTGCCCGCCTCGCCCGGCTTGAAGAACGCGTCGGTGGTGACGTGCGAGCCGACGAACGCGATCTGGAGGATCGTCGGCAGGCCGCCGGTGCGATCGCCGAGCGGGGTCTGGCCGCCGAGGTAGAGCTCGAAGCCCTTGGCGAAGGACTTGTTGTCCTCCTTCTTCACCGGGCTGAGGCTCGGTGAGTAGACGACCATCTCGAACACGTATTCGGCGCTGATCGCGGCCTGCATCGCGCGGGCGTTGGCCTCGCGCTCGGCCGGCGTGAGCGGGCGGTAGTAGTCCGTGCGCCAGGTGTTGCCGGCGGAGTCGCGGGAGTAGCTCGAGCCGACGTAGCGGCTGTTGCCCTGGCCCATCGCCATCAGCATCGCGATGGTGAACTTGGACAGGTAGCCGTGGTTCTCGAGCACGCGTACGCCCGAGAGGTTCACGTCGCTCGCGAGGCCGGCGACGGCGAACATGCCCCCCTTGCCCATGAACGGACCGCCCTCGTAGAAGCGGTCGGCGAGGCGCGCGGTGCCTGTGACCCACGGCTCGTCGTATTCTTGGTCGTCCTTCTTCTTCGGCGGCGGGGGCTCGGCGAGCGAGGTCGTCGGCGGCGGCGGGGTGTAGACCGGAGGCGGGTTGCTGGGCGGCGGCGTCGGCGGTGGCGGCGGCGGCGTTACCTCGCCGTCCTTCCGTTCCTCGTTCTCGTCGGCTCGCGCCGTTCCCGAGAGCGCGACCGTCATGAGCGTGAAGGCGACCGCGCGAATGGAATGACCGATCTTCACAAACCCCTCGCGCCTGTCTCCGGCCGCCAGAGCGCGGCTCTTAAGGGCCCACCGTACGATCGTGAAGAAATGTGCGGAACAAAATGCGCCAATTGCCCAGTGCGGAGGGGGTGCTTAGGCTGACGGCCATGGCGCAAGTCCCGGAGCTGGATTTCTCTACATATGTCGCGGGTAAGAAGGCCGGTCACGTCGGCGGCGGCGACGGCCACGACTACGCGTACATCTCGGACCGGCAGACGCGCGCCGCGTTCCAGAAGATGGCCCCGGTCGAGTACGCCGTCGCCGCGACCGTCCGCATGTGGAAGGCGATCGGCAAGAACCAGCTGCTCGGCAGCACCGTTCGGGTCACCGAGCGTCAGTTCCCGCGGCTGCACAACCTCAACGTGCAGAGCGCGCAGCGGCTCGGCATCGCCACCCCCACGCTCTACGTCGGGCAGAACCCGCACCTCAACGCGGGCACGTTCGGCACGCTCGACGACTCGTTCATCCTGGTCAACGGCTCGTTGATCGATCACTTCAACGACAAAGAGATCCTCGACGTGCTCGGCCACGAGCACGGCCACATCCAGAACAACCACGTCGTCTACCTCACGACGCTCTACTTCCTCACCAACGTGGTCAACGCGTTCGTCGGCTGGTTCGCCTACCCGGCGCGCATCGCGCTCATGGCCTGGTCACGCCGCGCCGAGATCACGTGCGACCGCGCCGGCCTGCTCGTCGTGCAAGACCTGCAGACCTCGATGAAGGGCCTCATGAAGCTCGCCCTCGGCAGCAAGAAGCTCTACGAGGAGCTCGACCTCGACGCGTACCTCGAGCAATACGAGGACGGCAAAAAGGGAATCGGGCGGATGACCGAGCTGTTCGCCTCTCATCCCTACGTGCCCAAGCGCGTGATGGCGCTCAAGGCGTTCTCCGAGACGTCGCTCTACCGCAAGGCGGTCGGCCTCGGCGAGGGCGGCATCTCCATGGAAGAGTGCGACAACCGCGTGCACGAGATCATCAAGGTGGTGGCATGAGCGAGCCCGAGACCATGGACACGCCCAAGGGCCCGCTCGAGGGCTTTCGCGAGCGCAAGATCGACGTGCAAACGGCCCTCGAGGAGCTGAGCGACGTCGCCGGAACCCTCGGCGCCAAGACGCTGAAAGAGCGTCTCGACCGCGAGCTCGTGAAGAAGCTCGAAGAGGACCGCTTTCACCTCGTCGTGGTCGGCGAGTTCAACCACGGCAAGACCACCTTCGTGAACGCGCTGCTCGGCGCGCCCATCCTGCCCACCGGCGTCACCCCCACCACGGCGACGATCCACCACCTCCGCTACGGCGACGAGCCGCGCGCCAAGGTCGTGTTCGCCGAGGGGCGCGAGGAGTCGATCGAGTTCGAGAAGGTCCGCAACTTCGTGGTCGGCGGCGAGTCGGGCACGAGCGAGGTCGCGCACATCGAGGTGAGCTACCCGGCCGCGCTGCTGCAGGAGCGCATCGTGCTGGTCGACACGCCAGGCGTGAACGACCTCTCGCTGCAGCGGGCAGACATCACCTACAGCTACATCCCGCAGTCCGACGCGGTGCTGTTCCTGCTCGACGCCGGGCAGATCCTCAAGGAGAGCGAGCGCGTCTTCCTCCAGGACAAGATCATCGGCCAGGCCCGCGACAAGATCGTCTTCGTCATCACCAAGTGGGACCTCCTCAACGCCGAGGAGCAGGGCCAGGCGCTCGCCTACGCCAAGGAGCAGCTCGGCAAGTTCGTGAAGGGCGACCCGATGGTGTTCCCGGTGAGCGCGCAGAAGGCGCTCGGCGGCCACGGCGGCGAGAGCGGCATGGCCGAGCTCCTCGAGTTCCTCACCCGGTTCCTCGCGGAGCACCGCGGGCGCATCCTCCTGGACAACGCGCTCGGCGAGGGGCTCGCCGCGTCGAACACGCTGGTCAAGGGCGTCGACGCCAAGCGCCGCGCCCTCACCATGGACGAAAAAGAGCTCGCGCGCCGCATCTCCGCGATCGAGAGCGATCTGCAGGGCGCCGGCGCCACCATCGAGCAGCGTCGCGCGAAGATCCGCGAAGAGGTGAGCTCGGTGCGCGCGTGGGCGCGCCGCGATCTCGACCGCTTCGTCGACGACGCGTCGCGCATGGTCCTCGCGCAGATCGAGAGCGCCGAGCCGGAAGACCTCAAGACCTACTTCGCCGGCTACCTCGAGGCGGTGGTCAAGGGCTGGGCCGAGCACGAGACGAAGGAGCTCGGCGCCGCGCTCGAGGGCATCGCCGAGCGCACCATCGCCATCGTCCGCGAAGACGCGCACGACACCGCCAAGCGCGTGGGAGACCAGCTCGGCGCGCAGCTCCCCGGCCTCAAGATCGAGGTCGACTCGTTCGCGTTCGATGTCGGCGTCATGGCGTCGCTGATGCTCGGCGTCGGCTCGTTGCTCTCGGGCGCGCTCGTCGTCGGCGCGCTGATGCTCGTCGCCGCGCCGATCATCGGCATGTTCGCGCGCGACCGCATCAACTCCGAATACAAGCGCAACGTGAAGGAGCGCACGCCGCAGGTGCTGCGCGAGATCGCGACCAAGGTCGGCCCGAAGATCGACGAGATGATCAACGAGTTCGCGACCAAGCTCGACGCGTGGGTCGTCTCGGCCAGCGAGGATCTCCACCGCGAGCTGCTCGAGGTGCTCAAGTCCGCGAAGGACGCGCGGGCCGAGGGCGTCGAGAAGAGCGCCTCCGAGCGCGCCGACACCGAGGTCGCGTCGGGCAAGCTCGCCAAGGCGCGCGCGCGGCTCACCGAGCTCCGCGCGGGCCTGTGGGGCGAGGCGATCAAAGCCGACGAGGCCGAGGTCGCAGCCACCGCGGGCAGCCCGTCCTCGCCGCCGGCGATCAGCGGCAGCGGCCAGGGCACGAGCGACGGCGGGCCCCCGCCGCCCGTGAACACCCGCGGCGGCGCCGCGTAGCGAACAGGCGCGCGCGTCAGCGAGCGCCTAAACGTCAATACACACGTCAGGCGCTCGCTTACGCGCGCGCCTATCGTTAATGCTCGCGTCAGGCGGCTCGCGCGCGACCGGGGTGACTGGTCTAGGCTTCCCTCGTGAGGACCCTCTCGCTGACGCGAGCGTTCGCGCCGCCGGCGCGTGAGGGGGCGCACCCGGACGCGGAGCAGACGGCGCGCGCGCGTGCTGCGCTGCTCGTCACCGCGCTGCTCGTCGACGTGCTCATCGTCGCGACGCTGCGCGATCCGGCGATGTTCCGGCTCCGCGTGCTCGACGCGTTCGCGGCGATCAACATGTCGCTGCTCGCCGTCGATACCGCGGTGACGCTGGTGTTCATGCGTCGCCGCGGCAAGCACTACGAGCGGCTACAGGACGCGTGCATCGTCCTCGAGACCTTCACGATCGTCGTCTGGATCCAGGTGACCGGCTCGGTGTCGAGCTACTTCCTGTTGATCGTCCCGTCGGCGATCCTCGGGTACCGGTTCTTCCTCGGGTACCGCGCGGGCCTCGTCACCCTCGTCGGGTTCACCGTCTTCCACGTCGGGGCGTTCGTGCTCGAGGCGCTCGGGGTGCTGCGGATCGCGGGGTTGTTCGTGCGCGATCCGGGCGGGATCTACGGCGTTCCGGCCTACCGCTTCGCCGCCATGGTCTCGATCCTCTGGACGTACATCGGCGCGTTCGGCTTCGCGAACTGGATGTTCGCCGCGCTCGACGCCAAGGAGGCCCAGCTCCGCGAGGTGCGGGACGATCTCGAGCGCGCGGTCGCGGAGCAGAAGCCTGGCCGCCTCACCGGCGCGACGCTCGGCGACGCCATGCGCTATCGGCTCGGGGAGATCCTCGGGCGCGGCGGCATGGGCGAGGTGTACGAGGCCATCGCCGAGGACGGCCAGCGCTTCGCGATCAAAGTGCTCTACGGTCACCTCGCCGGAAACCCCACGGTGCTCGAGCGATTCCGACGCGAGGCCGAGGCCGCGCGGAAGCTCCCCCTCGAGCGGGTCGCGGCCGTTCACCACGTCGGCGTCGCGTCCGACGGCACGCCGTACCTGGTGATGGATCTCCTCCGCGGCGAGGACTTCGCGGCGACCCTGCGGCGGCGCGAGCGCCTGCCGCCCGCGGAGCTGTTCCCGATCCTCGACGAGCTCGCCGCCGCCCTCGATGCCGCGCACGACCACGGCATTGTGCATCGCGACGTGAAGCCGCAGAACGTCTTCCTGGTGGAGGGCTCTGGCGTGCGGCTCCTCGACTTCGGCGTCGCGCGCCTCGAAGAGGGCCTCGGACTGACGCAGACCGCGGCGCTCCTCGGCACGCCGGGCTACCTCGCGCCGGAGCAGATCACCGGGACCGCGAGCGACATCGGCCCCCACACCGATGTCTTCGCGCTCGGGGCGATCGTGTACCGCGCGCTCACCGGCCAAGCCGCGTTCGCGGCGAAGAACGCGTCGGCCGCGGCGTTCGAGGCGCTCAACTACGATCCGCCGGCGCCGAGCCGCCTAACGCCCGAGGTGAACGCGGACATGGACGCCGTCATCGCCCTCGCGCTCGCGAAGAAGCGCGAGGAGCGCTACGCGCGCGCCTCCGACTTCGCGCGCGATCTGCGCGCCGCGTTCGAGGGCACGCTCCCGCCCGACGTCCGCGGCCGCGCCCATTCGATCGTGCCGCCGTCCGGCACGCCCCCCGGCGACGCCACCCTAGCCAGCTGAATCGGCGCGCGCGTCCGCGAGCGCCCGGACCCGCGTCAGCAAAAAATAGGCGCGCGCGTCCGCGAGCGCCTGGACCCGCGTCAGCAAAATAGGCGCGCGCGTCAGCGAGCGCCTGACCCCAATCCCTCCGGAGAACGTGGAGCTCGGCTGGCACCAAGGCGCCAACGTTGCCGGTCAGGCGCTCGCTGACGCGCGCGCCTATTTCGGCCCGTCTTTGCCGGGGAGGAAGTCGAGGTCGGGGAGGGCGGTGGGGGTGCCGCACGCGCCGCCGCCGACGCCGAGGACCGAGCCGTCGAGGAGCGTGACCGCTTGCCACTCGGTGTTCTTGTTGGGGAGCGTGGCGAAGGTGGTGACCACGCCCTTCACCGGATCGATCTGGTCGACCGTGTCGTCCGGATCGCACTTGGTGGGGATCGCGTAGCCGCCCATCGAGAGGATGGTGCCGTCGCGCACCAGCGCGCTCGCGTGCCAGCAGCGGCCCTTCGACATCTTGTAGGGCATCGTCGACCAGGTCTCGGTCTTGGGATCGAACGCCTCGATCGAGTCGAGCGGGGCGTTGACGCCGCCGGCCGAGACGCTGGCGCCGCCGATCACCATCACCCTGCCGTCGGGCAGCGTGTGGGCGGTGAGCTTGGAGCGGCCCTGAGCGAGCGGGGCGGCGGTCTTGAACGTCTTGGTGTCGGGGTCGAAGATCTCGACCGCGGTGGTGCCGCCGTCGCCGGCGCCGAGCATGACCCGGCCGTCGCGCATGCGGACCATGAAGCCGAAGACATGGCGCGGCGAGTGGTCGACCTTGGTGAAGGTCTCGGTGATCGGATCGAAGATGTCGAGCGAGTCGTCGTTGGCGGAGGTGATGAGCACCTTGCCGTCCGGCAGCAGCGCGGCGCGCGTGTAGGAGCGGCCGATCGTGAGCTTCGACTTGGTGGGCGTGAACGTGTTGGTGCTCGGATCGAAGAGGTCGGCCGCGGCCGGGTCCGAGCCGGCCTTGCACGTCGTGAGGTTGAAGTGACACGCGCCGCCGACCACCAGCACGCGGCCGTCGAGCAGCGTGATGGCCGTGTTCTGCCAGCGCGGCGTCGACATCGCGTTCATCACCGGCGTGACCTTGTCGGTCGAGCGCGTGTAGACCTCGGCGGTGTCGAGCGCGTCGGCGGTGGAGTCGGGGACCGTGGTGCCGCCGGCGACGAGCACGCGGCCGTCCTGCATCACGGCGACGCCCGGGTCCTCGCCGCGCACCTTGGACATCGGCTTCTGCGCCCACGGCCCCGCGAGCCCGCCCTCGGCGTACTTGAAGGCGCCGCGGAGCACGGCGGTCTTGCCGGCGCTCTCGATGCGGATGTCGACCGGGCCGAGCGGCCCCGGCGGGGTTTGGATGCGGGCGTTGGACGCGTCGAGCACGAGCACGGGGGCGCGGCCCTCGCCGATGAACACCTTCATGCCGGCGGCGAACCCGCTGCCGGTGAGGGACACGTAGTCACCGCCGTTCTGCCAGCCGCCCGCGGGCGAGACGCTGGTGACCGCGAAGGCGCACGCCGCGGTCTCGACGCACTTGCTCGCGCAGCACTCCGCGCCGCCGCCGCACGAGACGCCGCAGGTGCCGCAGTTGCCCTTGTCGGTCGCGGTGTCGACGCATTTGCCGCTGCACTCGACCTGCGGGGCCGTGCACGTCACTGCGCCGTCGCTGGCGCTCTCGGCGCCGGTGTCGCCCGAGCCGAGGTCGTCGAGGTTGTCCGACCCCTTGGAGCAGGAGATCAGGACCAACACGGCGATTCCCACTGCGCTTCGCATGGGCTGCAGCGTAGCCCTCCCGGCTGGACCCGTCGATCGGGCTCGACTAGGTTCCCGACCGTGCCGGATAGCGCGAACAGCAACGGACGCAGCGCGGCGCCGGTCCGCCGCAAGGCGCGCGGTCGCGTCGTCGCGCTCACCGGCGCGGCGTCGTTCCTCGGCCGTAACCTGATCGGCATCCTCGAGGAGGACGCGTCGATCGCGCGCATCGTGGCGATCGACATCGAAGCGGCGCCCACCGGCGGCCCGAAGACCCGCTTCTACGAGCTCGACCTCACCCAGCCCACGAGCGAGGTCCGCATCGCCGAGATCTTCTCGGCCGAGGCGGTCGACACGGTCGTTCACCTCGCCTTCCTCGCGTCGCCCTCGCACGCCGCGGCCTACGCGCACGAGCTCGAGTCGGTCGGCACCATGCGCGTGATCACCGCGTGCCGCTCGGCGCGCGTGCGCAAGCTCGTGCAATGGTCGACGACGCTGCTCTACGGCGCGCGCCCCACCAATCCCAACTTCCTCTCCGAGCGCCACCCGCTCCGCGCCCGCCAGGACGAGCCCTTCTTCGCCGACAAGATCAGCGCCGAGCACGAGGCCGGCCGGTTCGCCGCGCGCGAGAAGGGCACCGTCGTCACCGTGCTCCGCACCGCGCCGATCCTCGGGCCCACGGTGAACAACTACCTCACGCGCTATCTCGCGCGGAAGATCGTGCCCACCATGATGGGGTTCGATCCGCTCCTGCAGTTCCTGCATGAGGTGGACGCGATCGCCGCGTTCAAGCGCGCGGTCGACCGCGACGTGCCCGGCGTGTTCAACGTGGTGGGCGACGGCGTGCTCCCGCTCTCCACCGTGGTGAAGCTCTCGGGCCGGCTCGGCGCGCCGCTCCCGCACCCGATCGCGCGGCCCATGCTCCAGGCGCTATGGGTCGCCCACCTCGCCGAGGCGCCGGCCTCGTTCATCGACTACCTGCGCTTTCTCTGCGTAGCCGATGGCGAGAAGGTGCGCCGCGAGCTCGGCTTCACCCCCGCCTACACCACACGCGAAGCCCTGGTCGACTTCGCCAGCGCCCAACGCCTCCGCGACGTGAATCTCCTCCAGGAGCCCTCGGCGAAGAAGTCCGGCAAGGTCGAGCAGGTGACCGAGTAATGGCCGCACGCAAAAAGAAGAAGAGGCACCCGCAGCCGCAAGGGCAGCCGCAGGCGCAAGCGCAGGCGCAAGCGCAAGCGCAAGCGCAAGCGCAGGCGCAGGCGCAGGCGCAAGAGCAGGCGCAGGCGCAGGCGCAAGAGCAGGCGCAGGCGCAGGCGCAAGAGCAGGCGCAACCGCAACCGCAGTCCCCCGAGCTCGACGACGAAGCTCTCGAAGAGCGCTCCAGCCTCGAGCCCCGCGCCGACGTCGCCGAGATCAGCGCCTACATCCCCAACGTCGAGGACGACGCGCTCGACGGCGGCATCTCCATGGAGTCCCGCAACACGCGCGAGATCACCGGAGACGTCGACGCCGAGCTGCGCGCCGTCGAGGCCGAGGTCGACCGCATCTTCCACGAGCAGTCGAGGCGCCCCCGCCGCGACGACGGCCCGCTCTCGAGCGTCGTCAATCGCATCCGCGAGGTGCTCCCCGTCGAGCTGCCCGGCGAGCACGGCGATCTGGTCGACGCCGCGAAGGACGTGCTCTCCACCGACTACTACCTCCGCCAATGGGGCCGCATCGGTCTCCGCAACCGGAGCGAGGAGGTCGACGAGTTCGGGCTCGACCCGGTGTATGAGCAGCGGCTGCGTCCCGCGCTCGACTTCCTCTACAAAACGTATTTCCGCACCGAGGTCTCCGGCCTCGAGCACGTGCCGTCCGACGGCCGCTGCATCCTCGTCGCCAATCACTCCGGCGTCCTGCCCTACGACGGCATGATGGTGCGCACCGCGCTCCGTCGCGAGCACCCGGCCCACCGCGAGGTGCGGTGGCTCGCCGAGGACTTCATCTTCCACCTGCCGTTCCTCGGCGCGTTCATGAACCGCATCGGCGCCGTCCGTGCGTGCCAGGAGAACGCCGAGCGCCTGCTCCGCAGCGAGCGTTGCGTGCTGGTGTTCCCCGAGGGCATCAAGGGCGTCGGCAAGCTCTACAACCAGAAATACAAGCTCCAACGCTTCGGCCGCGGCGGCTTCATCAAGCTCGCCCTCCGCACCGGCGCGCCGATCATCCCGCTCTCCATTGTCGGCGCCGAGGAGTCCGCGCCGATGCTCTATCGCATCGAGTACCTCACCCAGGCGCTCGGCCTGCCGTTCATCCCGGTCACGCCCACGTTCCCCGCGCTCGGCCCGCTCGGGCTCGTCCCTGCGCCCACCAAGTGGAAGCTCACCTTTGGTCCGCCGATCGATCTCGAGGGCCACGGCGCCGGGGCGGCAGACGACGCGCTCCTGGTCGTCCGGCTCGCCGAGCGCGTGCGCACCGCGATCCAGAAGTCGCTCGACACCATGGTCTCCGAGCGCAAGAGCGTGTGGTTCGGGTGACCCCGGCGGAGTCGGGCGTCCTCGTCGTCGACAAGCCGCGCGGCCCCACCTCTCACGACGTCGTCGCGCAGGTGCGGAGGCGCCTCAAGACGCGCGAGGTCGGTCACGCCGGCACGCTCGATCCGATGGCAACCGGCGTGCTCGTCGTCGCGGTGGGCGAGGCCACGAAGCTCGTTCCGTGGCTGACCGCGCACGACAAATCCTACGTGGCGACGATCCGCTTCGGCGTCGAGACCGCGACGCTCGACGCCGAGGGCGAGGTCCTCTCCGAGCACCCGGTCGACCTGAGCGCCCTCGAGGAAGCCGTCGCCGCGGAGCGCGCGCGCACCGAGCAGGTCCCGCCCGCGGTCTCGGCGATCAAGATCGACGGCGTGGCCGCGCACGCGCGCGTTCGCCGAGGCGAAGAGGTCACGTTGCCGGCGCGCCCGGTGCTCGTGCACCGCCTCGCGGTCACCCGGATCGGCGAGCTCGAGATCGACGTCGAGCTCACCTGCGCCAAGGGCTACTACGTGCGCGCGCTCGCGCGCGATCTCGCCGCGCGGCTCGGCACCGTGGCGCACCTCACGATGCTGCGGCGTACGGCGAGCGGCCCGTTCGCAGTCGCCGAGGCGAGCGACGCGCTCATCCCCATCGCGACAGCGGCCACGCGCGCGATCGGCGCCTCGGCGCTCACCGAAGACGGCACGGTGCGTGCGCGCCACGGAAAGCGCCTCACGCGTGCCGATTTCGTCGAGGCGCGCGACGGCATCTCGGCCTGGCTCTCGGGCGGCGCGCTCGTGGCGGTCGGCGAGCTCACCGTTGACGAGGGGCGCGTGCTTCGCGGCTTCCGCGCCGAGTGAGGCGAAGCTACACTCGGAGACGAAATGCTCGGGCTCGCCACGCAGACGGACGAAGCCTGGGTCGATGCGGCCATCGCCGACGTCGCCAAGCTGCTCTGCGACCACGCGCACTGCGAGATGAAGGCGGCGAGCAACGCGATGTCACTCGCCGTCCGCCACGGCGACCGCCCCGAGCTCGTCTCCGCGCTCCTCGCCCTCGCCGAAGAGGAGCTGCAGCACTTCCGCCGCGTGCACGAGATCCTCGTCGCCCGCGGAATCCCGCTCAGCTTCCCGCCGGTCGATCCCTACGCGGCGATGCTCCGCACGGCCTCTACCCGCGCCGGCAAGAGCCCTTCGGTGGTCGTCGATCGGCTGCTCGTCGGCGCCCTCATCGAGGCGCGCTCGTGCGAGCGCTTTCGCATCCTCTCCGAGCGCGCACCGGACGAAGAGCTCCGCGCGCTGTATCACGAGCTGCTCGCGTCCGAAGCCGGACACTACCGAGTCTTCCTCGATCTCGCGATTCGCGAGGGCGCGCGCGACGGCATGACCGAATCCGGGGTGCGCGCGCGGCTTCGCGCGCTCGCCAGCATCGAGGGGGCTATCGTCGCGCGCCTCGTCGACGAGGAGGACCGCGCGACAGTTCACGGGTGAGGGGGCTTTCACTTGGCGACTACGAACCTGCTCACGCTCGATCGACAGCTCGCCCTCGCAGCGCGCGCGATCGACGGCTGGCGCGGCGAGCTCGCGGTCGACGACCGGCGCGATCGAGACGATCCGCTGGCCGCCTGGCCCGACCTCACCTCGCGCTCCACCATCGACGCGATCGCGCGCTCCGGGCTCGCCACCATCAGCACCACGCCGACGTTCCTCATGCCCGACGGCGAGGTGATCGCCGCGTCCGCCGCGCTCCCTGTCGACCCGCTCGCAGAGGTGCGCGGCGCGATGATCGTGTGGTGCACCCACCTGCACATGGCGCGAAGCGTTCGCGACGCGACGGTCGCGCGTGCCGCGCTCGCCCGCGACGAGCTCGAGTCCGACAGCTACGGCCGCAAGACCTCGCTGCGCGCCATGCTGCGCGCGCTCGCGCGTCCGCGCCAAGCGGGGGGCGTGCCCGAGCCGCGCGCCGCCGCCATCGAAGACCTCGCGCCGCAGCTGCTCGACGGCATCGTCGACGAGGAGTCGCGTCGCCGCGAGATCGCCGAGGTGCTCGGCGAGCGCGGCAAGTGCTGTCACGACATCGACGTCGAGGCGGTAGCGCTCGCCGAGAAGTTCATCAAGGACACCGACGACGAAGCGGCCGAGGGCGTCGCGCTCGGGATGCGCTCGTCGCAGCGCACCGCCAAGTCACCCTCGTGGGTCGATCTGTTTGTCGTGCGTCGCGCGGCCGACATCGCCGAGGGGTGGCCGAGCGCGCTGTCCGCGCGCTGGTTCGCTGAGCTCGCGCGTGGCACCGAGCTGCTCTCGGGTTTCGAGGTCAACGTCCGCGTCGACGCCGGACGCCTCGCGCCGCGCGCCGATCACGCGGGCATTCACCTCGCGCCGCCCACCGGTGCGTGGACTTTTGCGCGCGCGCTCCACGCGCTCGGCACCGGCCTGCGCATCCACGGCCGCGACGCCAAGACGCCGTTTGCCACCCACGCGCCGCCGCACGATCGCCGTCCCCTGGTGCTCGGCGAGGCGTTCCTCGCGCTCGCTTCCACGGCCGTCTTTCATGGACGCGCGCGCGGCGTGGCCAAGCCCAAGGCCGAGCTGTCCGCGCGCCGCCTGGCCACGAGCCGCTTGCTCGAGCGTCGCCACCTGGCGTTGCGGGTGCGCCTCGCGCCGGAGCTGGCGAAGAACCGGCGCGCCTTCCTCGAGGCGTTCGAGGACCTCGCGCCGCGCGTTGTCGGCGAGGCGCCGCGCTCGCTCGCGGCGTTCCTCGGTGCTCCCGGCCCCACCGGCCCCGCCGACGACGCCATGCGCCTGCGCTCCTTCGCCGAGGGCGACGCCTTCGGCGATCGGCTCGTTCACTCCTTCGACGCGGACTGGTGGCGCAACCCGAAGGCTGCGAGCTTCATTCGCGATCGTTGCGCTCGCTGAGCGCCACGTCGAGCGTGGCTCCCACGACCTGGTTCACCGTGCGAATCGCGGTGTAGACCGTGCCCACGTACGCGTCGTGCACCTTGTGAACGACACGCGCTGGCGCGTCGACCGGCGGGATGTGCTCGAGGACGGTGAAGGTGCGTCCCGCGAGCTCGAGGTGCACCTTCTCGACGGCGCGCGTGCCGTGCTCCACCGCGTCGCGCACCAGCAACGCGAGTCCATGCCAACGCTTGCTCATCGGTCCTCCTCGAGCCACTCGTGAATCTGGCGGTAGACGTCCGGGTGGTGCGCGATGTCCATGTGCGAGAGGCCGGCGAGCACCTTTACGTGCGACGGCGGGAGCGCGCGCGGGCCCGCGCGATAGCCGTCGGTGCCGCTCGACACCGGGACCATCGTGTCGCCGAACAGCTCGGTGAGGAACGGCTCGTTGCGGAGCGAGCCGGCGATGAGATAGTGGCGGATCGAGGGCAGCATCGCGATGGGATGCCGGCTGTCGCCGAGGTTCTTGATCCCCGCGCTCCGCAGCTCGGCCAGCTGTGCGATCAGCTCGACGGTGGGATCGGGGACGCGCGCGAGCAGGGCCGAGACCACGCGTCCGGCGCGCTCCATCGGCGCGCCGCGGTGGGGCGTCGCGAGGTAGAACGCCCGCTTCACCAACGGCAGCCACGCCTGCTCCTCGAGGCTCGCGAGGTGACACGCGCTCCGCACGATGAGCCCGCCCATGCTGTAGCCCACGAGCAGGATCTCGCGCCGCGGGTGCGCGGCGACGAGCTCCGAGAGCAGCGTGGCGAGCGCGCGGCCGTTGCTTTCGATGCTGCGTCCGCTGTTGTAACGCACGTAGAGCGGCGCGTAGCCGAAGTCGGCTTGGAGCGACGCGCCGTAGTCGCCGCCGTCGGGGAGGCGCCAGATGTCCTCGGTGCACATCAGGCCGTGCACCAGCACGGCGACGCGCTCGTCGGACCCTACGTCGGCGACGGGCCGCCCATCGCGCACGAACGCCATGTCGGTCGCGAGGCCGTTGCCGGTGCGCGCGAGGTGATCGCCGACGACCCCATTGAGGATCGCGATCGCCAGCTCGAGCTTCTTGCCCACGCTCTCAGCATACTCAACGCACGGCGAATGCGCCGAGTACTCGCAGCGAGGTGGTGACGTCGTCGAGCGACGGGAGCTCTCCCTCGCTCACGACGTCGGCGTAGAACGCGTACTCGAAGGGGCGGCCACGGATGGGGCGGCTCTCGATCTTGGTCAGATTCATCCCGCGGAACGCCGACAACGCCGTCGCGAGGGCGCCCGGGCGGTGGGGCAGCGTGAACACGAGGAGCGTCTTGCGCGGCCCGACGAGTGGCTCGAGCGTGCGGGCGAGGAGCAGGAAGCGCGTCCAGTTCTCCGGATCGTCCTCCAGCCCCTCGGCGAGGATGGTGCCGCCGTACTGCTCAGCTGCGCGCCGGCTCCCGATCGCACCCTCTTCGAGCGAGCGCTTGGCGACGACGTCGGCGATCGCGCCCGCGGTGTTGTACGCCGCGACCGGCTCGACATGCGGGTGCGCGCGGAAGAATCCCTCGCACTGCGCGAGGCCCACCGGGTGCGAGTACACCCGGCGCAGCGACGCGAGCGTCGCGCCGGGCGCGCCGACCAACACGTGCGACACGCGCACCGTCGTCTCGCCGATCACGCGAACGTCCTTACGGCCGAGCAGGTCGTAGACGGGGTGCACCGAGCCCGCGAGCGTGTTCTCGATGGGCACGACGCCCCGGTCGACCTCTCCGCGCGCGACGGCGTCGAACACCTCGTCGAAGCTGGGGAGCGCCACGCGCGGCTCGTCGCCGAGGAGCGCGATCGCGGCGTCCTCGGAGAAGGCTCCGACGACGCCCTGGAAGGCGACGGTCATCAGACGATGGTCGGTCGCATCATGTCCAAGAGGGAAGCACGATCGCGCGACGAGGCGACGATCTGCGCCGTGAGGCCGTTTTCTCCGAAGCGGTAGAGGCCGCCCTCGATCGGGGCGCGGCCGTCGCTGACCGGGCGACGCAGCCAAACCACCGGACGGCCGCGCTTCTGCGGCGCCTCGTCGGGCTCGTCGGCGCCGGGTGCGTCCGGGGTCCACGCCCCGGTGTTGCAGAACAGGACGCCGTCCTCCTCCTGGCATCGCGGAATGTGGGTATGGCCGAAGACGACGGCGCGGGCGCGGTAGATCCGCGCGATGTGGCGGGCGACGCGCTCGACGCGGTCGTACTCCGCCTCGACGCCCGCGTGCGGCTGGAGGAGCGCGTTGGCGACGCCGGCGGCGATCGCCGACGCCGAGAGCACCAGGCCGAGCCGCGGCTTGAACGCCGCGACGAAGATGCCGCTGACCGCGATCGCCGCGAGCAACGCGTGATCGAGGCGCATTTCGCGCACGATGCGCGTCGGCGTGTCGTCGGCGGGCTCGGCGAACAGCTCGGCGTGCGCCTCGATCCAGTCGCGGTTCACCGCGTTGGCCTCGGCGAAGGCCTTGCGCGCGCTCATCGCCTCGCGCCGGATCGTGCGCGCGACCTCCTTGGGCGGACGCGCGGCGAGCATCGTCCCGACGACGCGCACCGCGCCGAGGAACCAGGTGCTGGCGAGCGAGTGTCGCGAGAAGAGGTAGTGCTTCGCCCAGTGCGCAAGGTAGGCCGGCACGCTGAGCATGAACGAGCGCTCGTCGTACGCGTTGAAGTAGCCCATCCGCGCGATGAGGTGACGAAATGCGACCGACCCGACGGTGGGGAAGATCTCCTCGCCGAGCGGCGCGAGGGGGCGGAGCGGATCGCGGAACGAGCAGTAGGCGTCGTACTGGTGTCCGTGCTCGACGTGGACGCCGTCCGCGGTTTGATAGAACCAGGTGCGCACCCGCAGCTGCCGCGCGCGAGCCTCGGCGGACAGCTCGGGCACGAGGCCGGCGATGAACTCGCAGAGGCGCTGGTGCACTCGCGGGAACGAGAGCTGGACGTCGTGGTTTCCGACCACGAACACCACCCGATGACCGGCGCGGACCACGTCGGCGATGGCGCCGAAGAACACCGGGTGGTCGCGGAGGATTCGGTCGAGCGTGGCGATCGACGCCTCCTCGGTGCGGGGCGGATCGCCGCCGTCATCTCCGGGGTGCTCGAACTCGATGAAGTCGCCGCCGAAGACCAGATCGAGCTGATCGCTACCACCGAGCCGGCCGAGCAAGTGATCGACGAGGCGCCGAAAATCCTCGTCCGGGAAGAACTGCCGCTGGCGATAGCGCATCCACGCGCCCTCGCTCTCCACGGCTTCGGCGAGGTGCACGTCCGAGAGGACGAGCGTGTGGCGGATGGGGGTCACCGCTCGTGTGATGACGCTGGGCCCAAACATGCTCGCCCAACGCGACCGCGCCTGCCCACAGCGAGCGGAGCTATCGACGTTCGCCCGCGAGCGGCGACACGCGCTCCATGATCGCACCCGCTGCCTCGAGGTCGTCGAAGTGGAACGACTCTTCCCCCTCGCCCTCGCCAATCGAGAGCGCGATCGCCTCGCTCTTCACGAACTTGTAGGGGCGGAGGCGCACCTTCGCGCGCGGGAGTTGCTCGGGCAGAAGGCTCACGACCCACGCCGGCGCGTGGAAGGACTCGAACGTCTCCGGGTGTTGCGACCCGACCGTGCCGACGAGGATCAGCCGCTGCGCCGTGAGGCCCATCGCGAGCCCGTGCAGCGACGGCTTCGGGAACCCCGGCCGGTCGGGCCAGACCAGCTCCGCCGCAGAAGCGTTCGGGTTGCCGACGACGGAGTCGACGGCCGCGACGACCGTCGCCTCCGCGAGCGTGCGGAACACGCCGCGCGCGCGGACCTCCTCGGTGAGGCTCTTGCCGAAGCCCTTGAGGCCCGCCCACGCGCGGGCTGCGGTCATCGTCGGCACGTGCACGCCGGACGCAAAGAACCAGAGCGGCTCGCCCGGGGCGAGGGTGTTCACCAGCCACGCGTAGTGCTCGGCTCTCCGCTGCTCGTACGCGATCATCGCCTCTGCTCGGTGACGGTCGCTCGTCGGCGGACTGCGTTTCGGGGAGCTTCCCCTCGCAGCCGGCGAGCGCTGCCAGGATAGACTGTCGCGTGATGCGAACGCTCTGGAGCTTGTCCGCGCTGTCGGTGCTCCTCGTCGCCTGCCACCCAGCGCCGCCCGCCGACGCCGGCCGCGCTCCGGTGGACGCCGAGCCGCCCGAGGTGGGCAGCACAGTCGCGCTCGCTCCGACCGACGCTGCGGCGCCCGACCCGACGGCGACGGCGACGCCTGCGATCGACGCCGCGAAGGACGCCGTCGCGCCGCAGTGCCCCGGCTCGTTTGCAGCGGCGCAGACGAGCCCGTGCACGCTCGCATTGCCCGCGACGAGGTGCGTGTACGCCGAGGGAGAGTGCGCGTGTACGGCCCCGCAGCAGTGCGGAGGCGCGTACATGCCTCATCCGCTCGGCAGCCCGGGGCAGTTCGCGTGCGTGCCCTCGAGCCCGAGCACGTTGCGCCACGACGGCTGCCCCTTCTCGCCCCCGAAGAACGCCGCGAGCTGCGCCCCGGCGGGGCTCGCCTGCGAATACGGCCCGTGCTTCTGGTCGAAGACGAAGGCCAACTGCGCCGGTGGGAAGTGGTCCGTCGTGCACCAACAGCTGCCGCCTCCGCCCTGACGCGCGATTCGCTGCGGGGAGTTCACGCCCGCCACCCGCGCGCGCCGTGACCGCTTGCGTGGTTGTTCTCTAGGTTTCAGAATAGAGAACAACCAGTGACGCTCTTCTCTCCGCACCCGCTCGTGCTCCAGACCGCCTACGCGGAGCTGAAGCGACAAGCTCGAGAGCAGCCGTTCGTGCTGATCGGCACGCCGGGCAGTGTCTCTGCCCGCAGGGTCAAGGGTCAGTCGTTTCTCTACCGTCAGTTCTACGATCCCGAGGGCGGTAAGCGCGCCGACTACATCGGCCCGGCCGCGGACGACGACGCTGCAGCGCGCGCCGAGGAGATTCGCGCGGAAATCGCGCGAACCAACGCGCTCCTCGACCAAGCGAGGTTACTCGCGCGCGGAGGCTACGTGCGCGCCGATAGCCGATCGGGCGCGGTCATCGCCGCCGTGGCGAACGCGGGGCTGTTTCGCGCCGGCGCGGTCCTCGTCGGATCGCATGGGTATGGAGTGCTCCTGAACGAGCTCGGCGTCCGCGCGGCGGCGTTTCGCACGGCCGACGTCGACATCGCGCGCGGCGCGCGGCTCGACCTCGAGGTGCGCTTCGCCGATGTGCTCGCGGCCACGACGCTCGGCCTGACGCCGGTGCTCGGCTTCGATCGGAAGATCCCTCCGACCTCGTACTCGACGGGGGGACGGGACGGCATTCGCGTCCACCTCTTGATGCCGACCTCGGGCGATACCGTCGCCGTTCGCCCGATCCCCGAGCTCGCCGCGCACGGGACCGCGCTCCCGCACCTGCGCTACTTGCTCGAGGAGCCGCTCGAAGCCGTCGCGCTCGGCCGCGAGAGCGTCGTCGCGGTCCGCGTGCCGCGACCGGAGCGGCTCGCGTGGCACAAGACCCTCGTCGCGCAGCTCCGCACGGTGACGAGCGAGAAGAGAACGAAGGACCTTCACCAAGCCGCGGTCCTCTTCGCGGCGCTCGCGGAGCAGGAGCCGGCGACGGTCCGCGAAGCCTTCGCCGAGTGCCCCGCGAAGAAGACGGTGCGAAGGGGAGCCGAGCAAGTGCGCGCGATCCTCGAACAGGCCGCGTCCGCGCGTGCGGTGGACGTGCTGACATCGGCGCTGCGCTGACCAAGAGTCTCGCGAAGATCGACGATCTCGAGAGAATTCTGGCAGCGAGCGCCCGTTCGCCGAGCGCGCTACTTGGTGCGTGACAGCTCGTCGTAGAGGTACACCGCGCTCTTGATGCCGAGGTGGTAGTTCTCGAGATCGAGCCACTCGTTGGGGGCGTGGGCGTTCTCGTCGGGCTGGCCGAAGCCCATCAGCAGGCAGGGCTTGCCGGTGCGGTCGGCGATGGTGCGCACGAACGGGATCGAGCCGCCCTCGCGGATGAACACCGTGGGCTGGCCGAACGCGCGGGTGAACGCGCGCTTCGCGATCTCGTAGACGGGGTGGTCGGTCGGGGCGAGGTAGGGATGGCCGCCGTGGAGGTAGTCGACCTCAACGCTGCAACCCGCCGGGGCGTGCTTCTGGAAGTGCGCCTCCACGAGCTTGGCGATCTCGCGCGGGTCCTGGTCGGGGACGAGGCGACACGAGAGCTTGGCGCTCGCGAACGCGGGCAACACCGTCTTCGGCCCCTTGCCCTGGAAGCCGCTCGAGAGTCCGTTGATGTCGAGCGTGGGACGGGTCCACACGCGCTCGAGCGTGCTGTAGCCCTTCTCGCCCGCGACGGCGGTGGCGCCGACCGACGCGAGCCACGCCTTCTCGTCGAACGGGAGCGCCGCGATCTCCTTGCGCTCGCCCTCGGTGAGGGTGCGCACGCGGTCGTAGAACCCGGCGATGGTGATGGCGCCGTTCTCGTCGTGGAGGCCAGCGATCAGGCGGGCGAGCGCGTTGGCCGGGTTCTGCACCCCGCCGCCGAACGAGCCGCTGTGCGCGTCCATCGTGAGCGCGCGAACGGTGATGTCGAAGTACGCGATGCCGCGGAGACCCACGCACAGGGACGGGATGCCGCGTCCGAACATCGCCGTGTCGCTCACGACGACGAAGTCCGCGCTCAGGCGGTCGCGGTGCTCCTGCATCAGGTCGTCGAGGTGCGCGGAGCCGATCTCTTCCTCGCCCTCGACGATCATCTTGATGTTGATCGGGAGCGCGCCGCCGCCACGGAGGAACGCCTCGATCGCGTTGACGTGGATGAGGACCTGCCCCTTGTCGTCGACGGTGCCGCGCCCCCACAGCCGGCCCTCGCGCTCTTCGGGCTCGAACGGCGGCGAGTGCCACTCGGGGAGCGGATCGATCGGCTGCACGTCGTGGTGGCCGTAGATGAGCAGGGTGGGCTTGCTCGGATCGACCATCCACTCCGCGTAGACCGCGGGGTGCAGCTTCGTCTCGAGGATCGCCGACGTGGTGCACCCGAGCGCCATCAACCGCTCGCGCAGGTGCTCGGCGGAGCGCCGCACCTCGCCGCGGTGTTGCTCCGAAGAGGAGATGGACGGGATGCGACACCACGTCACGAGGTCGGCCACGAAGCGCTGCCGCTCGCGGTCGACGTACGACAAAACCTGGTCGAGATCAGCCACGCGCCGTCGACGTTATCACGGTTTCCATGGGCGTTTGGGTGACTCTGTCAGCGGGAGCGTGGGCAGCCGGCTGTCGGAGTCGCGCGCCGGCATCTTCTGCGTCTGCAGCATGTCGTCGCTCTCGGGCGGGATCTCGAGCGCGGGCATCTGCACCGTCGGATCCTCGTGGAGCGAGCGGGTGATCAGCCGCTCGCTCGTGCGATCGGCCGGCGGCCGCTCGAACAGCTCGATCGTCGGGCGCGTGCCGGGCACGGGCGTGGGCATCTTGAAGGGCCGGATGCTCGGCACTGGCTCGGACTCGGGTTGAACGAGTGGAACGAACAGGGTGAACGCGCTGCCGTGCTCGGGCGAGGACTCGACGTCGATGGTGCCACCGTGGAGCTCGACCAGGGCGCGGGTCATCGTCAGGCCGAGCCCGAGCCCGCCGTGCCGGCGCGAGCGGATCGGCTGGCGGAAGGCGTCGAAGATCTGTGCAAGCTCCTTCTCGGGGATGCCGCGGCCCTGATCCTCGACGTCGATCCGCACGCCCTCGAGGCGCTCGCGCGCGAGCCTGGAGATGCGCACGCGCACGACGCCGTGGTCGCAGAACTTCACCGCGTTGGCCACGAGGTTGATCACCGCCTGCGTGAGGCGCGGACCGTCGACCCACATCGGGCGGAGCCCTTGCTGGAGCTCGCCACGCACCTCGACCTGGCCGCCCTTCTCGACGGCGAGCTCGCGGCCGCGACGCACGGCGGTGGAGAGGATCTCCGCGGGCGCGATCCAGTCGCGCGCCAGGTCGAGCTTACCCGCCTCGATCTTCGCGGCGTCGAGGATGTTCTCGATGAGCTCGAGGAGCTCGCGTCCGCGGCGATCGATGATCGTCAGCGACTCCATCTGCGACGGCCGCAGGCTGTGCTTTTGCAGGAGCGCGACGAAGCCGAGGATGCCGTTCAGCGGGCTGCGGAGGTCGTGGGACATCGACGCGAGGAACAGATCGCGCATCCGCTGCGCGCTCTCGCGTGCGTCGATCATTCGCTCGCGGCCGCGCGCGAACTCGCGGAACCGCTCGGCGACGCCCTCGACGCCGCTCCCGAGCTCGGCCACCTCGTCGAAGCGCGCAGGGCCGGCGACGCGGGTGGCGCCGCGGAGGACGTCCTGCGTACCGAGCAAGCGGATCTCGCGCGATGCGCCGTTGAGATCGCGCGCGACGGCGCGGCCGATGATTCGCCCGACGATGGCGGCGGCGGCGATGGCGAGCGCCGCGGCGAGGGCGTACACCTCGACCGGCGCGCTGCCGCTCGTGGGCTGGAACCGGATCACCGCGATCGCGTCGTCGAGGCGCACGCGGAGGATGCGCACGCCGCCCTCGCCGAGCGCGGAGCCGGGGCCCGGCTCGTACTGCGCCGCTTCGGGCGGCAGCAGCGTGACCTGGTAGCCGAGCTCCTCGGCCGCGCGGATCGCCGCGTCGCGGCCGGCGCCCGACGCCGCGCCCTCGGGCTCGAGGATGCCGCGCGCGAACGCGTAGGCGTCGTCGCGCCGGCTCCGTGCGTCGAGGGCGCGTACGTGCGCGTCGACGAGGAGCAACGCGCCGAACGCGACGA
>JALHOE010000042.1 GCA_022843175.1 Deltaproteobacteria bacterium
CGATCGGACCGAACGTGCCGATCACCAGCCGGCGGGTCTCGGCGCCGCCCACCAGCACGATCCGATCGTCGTCGACGCGCACGCACAGCGGGCCGAGCGCGTAGGCGCTCTCGGGGCAGGGGGGCTCGGGGCGGAGCGGCGGCGCTTCGGGGAGTCCAATCGGCGAGGGATCGAGCGCGACGGCGCCGAGCGCGGGGGGGAGCACCAACGCGGCGATCGCCCGATCGGAGAGGATGTCGAAGCACGCGCCGCGCCGCACGACCCGCGCCTCGACGTTCCCGGGCGCGAGGAGCAGCCCCGAGAGCTCCGGTGCGATCGACGAGCAGTGCGTGACGCTCTTCTCCCCGGTCCAGACGCGTTCGGCGAAGGGCGTCGCCCGCACCACGAGCTCGTGCGCCAGCGGTGCGCGGCGCTCCTGCAGCACGACCAGCGTGTGACGACCACCGGGCAGCGCGCGGACCGGCTGCGCGAGCCAGCGATCGCCTTCGCTCCAAGCGGTCGTCGCCACCTCTCGCGCGCGCAGCGCGGAGGTCAGCCGGTTGCGAGCGTACGCCGCGAGGTCGTCCGCGCTCGCGCCGCCGGACACGACGACGATGCGCGGCTCCACGAGCGGGCCGGTCGACGCGAGCGTGAACCGCACGACGCTCGGCACCTCGCCGCCCGGAGACACCGACGCGAGGGCCGCGATCGGGACCGCGGGCGGCAGCTCGACGGCGGGATCGGTGCAACACGCGAGGAGGAGGGGGAGGAACCTGCGCATGCGCGGCCCTCGACCGTGCGCCGCCGCCGGTTGCGCGCGCCGCTCAGTCCAGCACGCCCTTCACCACGATCGTTCGGGTGCCCGTCGCGACGGCGCCGTCCGGATCCCTGAGCTGCGCGGTCACCTTCACCTTGTGGCCGAGAAGCTCGACCAGCGCGACCCCGCCCGCGTTGTCGAGCTGCATGCGGAGCCCCGGTCGCGTGCAGAACCCGCCTTTCTGCGGGTCGTACCCCTCGTCCTTGTCGAAGTCGTAGATGAGGCGGCTGTGGTTGACGAGGCGGGGCCTCGCCGGATCCTCGACGTCCTCGAGGTCGATCGTGATGATGGTCCCGCGCATGCGCAGCCCGCGCTGGCGCAGCGCGATCCATACGTGGTGGCCGCCCTGGGGCCCCTTCTCCCAGATGAGCTCCGTGTTCTCGGCGATGTCCCGGTAGAAGGTCTGGCCCTCGCCGACGATCACGCTCGCGGTGGACCCGGCGGCGAGAGACGGCTTGCACCAATCGGGCGCGAAGGGGCCGGTGTCGGTGCCGCCGTCGCCGGCGACGATGGGCTGGGCGTCGGGCGAGCAAGCCGCGACGACGCCGAGAAACAGAGCGAGGCGGTTGAGTTGGGCCACGAAGGAGTCCAGCGCGCGGGGCTCCGGTACACTATCCCGACGCCGCCACACGCGCACGGTCGTGAATCCGCGCGCCCATTCGCGCGTCTGTCCATCCAAGAACCGAAGCCCATGCGATCCAACCTCCTCCTCGCGCCGCTCGCTCTCGCCCTCGTGCTCGCTGCTCCCGCGCTGCCCGCCGCCCCCGACGAGGGGGCCGGCGTCGACTGCGTGGTGAAGGGCAAGGGCGTCATCGAGAAGGGCGTCTTCATCTACTCGACCAAAGAGGGCGGCACGCCGATCGCCGGGTTCGCGACCCAAGAGGTGAACCTCGAGCTCAGCGACGTGCCGGCCGATCCGAGCGCGGGTCGCGCCAAGGTCAAGACCGGCAAGGGCTCCGGCTCGGTGCGGATCGAGGGGTGGATCGACGCCACCAAGATCCCGCTCAGCGCGCGCCAGGACATCGCCATCGTCCCGACCCACGTGTGGATCGGCCGGGGCGAGCAGGTGAAGCTCAAGGGCGCGTCCTCCGGCAAGCTGCACATCCAGACGACGATCAGCGCCACCCAGCAGACGCTCAAGGCCAAGGCCTCGTGCAGCGAGCTGACGGTCGGCCGCATCAAGGTCGACGAGTTCCAGATCCCGAGCGGCGCGAAGAAATACGTCCTCAAGAAGACGTCGCTCGATCTCTACGACGACGCGTCGGGCGGCAGCAGCATCTTCACGGTCGAGGTGCCGAACGCCGAGGCCGGCGTGTTGCTCTATTCCACCGAAGCGAAGGGTGGCTACACCAGGGTGCAGCACGGCGGCGCGTTCGTCGTCGACGCGTGGGCCAAGACCGCCGATCTCAAGCTCTTTCCCAAGGGCGAGATGCTCGACCAGCTCGGGGCGGGCAGCATGGTCTCGATCTCCCCGGCCAAGCTGAAGGTCGACGGCTCGACCAAAGAGGTGAAGGTCAGCAAGGACGTGTCGATTCGCCTCTCGGCCAACGAGTCGGTGAAGCCGATCGGCGTCATCGAGGACGGCGCCGACGTCATCGTGGTGGACACCGTCGGCGAATGGTCGCGCGTCTTCCCGAAGGGGCTCGAGATCATCCCGCCCGACGGCAAGGACTTCTGGGTGAAGGCCAGCGACCTCAAATAACGAGGCGCTGCGGGCTCAGTTCATCGCGAACTTGTCGAGGGGGAATTTCTTGGCCGCTTCCTCGAGCCGCCCCGCCACCAGCTCCGCCGTGATCACCGCCGGCAAGAGATCGTAGGTGCCGTCCGGGTACCAGATCACGTAGACCGGGATTCCGTTGCGCCCGAGCTGCTCGAGGAGCGCGTCGAGCTCGTTGTTCTCGTTCGTCAGGTCTGCCTTCATCGGCAGGATGCCGGTCTTGAGGAGCGCTCCGCGAACGATGTCGGTCTCGAGGAAGGCCTTCTCGTTGGCCTTGCAGCTCGCGCACCACTCGGCGGTGAAGTCCATGAACACCGGACGGTTGCGCTGCTTCTCCTTGTCGAGGCGCTTCTTGTCGTAGGGCGCCCACGCGATGTGGCCGTCCTTCACGACGGGCTCGAGTGTGACCACCTTGCCGAGCCCCACGCCCTCGGGGGTGGCCACGATGGCGACTTCGGGCCGATGGAACGTGACCATCGAGCGATACGCGAGGAAGACGCCGCCGACGGCGACCACGCGCACGACCCACCGCCGGAGCGGCGTGCGATCGATGCCGCCGAAGCGATGCCCTGCCCACAGCGCGACGGCGAGAGCGAGGAGGAAGAAGAGGAACCAGTTCGCGCTCTCGGCGGTGACCTGCACCTGGAACGTGCGGTAGAGCCAGATCGCGGTCCCGAGCAGCGTGAAGCCCATCAGCTGCTTCATCGTCTCCATCCACGCGCCGGGGCGGGGGAGGATGCGGCCGATGGCCGGGATCTGCGTGAGGAGCAGGTAGGGGAGCGCGAGGCCGAAGCCGATGGTCGCGAAGACGAGCGTCGTCTGCCAGCCGGCGGTGTTGGCCGCGAGCGCGAAGGCCGCCGCGGTGCCGAGGAACGGCGCCGAGCAGGGGGTGGACATGATCGCCGCGAACCAACCGTTGGCGACCGAGCCCCAGAGCTTGTCCTCCTCGCCCTCCTTGCCCTGCGCGGAGATGAGGATCTCGAAGACGCCGAGGGCGTTGAGGGCGAACGCGAAGACGATGGCCGTCATCGCCGCGACGAAGGGCGGGTGCTGGAACTGCATGCCCCAGCCGAGCCGCTTGCCCGACGCCTTGATGACGATGAGCACCAGCGCGAGCGCGACGAAGAGCGACACCGTGCCGGCCGTGTAGGCCCAGCCGTGGAGCGCGCGTTTGCGCGGGTCGTGCTTGCTGTGCTCGACGGCGTGGAACGCCTTGAGCGCCAGCACCGGCAGCACGCACGGCATCACGTTGAGGATGAGTCCCCCAAGGAGCGCGACGCCGAGGATCCCGAGCATGCTTCAATCCTAGTGTGCACTACGCCGGCGGACGGCTCTAGGTTTCAAATTTCGGAGCCGCGCGCGCGTACGCGAGCGGGTTGTCGAGTTCGGGGCCGGAGCGATCGTCCAGGCCGGGGGCCCCCCGGGGCCCGCTACAGCCGCTCGACAATCACGGCGTTGGCCTCGCCGCCGCCGATGCACAGGGTCGCCAGGCCCCGCTTCAGATTGCGCTGACGCAGCGCGTGGACGAGCGTGACGAAGATGCGGGCGCCGCTCGCGCCGATCGGGTGTCCGAGGGCGATCGCGCCACCGTGCACGTTGACCCTGCCGTGGTCGAGCTCGCAGTCGCGGAGGGCGGCCATCGCGACGACGGCGAACGCCTCGTTGACCTCGAAGAGGTCGATGTCCTTGACCGGGATGCCGCTGCGCTTGCTCGCGTCCTTGATGGCGAGGCCCGGCGCGGTGGTGAACCACTCGGGGGCCTGCGCGGCGGCGCCGTAGCCGACGATCTTCGCGATGGGCTTGAGGTTGTGCTGCTTGACGGCGCTCTCGCTGGCGAGCACCACCGCCGCGCCGCCATCGTTGATCGACGACGCGTTGGCCGCGGTGATCGTGCCGTCCTTCGCGAAGGCCGGCTTGAGCGCGGACATCTTCGACGGATCGCCCTTCCTCGGGCCCTCGTCCTCGGCGATCTGCAGCGGATCGCCCTTGCGCTGCGGGACCGCGACCGCCGCGATCTCGTCCTTGAACAGCCCCTCTTTCTGGGCGGCGACCGCGCGGCGGAACGACTCCTTGGCGTAGTCGTCCTGTGCCTCGCGGGTGAACTCGTACTTCTTGGCGCAGAGCTCGCCGGCGTTGCCCATGTGGAAGTCCTTGTACGGATCCCACAGGCCGTCGTGGATCATCCCGTCGACGAGCTGACCGTGGCCCATGCGATAGCCGGTGCGCGCCTTCTGCAGGTAGTAGGGCACGTTCGACATCGACTCCATGCCGCCGGCGACGATCACGTCGGCGTCGCCGAGGGCGATCGCGCGCGTCGCGAGGATGATCGCCTCGAGGCCGGAGCCGCAGACCTTGCCGACGGTCACGCACGCGGTCGCGTCGTTGAGCCCGGCGAAGCGCGCGGCCTGGCGGGCGGGCGCCTGCCCGATCCCGGCGTTGAGGACGTTGCCCATGTAGCACTGCGTGATCGCGTCGACGGGGACGTTGGCGTCGGCGAGCGCGGCTTTGATCGCCGTCTCTCCGAGGCGCGGGGCGGGGACGTCCGCGAGCGTGCCGAGGTAGGCGCCAATCGCCGTGCGGCGAGCAGAAACGACGTAGATCGGGGGGAGGTTCGCCATGGTGAATCGAGGTCATGGCGCTTCCGTCCCAAAGAGGCAATCCACAAGCCCGCACTCCGGGCTTTTCCCCGCGTCCTTAACGTGCGAACGAGGCCGAATGAAGAGCTCGTCTACCGCCGCCCTCCGTGGCCTGGCCCTCCTCACTGGCGCCCTTGCGCTGACCTCAGCCTGCGGCGGCTACTCCGTCTCGTACGACGGCGCCCGCTCGGGGAAGCGCTCGAAGAGCGACGTGACCTTCTACGA
This sequence comes from Deltaproteobacteria bacterium, assembly GCA_022843175.1. Lineage (GTDB taxonomy): Bacteria > Myxococcota_A > Polyangia > Polyangiales > JADJMO01 > JALHOE01. The sequence goes on from JALHOE010000042.1 coordinate 5,375, forward strand.
GATCGACTGCCGCGAGCCCACGCTCCAGCCGCAGGATTGCCAGTACGCCGGCGCCGCGTTGCCCTGGCGCACGCTCGGCGTGTTCCGCGCGCCCAAGAAGGCGCTCGGTGACTGGGGTCGCTACCGCGGCAAGGTCGCCGACGCGGCGGCGGGCAACGGCTGCCCGGCCGTGGCGTTTCGTCGGTCGCCGCCCGCCCAGGGCGACTCGATCGGCGCGTTCTGCGTCGATCCGGCCTCGGCCGGCGTGGCCACCCCCGGCGCTGCGCCCGGCGGCCCCACCGGCGTGAACATCTCCGTCTCGGCCTCGGTGTCGGTCACCGAGTGCAACGCCAACAGCGACTGCCCGCCCGGCAACAAGTGCGAGCGCGGCAAGTGCGCGCCGTAATCCGTCGGTAGGCGCGTCTTCCAGCGCCGATGCAGCCATAGCCACATCGCCGGCGTGTCGCGCACGAACGCGTCGACGTGCGCGGCGATGGCGCGCGTCGTCGCGGCGATCCACGCCCGGCCGGCGCGGACGGGGGGCTCGATCACCGCGACGATCTCCACGACGTTGCCCGCGGCGGTGCGCCGCGCGAGCGCGACCACGATGGGCGCTCCGGTGCGGGCGGCGAGGGTCGCCGCGAAGGTGTCGTGCACCGCGATCGCGCCGAGGAAGGGCGCTTCGACGACGCTCGTCGTGCGCTCCGGATCCTGGTCGACGAGGAGCGCCACGGCGCGGCCCGCGGCGAGCCGCTGCCGCGCCGCTCGGAGCACGCCCCCGTCCGGCGCGGCGATCAGGTCGACGCCCCTCGCGCTGCGGGTCTCCTGCCAGAAGCGGTCGGTCGAGCGCGAGGAGAGGCGCTTGGTCACGACGCTCAGCGGCGTCATCGCCGCGCACGCGCACGCGGTCAGATCCCAGTTGCCGGTGTGCGCGGTCGCGACGATCACGCCACGCCCGAGGGCGCGGGCGCGATCGAAGCGATCGCGCCCCTCGACCCGGACCAACGCGGCGACGTCGGCGTCCGGGCGCGCGGACACCCACAGCAGCTCGAGCGCCGACGCGCCGAGCTGCCGATAGACGTCGCGTGCCACCGGCGGCAGACCGGCGCGCTCAAGGGCGGACTCGACGTGGGCGCGCCGGATCCGCAGCACGTCGAAAGCGAGCCACGCGAGCGCGCGCCCGAGCCGCGGCAGGGCCGCGAAGGGGAGCCACGCGACGAGCCGCGCGAGCGCGCGGAGGAGCAGACCGCTCAACCCGAGGCGAACCCGGCGCGCCGAGCGCTCTTGGACTCCGCGCGGCCCTCGACGTTCGCGGCGAACACGTCGTCGAGGGAGACCAGGTAGAGATCGCCCTTCAGCGTGCGCGCCTGGAGGTGATGCCCACGCACCGCGAGCGCCTCGATCCCCGACACGGTCAGGCCGACCGAGCTCTTGGCGAGGTAGAGGGTCACGGTGGTCTTCTGCGGGAGCTCACGGAAACCGCGCTCGTCGGCGGCGCCGGCGTCGCAGATCTTGAGGACTTCCTGGATATCTTCAGGGCTCACGAGTGTGCTCCACGTTTGGGTTGTTCTTCCAAGTCGGTGCCCTTCACGCGGTCGGCCAGCGCCTTGCGAAGGGCGAGGCGTGCGCGGTGAAGGCGGGTCTTCACCGTGGGTACGGTGAGGTCCAGGATGCTGGCGACGTCTTCGGTGGACATGTCCTCGAGCTCGCGGAGGACGAACACCGAGCGATACGTCTCGGGCAGCTCGTCGATGGCGACCGCGGCGTGCTTGGCGAGCTCGCGGTTTCCGGCGTCGTCGTCGACGGCGGTCGACCAATCGTCGACCGGCTCGGCGATCTCGCCCGCCTCGGTGTAGCGGGGCGACGCGTCCTCGAGGGAGGTCTCGCGGTGACGGCGCTCGGTCCGCATGCGCATCAGCGCCGCGTTGACCGTGATCCGGTAGAGCCAGGTGGTGAACGCGGAGTGCTCCTGGAACTGATCGATCTTGCGATAGACCTGGAGAAACGCGTCCTGCATGGCGTCCTGCGCGCGCGCTTCCTCACGGGTGAGCCGCAGGGCAAGGCGATAGACCTTGTCCTGGTGGCGGCGGACGATCTCGCGGAACGCGGTCTTGTCCCCCTTCTGCAGGCGCGCGACGAGCTGGAGGTCGCTCTCGGGGGCATCCATAAGCGGACGGCAAAGCTAACCCCGTTCGCGCCGGAGGGAAGTCCCCACCGTCGATCGCGCGGAAAAACTGCACGCCGCGGGCTTGACGCCGCGAGCCCCTCCTGAGAACCGACGCACCTGATGGCCAAGCGCGCTGAAGTTGGGGCGAAGTCCGGTAGAGGTCACCGCGCGGCGTTCGAGCGCGCTCGGGACGTGCGCCCGGCGGCGATCACCGGCCGCGAGCGGCCGCGCGACATCATCGAGGGGAAGTTCCCGGCCTACGTCGGCCGGCAGGAGCGCATCGCGTTCTCGCTGATGCGCCGCTCCATCGAGGAGGACGCTCGGGTGTTCCTCACGCTCTCGGGCGCGATGACCCCGGCCGGTCTCCACGCGTCGTGCATCATCCCGCTCATCGAGCGCGGGATCATCGACGTCATCACCACCACCGGCGCCAACCTCTACCACGACGCCCACCGCGTCATTGGCCACCGCATCCGCGAGATCGACCCGAGCGCCGGCGACCTGCAGTACCGCCTCGCGAAGATCATCCGCATCTACGACCTCGGCTTCTGGGAGGAGACCCTCCTCGAGACCGACAAGCTGTTCTCGGCGATCCTGCGCCGCCCCGAGTTCCAGAAGCGGATGACCACGACCGAACTCCACTACAAGCTCGGCCGCCAGATCGCCGCGATCGAGGACGCGCTCGGGATCACCGAGCCCTCGCTGCTCGCCACGTCCTATCGCTACGGCGTGCCGATCTTTGTCGGCGCCGTGCAGGACGGCTCCATCTTCCTCAACATCGTCAAGCTCAAGCGCCTCCTCGGCGAGCAGTTCAAGCTCGAGATCGACATCAACGACGACGTCTTCGAGATGGGGGCGATCCAGCACCACTGCTTCTCGACCGACAAGAAGAAGATGGCGATCTGGATCCTCGGCGGCGGCGTGCCCAAGAACTACACGCTCCAGGGCGAGCCGCTCCTCGACCAGATCCTCGGCGTTCCCACGCACGGCTTCGACCTCGATCTGCAGTTCTGCGTCGATCCGGTCGACAACGGCGCGCTGTCGTCCTGCCCGGCGGGCGAGGGGCACACCTGGGGCAAGGTCTCCGCCGAGAGCGTCGCCCACGGCTCGATGTACGTGCACACCGACGTGACCGCGGTCTTCCCCTGGCTCGTCTACGCGCTCCTCAGCGATCCGACGATGCGTCGCGCGCCGTCGAGGCTCTACACCGCCCGCGATCGCGCGGTCGAGCGCCTGCAGCGGGCCGTCCTCGCGCGCCGCAAGTCGCTGATGAAGACCATCGACTACCCGCTGCCGGAGCGCGCGGGCGTGAAGAAGAAGAAGAAGGCCCGCTAACCCGCGTCGGGGGCGGGGGCGGTCGACTCGCGTACGATCACCAGCTCGAGCGTGTGCGAGCCGTCGATCGGGTCGGCGGCGTACAGAATCGCGCCGCCGCAGCCGAACATCACGGTGCCGTCGGCGAACGCGCGCGGCGCGCGCGACTCGTTCGCGAGCACGCGGGGCGCGGCGCCGCCGACCCCGTTGTAGGCGTACGCGCGGAGCCGCGTGGTCGTGGGGGACGGCTTGGCGGCGAGCAGATACAACGCCGAGCGGTCGCGTCCCGGCCGCGGCGGGGTGCGCGGGACGTTGACGAAGGACGCGGAGGTCTCGTCGGTCGAGATCACCGAGGACGCCTCGGTCATGACGTCCATGGCGGGGGCGTTGGCGTGGGCGAGCACCGGCGCGTTCTCCATGCCGCTCGTCGCCATGCCGGCGCCCACGGTCAACCCGCCCGCGCCGTCGGCGTAGGGATAGACCTCGAGGAACGACCGGACCTCGTAGCTCCCGGCCGTGATCAGGGACCACGACGCCTTACCCGCCGTGGCGTTGATTCGCCCGAGCGCCATCGCCCCCGGAACCGTGACGCCCATGGTGACGGTCTCGCGGCGCACCAGCGTCCACAGGTTGGTCGCGTCGCCGAAGAACCGGGCCTCGATGAAGGTGGAGGGCCCGAACAGCGGCGTGTCGGCGGTGAGCGACATCGGCGCGGTGTAGTCGGCGCCGTTGCGCACGAGCAAGTCCACGGTGGTGCGCGTGAAGCCCAAGCGGCTGACGAGCGGGGTCGATCCGTTCAGCGCGATGACCGACGCCCCGTCGGCGCCGTTGCGCTTCTCGCCGATCGCGAGCACCACCGGATCCTTCCACGTGCCGCCGCTGTAGCGACGGCTGACGGCCTGGAACTCGCAGTCCTTCGCGGCCGCCGCGCAGCCCGCGACCCACGCGACGAACTCCGTCTCCGCGCCGGTCACGGTGAACAGATAGGGACCGACGCCCGCGGGAACGACGCCGTTGGTGTCACCGGGGAGCTTCGACAGGAGGCGCGCCGTCGACCAGTTGTCGGTCGACGTCCACGTCGAGGTGACGACGCGTCGCGTGTCGCCGCTGCCCTCGAGACCCGCGAGCACGATGCTGCCGTCGTCGAGGAGGCGATACTGGGGGTTCGCGTCGGCCGGGGCGACCTCGGCCTTGGGCGAGGGGGTCGACCACGAGCCCGACAGCGAGCGGGTGCGGACCGCCGGGCCGCCGGCGCCCTGCCAGGTGAGCGTGAGGAACCGGCCGTCGGGGAGGGCGTGCGCGTCGATGCGCGGCTTGCCGCTCGAGCCCGCGAGGTCGAGCGACTGCGCGACGCTCCAGCTTCCCTTGGCGCCGCCCTCGTCGGGGCGGAACACGATCGCGTTGCCGTTCGGCGCCGCCGCCCCGGCGCGGCTCCGCGTCACCAGCACCTGGCCCGTCGGCGCGGCGACCGCCCCGAGCTCGTCGGACGGGACGAGGGGCATCGCGGAGGCGAGATCCGGCGACCACTTGCCCTTCGAGTACACGCGCGCGTGGGCGCCGCCGTAGCGCACGGCGATCGCGGCTCCGTCCGCGATGGCGTTGATCTGCAGCGGGCTCGACTCGGTGATCGCGTCGGCGTCGACGTCGAGGCGCTCGTCGGGAGAGATCGTCGAGGTCACCGGGTCGACCGTGCGCGCCCAGACCGCATAGCGGGTGCCGGTGTCGATCGCCTCGAGCATCACGATCATCAGCCGGCCGTCGTCGAGCCGCGCCATGCCGGCGTTGGCCACGCGGCGGAGCGAGTCGGGGTTGTGGTTCACCCGCACCGGCGCGTTGAACGCGGGGCCCTTGGCGCAGGTCACCGGCGCGCCGGTGTCGGGCGGCGCCGTGTCCGGCGTCGTCTCGGCGGGCGTGTCCATCGGCACGGAGTCGGCGGTGCTGTCGACCTCGGCCTCGGTCCCGGAGTCGGTCTCGGGCTGGGGCGTTTCGTCGTTGCCGCCGGCACAATGGACGGCGCCGACCGCGATCAGGGCGGCCGGGAGGACCATGAGCAGGGCGCGCCGGAAGCCGGGCGCCGAAAGGAAGCGCAGCGATCGCATATGCCGTCAAATTACCACGAGCAGCGCAGCGCGCTCGAATCTCGGGGTATGTTCGTCGGCGGCGATGGCGGAATCGGAGGAGGTCACGGGCGAGCCGCGGTTTCGCGCGGTTTCGTGGGACGACCAGGTGGTCGAGCACGGCACGCTCGAGGCTGCCCTCGCCGCGATCCGCGCCGGCAAGGTCACCTGGATCGACCTCCTCGGCCGGACGGACGAGAACGAACGCCTGCTCGGCTCGGGCGGCCTCGAGATCCACCCGCTGATCATCGAGGACGTGTTCATGGACTGCGTCCGACCGAAGATCGAGGACTACGGCGACTACGTCTACGTCCTGTTCCACGCGCCCTCGCCGACCCCGCGCGACGACGACCCGGAGACGCTCGATCTCGTCGAGCTCGATATCCTCCTCGGGCAGAACTACCTCGTCACCCACCACGCCCAGGGCTCTCGGGCGCTCGACGAGATCTACCGCGACGCCCTGCGTACGCAGCGCGCCATCAAGCGCGGCTCGGCGTGGCTCGCGCACGCGGTGCTCGATCGCGTCGTCGACGACTACATCCCGCTGCTCGACCGCCTCGACGACGAGATCGGCGTGCTCGAGCACGAGGTCCTCAGCGACAGCGGGCAGGACGTCCTCAAGCGGATCTTCGCCGTCAAGCGGCAGCTCCAACAGCTCCGCCGCGTCACGATCCACCAAAAAGAGGTGCTCTATCGCCTCAGCCGCGGCGAGTTCGACGAAATCCCCGAGACCCTCGTCCCGTTCTTCCGCGACATCTACGACCACTTCGCGCGCGTGAGCGATCTCGCCGACAGCTATCGCGAGCTCATCGCCGGCACGTTCGAGGCGCACCTCTCGGTGCAGTCGAACAAGATGAACCAAATCATGAAGACGCTCACGCTGGCGACGACGATCTTCATGCCGTTGTCGTTCATCGCGGGCGTGTACGGCATGAACTTCGAGGAGATGCCCGAGCTCAAGAAGCCGGGCGCCTACTTCGGCACGCTGGTCTTCATGGGCGTGCTGTCGGTGGTGATCCTCTTGATCTACCGCCGTAAGAAGTGGCTGTGATCAGGGGCCGCGCAGGATGTCGATCGAGCCGAAGCTCGCCTTCGAGCGCTGCGCGTAGAGCCCGACCTCGCCGGTCGCGAACCACCGCGTGCCGCCGGCGGTGATCTTGATCGCGTACTTGGGGTCGGTGCTGGCGAGCGTCTCGGGTCGCTTCGGATCGAAGACGCGGCACTCGAAGTCGCCGAGGATGCCGCCGTCGCCCATGCTCGCCGTGACCGAGGCGCGCAGGCCGATCTGGTCGCCGGGGGCGTGCGGGATGTCGGCCGGGATCGGGAACTGCGCGGCCATCGCCCCGGCGTCGGTCGGCATCGTGAACGTGATCGGCGCGCACAGGCCGCCGTTGCAGCCGGTGTCGGGCGCGCGCGCCACGGCGAAGCCGTTGGCCATCGAGAGCGCGCACAAATAGAACTTCTTCATCGGATCGCCGTTGATCCGCAGGAGCAGGCCAGCGCTGCCGTTGTTCTCCTCGGCGATGGTGACCGTCGTCGTCGCGACGACCGACGAGGATCCGGCGCCGGTGGTGCCCTGGAGGAAGCGGAGCTCGTCGGTCAGGCTGCCGCCGACGAGCGTGTCGTCGAGCCCGAGGTCGAACACGCCGACGCCCGAGCCGTACGGCTTCCACGCGCTCATCGAGGTGAACGGATCGAAGAGGAGCCGGGTCGGCGAGGGGATGAACGCGCTCGGCACCGAGCACGCGCTCCCGATCATGTCACCGCCCTGGGTGGGGTTGGCGACGTTGGGGCAGTTGTCGCAGTCGTCGGGGACGCCGTCCTTGTCCTCGTCGTGGCCGGTACAGACTCGGCCGTCGGGCAGGGTGTACGGGCCGTCGGCCACGGCGTCGCCGCCCGTGTCGCCCGGGGGCGTCGTCTCGCCGGTCGAGGTCTCGGTGCCCGCCTCGTCGACGGTCGCTCCGACCTCGTATTCCCAGGCGCAGCCGTTCGTGAGCCAGAACGCGAACGTTGCCGCGACCACGGCGATCGGCGCGACCTGCGCGAGTCGTCGCGTGTCCATCTGCCCGAATCATGCCTCGCCCGGGCCGCCAATGCGAAGGTTTCAGCGTCGGCGGCCCCGGGGCCGCAGGCTGACCGCGCCCGCGAGGGCGCCGGCGAGCACGAAACCGAGCCACTCCGAGCCCCCCGACACCAGCGTGCACCCGCACGAGCGCGGCTTCGCTGGCGGCGAGGCCGGTGGCTGGGCGGGCGGCGCGGCCGAGACCGCGCCCGACGCGGCGCTCGGAGGGGTGCCGCAGCTCCACCCCGTGGGCAGGATCCGACACGATTCGATGAGCGACAGGTCGTGCCGCAGCGCCGTCATCGTCAGGCCCTCGGCGGCGACGTCGACCTTGAGGAAGTGGTAGACCGGCTCGAACTTGAGCGTCGTCTTCTCGGCGCGGTACTCGCGGTAAACGGGGGCGCCGCCCCCCCCCGAGACGACGTAGCGCAGGCCCGCCGCGTCGCCGCGCTCGTAGATGTGATCGTGGCCCGAGAGCACGAGGTCGACCTTGTAGGCGCGGAGCAGCTCGGGGACGCGCGCCATGCGCAGCGCCTCGTTGCCGCCGTGCAGGCCCGACGAGTACGGCCCGTGGTGGAGCACGACGATGCGGTGGGCAACGCCAGCCTCGTTCTTCGCCGACTCGAGCGCCTTCTCGAGCCAGGTGCGCTCGGCGGTCGCGAACTCGTCGTGCGCGTCGAGCATGAAGAACCGCACCGAGCTCCAACGGAACGTGTACCAGCGCTCCGCGGCTTCGGGCGGCGCCGGCACGCGGAACATCCGCGCGTAGCGGAGCGCACCGTCGGACGTGGGCATCGCGATCTCGTGGTTTCCGATCGTGGGAAACATGCAGCGATCGCGGAGGAGCTCGCGCTCGATCGAGAAGAACTCGTTCCAATCGGCGAGGTTGGTGCCGTTGTAGACCATGTCGCCGGTGTGGAGCAGCATCGCCCCCGGCGTCTTGCGGATCGCGGCGACGATGGCCGCGTGCGCGTACGGGTTGCTGCGGTTGTCGCCGTAGACGAGGAACGTGAACGGCCGTGCGTCCTCGGGCGCGGTGGTGAAGCCGCCCTTCTCCGCGGTGCCGTCGTCGAGCGTGAGCGTGTAGCGATACGAGGTCGCCGGCTCCAGGCCGGTGGCCACGATCTCGTGCGTCGCCTCTTTGTCGCTCTTGAACGACTTGGGCGCCTCGCCCTCTTTGACGACCTCGAGCGTGGCGCCGTGGGCGACATCGAGCTCGAACATCACCGCGGCCTGGCGCGTCCCGACGTCCTGCAGGTAGGGGCCGCGGACGTAGCCGGCCGCAGCGGACGACGACACCGCGAGGAGGGCGGAGGCCGTGAGCAGCGACAGCGCCCGCATGCCCCTCGCTCTATTCCATACGCCGCCGTCGCGGAAGGCTATGCTCGCTACCGATGCGCTCGCTCCTCATTGCGCTCACGATCGGTGCGACGTTCGCAGCGTGCGGCGGCAACCCGCCCCCGACGTCCACGACTCCGGCCACGCCCGGCAGCGCGGTGATCCTCCCGAGCCCCGTCACCGCCGAGATGGTCCCGAAGAGCACGCCGCCCGCCCCGAGCGCGTCGGCGTCGGCGTCCGCCCAATAATCGGCGACGCGCGGCCGCTTCGTTAACGACTTGTAGAAGAGTGGGCCCGCGCCCTCTCCACGGGTTATCCACACCCTGTGTATGACGCACGGCGGCGCTTCGCGTCATCCGCCAAAAACCTACAGCATTTCCTGGGCGATCTTCTTGACGGCCATGCGCCCCGCTCCGTAGTGTGGGGGCGGTTCGTGGAGGAAAGTGGCAAATGGTGCCTCTCTTCCCCATAGGGGTGCCGGCAGATGTGGCAGGGTCAGTACGAGCACGCGATCGACGCGAAGGGGCGCACCAGCGTCCCCTCGCGTTTTCGCGACGCGCTCGGCGCCTTCTCCGCGGGCTCCTCGGCAGATGGAGCGGAGGGCATGGTGATCACCTCCGGGCTCGATCCCTGCCTCGTTGCGTATCCGCTGTCGGAGTGGCGTGCGTTCGAGGAGAAGCTCTCGAAGCTTCCGCGGTTCGATCCCCACGTCGTCAAGCTGCGGCGCATCTACGTGTCGGCCGCGGTCGAGACTCCCATCGACTCGCAGGGCCGCGTGCTCATCCCGCCGACCCTGCGCGCGTACGCGGCGCTGGAGAAGGACGCGATCTGGGCGGGGATGGGTCGCTACGCCGAGCTCTGGTCGAAGGAGCGGTGGACGCGGGTCACCGAGACCACCGAGGACGAGCGCCGCGCGCTCGCGAGCAAGCTCGGGGAGCTCGGCCTGTGAGCGGCTTCGCGCACCGGACGGTCCTCCGCGACGAGGTTGTGCGCGCGCTGTCACCGCGCGACGGCGCCACGTATGCCGACGTCACGCTCGGCGGCGGTGGCCACGCCGAGGCCATCCTCTCGGCAGCCAACTGCCGGCTGATCGGGCTCGATCGCGACGATGCTGCCATTGCTGCCAGCACCGAACGGCTCGAGAAATTTGGGGACCGTGTGCGAATCACTCGCGGTCCGTTCGGCGATGCTGCCAACTTGCTGCCATCGGGGCTCGACGGCCTCGTCGCCGACCTCGGCGTGTCCTCTCCCCAGCTCGACGACGCCAGCCGTGGCATGTCGTTCCGGAGGGACGCGTCCGACGCGCCGCTCGACATGCGCATGGATCGCTCGACCGGCCAGACGGCTCGCGAGCTCATCGCGTCGTTCGGCGAGGAGCAGCTCGCCGACGTCATCTTCGAGCTGGGCGAGGAGCGGGCTTCGCGGCGCATCGCGCGCTCGATCAAGCGCGCCGAGGAGGCCGGCCAGCTCGCGACCACCGGCGATCTCCGCCACGCGATCTATCAGGCCGTCGGCGGGGACAAGCGGAGCGGGATCGACCCCGCCACCCGCACGTTCCAGGCGCTCCGCATCGCGGTCAACGACGAGCTCGGCGAGCTCGATCGCCTGCTCTCCGCGCTCCCCGAGCTGCTGTCGCCGAACGGCGTCGCGGCGATCATCTCGTTCCACTCGCTCGAGGACCGCAGGGTCAAGCGCGCGTTCGCCGACGGAGCGACGTGGGCGCCGCTCGCGAAGAAGCCGATCGAGGCGAGCCCCGAGGAGATCGTCGAGAACCCGCGCGCGCGGAGCGCCAAGTTGCGAGCCGCGCGGCGCAAGTCGGCGACCGAGGCAGAGGTCGATCCGCGCGCGGCGAAGTACGCGGCGCGGCGCGCGCGCAAGCACGGCTCCGGGCCCGATCGCGGGCAGGGAGGCCCGTCGTGACCCGGGCGAGCCGCTTCGTCGGGCTGTGGACGCTCGCCGTCGTCGCCACGGCGTCCGCGTTCATCCTCTACCTCGCGCTCCGCAGCCGCGCCGTCGAGCTCGGCTATCGACTCGGCAAGGCGCGCGCTAAGCAGGCCCAGCTGCGCGAGACCCGCCGCGTGCTCCAGGTCGAAGCGGTCAGTTACCGGAACCCCGAGCGCATCGAGGCGCTCGCCAAGGGCGTGCTGCGGCTCGAGGAGCCCCCGCCCCAGCGCATCTTCGTCGTCGGCGCGCCGATCGAGCCGACCGCCGCCCCCGCGCCGGCAGGGAGCGGCAAGCCGTGATCAACATCGACCCGCAGCGTGCGCGCTGGATCCGCTTCCGCATGGGCGTCCTCTGCGGGCTGCTCGGACTCGGCCTGTTCTCGGTCGTCTCGAGCGCGTTCAACATCCAGGTCAAGCACGGCGCGGAGTGGCGGCAGATCGCCGAGCGACAGCGCCAGCGTCGCTTGAGGGTGGCGCCCACCCGCGGCTCGATCCTCGATCGCAACGGGGAGCCCCTGGCCGTGTCGGTCGACGTGCCCTCGGTCGCGGTCAACGCGCACGAGATGGTGCGCGGGATCCCCGAGCCCAAGGCGTCGATGCTGCTCGACGCCAACGCCGCGAAGCTCGCGGCCGCGCTCTCGCTCCCGTTCCCCGAGGTCCAGCAGAAGCTCAAGAGCAAGCGCCGGTTCGCGTGGCTCAAGCGTCGCGTGAGCCAGGAAGAGGCCGTCGCGCTCCGCGCGTTGATCGATCCGCGCAAGCCGGACGCGATCAAGGGGCTGATGATCGAGGGCGAGGGACACCGCTTCTACCCCGGCCGCGAGGCGCTGTGGGGCCTCGTCGGGTACGTCGGCGCGGACGGCAACGGCCTCGACGGCCTCGAGAAGTCCTACGACGAGGACCTCCGCGGCAACCCCGATCAGATCACCGCGCTCCGCGATCGCAAGGGCACGCTCCTCTTCGGCGACGGCCTCGAGGACGAGCGCTCGCTGGTCGGCGACGACGTGCATCTGTCGCTCGACCTCGGGCTCCAGTTCCAGGTGCAGGAGGATCTCGAGGCAGCGCTTCGCGCGTTCGAGGCCAAGTCCGGCAGCGCGGTGGTGATCGATCCCAACACCGGCGAGATCATCGCGATCGCGAGCGCCCCGGGGTTCAACCCCAACGACTACGGCGACTCCCCGATCGAGGCGCGCCGGCACCACGCGATCGCCGACCGCGTCGAGCCCGGGTCGACGATGAAGATCTTCACCGTCGCGGCCGCGCTCGCCGAGGGGAAGCTCAACCCCACCCAGGCGCTGTTCTGCGAGAACGGCGCGTGGTCGATCGGCGGCGTCACCATCCACGACACCCACCCCGAGGGGATGCTCTCGCCGTCGCAGATCATCGCCAAGTCGTCGAACATCTGCGCCGCGAAGATCGGCATCTCGCTCGGCGAAGCCGGCCTCTACAGCGCGCTCAAGCGCTTCGGCTTCGGCGAGCCGACCGGCCTCGGCCTCCCCGGCGAGGCGAGCGGCGTGCTCCGTGCGAAGGGCCGGCCCTGGTACGAGGTCGAGGTCGCGTCGGCGAGCTTCGGTCAGGGCATCAGCGTCACCACCGTGCAGCTCGCGATGGCGATGGGCGCGATCGCCAACGGCGGTCGCCTGCTCGAGCCGCTCCTGGTCAAGCGGATCACCAACGGCGCGGGCGGCGTCGTGCGCGAGGATCTGCCGAGGGTGAAGCGCGAGGTCGTCCCCGCGTCCGCGGCGCGGATGGTGACCGAGATGATGACCGGCGTCGTCGAGGAGGGCGGCACCGGGCGCGAGGCGTACATCCCCGGCTACCGCGTCGCCGGCAAGACCGCGACCGCGCAGAAGGCCGATCCGGCCACCGGCAAGTACGATCCCGACAAGTTCGTCTCTTCGTTCGTCGGCTTCGTGCCGGCGCAGAAGCCGCGCTTCGTCATCGCCGTCGTCGTCGACGAGCCGTGGGTCGCGCACCTCGGCGGGCAGGTCGCCGCGCCGGTGTTTCGCCGGATCGCGATGCGTGCATTGGCACGTTATGGAGTCGCGCCCAGCGGCGACGTGGCCAAGCAGCCGATCAACTTCCCGCTCGAGGATCCCACCCCGCGCGTCTACGCCGACGCGGCGAAGTCGGCGCCCGAGCTCACTGGACCGACCGGCGCGGTCGCTGCGCCCGCGGCCAAGCCCGCGCCTGCCGCGACCCTCGTCGCCGCCGCCGACGCTCCGCGCGTCGCGCTCCCCGACGTGTCGGGGCTCTCCGCGCGCGACGCGATCAAGACGCTGGCCTCGCTCGGCCTCCAGCCGGTGCTCGAGGGGAGCGGCACGGTGCTGAAGCAGGATCCGCCCGCGGGGGGCGCGGTCCTCAAGGGCTCCACCGTGAAGCTCGAGCTCCGGCCGGCGACCTGAGGGCATGCGATGGACTCGTTGCCGCCCACATCGCTGAGCCCGGGCGCGCGCCTTGCGACGATCGCGCTCGAGCTCGGCGGCGCGCGCGAGGGCGTGACCGTCCGCGGCAACGACGTGACCCGCGTGCAGGACGTGCAGCAGGACTCGCGGCGAGTGTCTCCCGGCGATCTCTACGTGGCGCGGCTCGGCGCCGGCGATCCGCACGAGGCGCGCGCGCGGATGGAGCAGTACACCGAGCAGGCCATCGCGCACGGCGCGGTGGCGGTGCTGCGGGCGGCCGGGGGGCCGCGGCTCCGCGTTCCGGCGATCGAGGTGCCGGCCGCGCGGCTCCGCGCGGCGATCGGGATCGCTGCGTCGGCCGTGCATCACCACCCGTCCTACGTCGTCGAGGTCATCGGAATCACTGGCACCAACGGCAAGACCACCTGCACCACGCTCGTCGCCGACGCGCTCGATCACCTCGCTCAGCGCCCGGCGTGCGCGCTCGTCGGCACGATCGCGGTCCGTCTCGGCCCCGAGTCGCGACCGACGACGCACACCACTCCCGAGGGCGACGAGCTCGCGCGCGTGCTCGCGTGGGCGCGCGGGCGTGGCGCTTCGCACGCCGCGATCGAGGCCTCCTCGCACGCGCTCGATCAGGGACGGCTGGCCGGCACCCGCGTGCGCGTCGCGGCGTTCACCAACCTCACGCAGGATCACCTCGACTATCACCGCACCTTCGAGGAGTACGGCGCCGCCAAGAAGCGGCTGTTCGGCGAGCTCCACCCCGGCGACTCGGTGGTGAACGTCGACGACGCCTTCGGGGCGTCGCTCGCCGAGGAGATCACCGGCGGAGTCCTCCGCGTCTCGACGCTGGGGAGCCGAGCGGAGATCTGCGTCCGGTCGTCGGAGATCAGCGCGTCGGGGATCGTCGCCACCATCGACACGCCGCGCGGACGCTGCGAGCTCCGGAGCCCGCTCCTCGGCGCGCACAACCTCGACAACCTCGCGCTCTCGCTCGGCGTGCTCTGCGCGCTCGAGATCGCTCCCGAGCGCGCAGCCGAGGCCCTCGGGACGTCGCGGGGGGCGCGCGGGCGACTCGAGCTCGTGTCCGAGCCCGACCAGGGGCAGCCGGTGGTGCTCGTCGACTACGCGCACTCGCCGGACGCGCTCACGCGGGTGCTCTCGACGCTGCGCCCGCTGACCCGCGGAAGGCTGATCTGTGTGTTCGGCTGCGGCGGCGATCGCGATCCGAGCAAGCGCGCGCCGATGGGGCGCGCCGTCGCCCACGCCGCCGACCTCGCCTACGTGACCAGTGACAACCCGCGGACCGAGGAGCCGCGCGCGATCGTCGACGCGATCCTCGAGGGGATGCCCGATGCCTCGCGACGCGTGGTCGAGCTCGATCGCGCGGCCGCCATCGCGCGCGCGATCGCCGGCGCGTCGCCCGCCGACGTGGTGCTCATCGCCGGCAAGGGACACGAGGACTACCAGATCATCGGGACCGAGAAGCGGCCGTTCGACGACGTCGCCGAGGCGCGCCGCGCGCTCACGGGGAAGCGCTGATGGCGACCGCGATCCCCGCCAACAGCGCGTCGTTCACCGCCGCCGAGATCGCGTTCGCCACCGGCGGCGTGCTCCACGGGCCCGCCGGCACCGTGATCACCGGCGTGACGACCGACTCGCGCGCGGTGCAACGAGGAAACCTGTTCGTGGCGCTCCGCGGCGAGAGCTTCGACGGCCACCGCTTCGTCGATGGCGCGCTCGCGAACGGCGCCGCGGCGGTCCTCGTCGATCGCGCGGTTTCGGGGACGGCGATCGTCTGCGACGACACCCTCGCGGCGCTCGGACGGCTCGCCGCGTTCCATCGACGACGCTGGGAGGCGGACGCCCCGCGCGCGATCGTGGCGATCACCGGCTCGGCCGGCAAGACCACGACCAAGGAGCTGTGCGCGGCGGCGCTCGCGGCCTCGCTCGGCGACGACGCGGTGCTCTCCACCCACGGAAACCTGAACAACCGCGTGGGTGTGCCGATGACCCTGCTCTGCCTCACGGCGGAGCACCGCGCGGCAGTGATTGAGATGGGCACCAGCGTGCGCGGCGAGATCGAGGCGCTGTGCGCGCTCGCCGAGCCCGACGTCGGCGTCCTCGTCAACGTCGGGGTCGCGCACGCCGAGGGGCTCGCGATCGCCGGCGCCTCGCCGGAGCAGGCGGTCGCGCTGGAGAAGTCCGCGATCCTCGCGGCGGCCGGCTCGTTCGCGGTCGCCTGCGCCGACGACCCCTGGGCCCACGCAGCCCTCGTGCGCGCCCGCTCCGTCGCGTTCGGCTTCGGTCGCCACCCGCGCGCGCGCTACCGCCTCATCGACGTCGTCTTCGAGGAGACCGGCCGCCCGCGCCTGACCATCGAGCGGCCCGCGAACAACGTCACCGACCTCGACGAGCGCGCGCGGCTCTCGTTCGCGGTGCCGCTGCTCGGCGAGGTGGTCGCGCTCGACGCCACGGGCGCGCTCGCCGCCGCGGACTGCGCCCTCGAGATCCTGTCCGAGGAGTCGGTCGAGGCGTCGTTGCTCGAGCGGACGCTCGCCCGACGCGTGCGCGCGGTGCCGGGGAGGCTCGCGCTCCGCCGCCGCGCCGACGGCGCGTTGATCCTCGACGACACCTACAACGCGAGCCCCGCCGCGTTCGCCTCCTCGATCGAGGTCGCGCGTCGGCTCGCCGAGGGCAGCAAGCGCCGCCTGGTGATCGTCGCCGGCGAGATGCGCGAGCTCGGCGCCGAGCACGACCGCGCCCATGAGCAGGTCTCGCGCCTGATCGCCGCGGCCTCGCCCGCGTGGCTCGTGACGCTCGGCGGCGGCGCCGACCGATACAGCGCCGCGCACGTCGAGCGCTTCGCGAACGCAAAGGACGCCACGGCGATCGCCGAGCGGATCACGGCCGGGGATCTCGTCCTCGTGAAGGCGTCGCGCGGCGTTACGGCCGAGCTCGTCGTCGACGCGATCTTGGCCCGTGGTGGGGAAGTATCGGATGGACCGGGGAGGGGAGCGTAGCCAGCCATGCTCTTCGAGCTCCTCTATCCACTGCGACATCGGTACCCGTGGCTCGGGCCGCTCAATGTCCTTCGCTACATCCCGTTCCGCGCCGTCGCCGCGACGCTGACCGCGATGCTCATGAGCTTCCTCCTGAGCCCGTGGTTCATCCGCGAGCTCGAGAAGAAGCAGATCGGGCAGGTCGTGCGCGAGGACGAGGCGGCCCACCACCAGGTCAAGCGCGGGACGCCGACCATGGGCGGCGCGCTGGTCATCCTCTGCCTGCTCGTGCCGACGATCCTGTGGGCCGACCCGCACAACGTGTTCGTGTGGTCGACCGCGGCGGTCACCGCCGGCTACGGCGTCATCGGCTATCTCGACGACTACCTCAAGATCAACGAGAAGAGCTCGGCGGGGCTCGCCGGCCGCTACAAGCTGATCGGGCAGATCCTCATCGGCGGCGCGGCGCTCGCCTACGTGTTCATGCCGCGCGGGGGCATGCCGGCCGACTGGATGTCGATCCGGTTCCACCTCGCGATCCCGTTCGTCGCCTTCAGCAAGCACCCGATCGTGCTGCCCGGCTGGCTCTACATGGGGTTCGCGCTGACCTGCGTGGTCGGCATGTCGAACGGCGTGAACCTCACCGACGGCGCCGACGGACTGGCGATCGGCCCGGTGATCATCAACGCGCTCACCTATCTCGTCATCGCCTACCTCACCGGCGCGGTGTTCAGCGGAATGGTGCTCGCGCGCTACCTCTCCAACGTCGGCCCCGAGGTGCGCGAAGCGCTGGCGCGGCCGGACGTGGTGTTCTCGGTCGCGAAGTACCTCGACATCCCGGCGATCAGCCCGGCGAGCGAGCTCACGATCTACTGCGGCGCCATGATCGGCGCCGGGATCGGGTTCCTCTGGTTCAACGCGTTCCCCGCGAGCGTGTTCATGGGCGACGTCGGGGCGCTGGCGCTCGGCGGCGGCATCGGCATGCTGGCGGTGCTCACCAAGAGCGAGCTGCTCTCGCTCATCGTCGGTGGCATCTTCGTGGTGCAGGCTGGCTCGAGCTTCCTCCAGACCTCGTATTTCAAGCTCACCCGGCGGTTCACCGGCGAGGGGAAGCGGCTGTTCCTGCGGGCGCCGTTCCACCACCACCTCGAGAAGAAGGGCTGGCCGGAGACGAAGATCGTCGTCCGGTTCTGGATCATCACCATCCTCCTCGCGCTCGTCAGCGTGGCGCAACTGAAGGTGCGGTGATGAACGCCATCGTGGTCGGCCTCGGAGCATCCGGCGACGCTGCGGCGCGGCTGCTGCACGCGCGCGGCGCGAAGGTCGTGGCGACCGACAGCCGCCCGAGCGCGCCGCCGATCCCCGGCGTCGAGATGGTGCTCGGCGGTCATCAGGGCGTGGACTTCCTCGGCGCCGATCTGATCGTGGTCTCGCCCGGCGTCCCCAACCTCCCGGTGCTGCGCGAGGCCGAGCGCCGCGGCGTTCGCATCGTGGGCGAGCTCGAGCTCGCGAGCTGGTACGTCGACGCCGAGATCATCGCGATCGGCGGCACCAACGGGAAGAGCACCACCACCGAGCTGTGCGCCGCGCTGTGCGCGACGAGCGGCAAGCCGGTCTTCGCCGGGGGCAACCTCGGGACGCCGCTCGCGCGCGCCGTGCTCGACGGCGATCCGGGCGTCGCGGCCGGCGGGATCGCGGTCCTCGAGGTGTCCTCGTTCCAGCTCGAGCGCGTCGCTGGCTTCCGTCCGCGGGCGTCGGTGCTCATGAACATCACGCCCGACCACCTCGATCGCTACCCGTCGTTCGAGGCCTACGCGGTCGCCAAGGGCGGCGCGTTCCGGGCGCAGACCAGCGACGACGTCGCGATCGTTCCCCACGGCGACGCGCTCTGTGCGCGAATTGCATCACTTGGTTATGGAAGGCTGCAGACGATCGACGGGCCGACCCCGGCGTCGATCGGCGTCGAGGGCGACCAGCTGGTCGATCGCCTCGGCGGCGTGACCATGCCGCTCTCGACGTTCCGGCTCGAGGGACGCCACAACGTGACCAACCTCTGCGCCGCGTGGGCCGCGGCGCGCACGCTCACCGCGCCGGCCGCGTTCGCCAGCGCCGTCGCGGGGTTCGGAGCCCTCGCGCACCGGACGGCGTTCGTCGCCGAGCAGAACGGCGTGCGGTTCTACGACGACTCCAAGGGCACCAACGTCGGCGCCTCGGTCACCGCGCTCCTCGGCATGCGCGAGCCGCGGACGGTGCTGATCGCGGGGGGACGGGACAAGGGTGGCTCGTACGCGCCGCTGGTCGACGCGCTGCGCGCGAAGGGCCGGGCCGTGGTGGTGATCGGCGAGGCCGCGGAGTTGATCGCCGCCGCGGTCGGCGACGCGCTCCCGATCGTTCGCGCCGCCTCGATGGAGGAGGCGGTGGCGGCGGCCGCGAGCTTCGCGGAGCCCGGCGACGCGGTCCTCCTGTCGCCGGCCTGCTCGAGCTTCGACATGTTCAAGGACTACAAACACCGCGGCGACGTCTTCGTCGCGGCCGTACGGGGGCGTGCATGATCGACATCCGCGCCGACCGTCCGGCCACCCGCGTCGAGAAGCTGATCGGCCTGTTCCGCGTGCCCGGTCCGGTCGACCCGTTCATGGCCGCGCTCGTCGTGACACTGATCGCGTTCGGCGTGGTGATGGTCTACTCGGCGAGCGCGATCGAGGCGACGGTCCAGTACAAGGACCCGCAGTACTTCCTCAAGCGCCAGGTCTCGTTCGGCGCGGTGGGTCTGCTCCTGATGTGGGGCATCTCGCGGATCGACTACCGCGCCTACAAGAAGCTCACCTACCCGATCCTGATCGTGGTCGTCGGCCTGATGTCGGCGTGCGTGTTCGGACTCGGCAAGAAGGGCGGCGGCGCGACCCGCTGGATCGCCCTCGGCCCGGTCCACATCCAGCCGGCCGAGCTCGCGAAGCTCGCGCTCGTGATCTGGCTCGCGTACTCGCTCGCGAAGAAGGGCGCGGGGGTGAAGACCTTCTCGGTCGGCTTCCTCCCCCACCTGCTCATGAGCGGCTTCTTGATGCTGCTCTGCATGAAGCAGCCGGACTTCGGGAGCGCGGTCGTGCTCCTGCTCCTCACGTTCACCATGCTCTTCGTGGCCGGCGCGAAGGTCGGCTACATCATGGGCGCGCTGCTCCTCGGCAGCATCGGCGGCGCGGCGGTCGTCCGCTTCAAGGAGTATCGCTGGCAGCGTGTCGTCGCGTGGCTCGAGATGGAGGCCCATCGGCAGGACCTCGCGTATCAGCCCTTCCAGGCCCGCATGTCCTTCGGCTCGGGCGGGGTGTTCGGGCTCGGTCTCGGCAAGGGCCTGCAGATCCTCTACCTGCCCGAGGCGCACACCGACTTCGTCGGCGCGGTGATCGGCGAGGAGCTGGGGTTCGTCGGCGTGTCGATGCTCTGCCTCTGCTACATCGCGCTCGTCGCGCGCGGTGTTCGCACGGCGTTCCGCGCCCCGGACGACTACGGCACCTACCTCGCGTTCGGCCTCTCGACGCTGTTCGCGCTGCAGGCGCTGATCAACCTCGCCGTCGCGATGTCGCTGCTCCCGACCAAGGGGCTGACGTTGCCGTTCATCTCCTACGGTGGCTCGTCGCTCCTCGTGAACGCCATGGCCGCGGGGGTCCTCCTCAACGTCAGCCGCCACGTGCGGCAGGAAGCGGAAGCTCCCGTGCTGCAGGAGGCGACCGCATGATCCTCCTCGCTGGCGGAGGGACGGGGGGCCATGTGTTCCCGCTGGTCGCGCTCGCCGAGGCGTTCGCCCACGTGGTGCCCGAAGAGGAGATCCGCTTCGTCGGCACCGCGAAGGGGCTCGAGGCGCGGGTGATCCCGGCGCGCGGCTGGGCCCTCGAGACGCTCTCGATCGAGCCGATGAAGGGCCGTTCGCTGTTCGGCGCCGCGCGCGGCGGCATGATCGCCGGTGCGGCGATCGTGCGCGCGATCGCGCTGGTCGCGCGTCTGCGTCCGCGCCTGTGCGTGTCGATCGGCGGCTACGCGGCCGGCCCCGTGGGCGTCGCCGCGGCCACCCTCAACGTGCCGCTCGCGCTCCTCGAGCCAAACCGCGTCGCGGGCATCACCCAGAAGCTCCTCGCGCCGCTCGCCAAGCGCATCTACGTCGGCTTCCGCGAGGCTGTATCGAGCCCGAGCGGCGCCGGAGGCGTCCGCGTTTGGAAGAAGGCGCGGGCGCTCGGCGTGCCGCTGCGCAAGGGCTTCGCCGCCGTCCCCGCGCCGGCGCGCCGCGACCGGCCGCTGCGGTTGTTCGTCACCGGCGGGAGCCAGGGCGCGCAACACCTCAACGAGACGATGCCCACGGTGATCGCCGGCCTCCGCGCGCGCGGCGTCGAGCTCGAGGTCGTCCATCAGGTCGGTCGCGGGCGCGCCAAAGCGTACGAGGGCGCCGAGGTCGTGGAGTTCGTCGACGACGTGCCCGCGCGGCTCGCGTGGGCCGATCTCGTCATCGCGCGCTCCGGGGCGATGACCTGCGCCGAGCTGTGCGCGATCGGCCGCGCGGCGATCCTCGTGCCCTATCCGCACGCGGCGGACGATCATCAGGCGGCCAACGCCGAGGCGCTCGCGGCGGCGGGCGCGGCGCTCGCGATCCGCCAGCCGGACGCGACGGCCGAGCGGTTGATCGAAGCGATCGGCGGTCTCTACGACGACGACGCGGCGCGCGTGCGAATGGCCGACGCCGCGCGCGCGCGCGGCATCCCGGACGCGGCGACGAAGATCGCCGAGGACGTGGTCGAGCTCTTGAAAGGGGGACGCTGATGTTCCGCGGGCGTGTTCGTCACGTGCACTTCGTCGGCGTCGGCGGCATCGGCATGAGCGGCCTCGCGGAGATCCTCCGCTCGCTCGACTTCGACGTCTCCGGCTCCGACCTCAAGGCCTCCGACGTGACCAAGCGGCTGGAGAGCCTCGGCGTGCGCGTCGACGTCGGCCACCGCGCCGACAACGTGCGCACCGCCGACGTGGTGGTCATCTCCAGCGCCGTTCGGCCCGACAACCCCGAGGTGCTCGAGGCCCGCGCGCGGCAGATCCCGGTGATCGCGCGCGCCGAGATGCTCGCCGAGCTGATGCGGGTGAAGCACGGCGTCGCGATCGCCGGCTCGCACGGAAAGACCACCACGACCTCGCTCGTCGCCACCGTGCTCCGCGCGGCCGGGCTCGATCCGACCGTCGTCGTCGGCGGCAAGGTCAACGCGCTCGGCTCCAACGCGCGGCTCGGGCAGGGCGACTTGCTCGTGGCCGAGGCCGACGAGTCCGACGGCTCCTTCCTCCGCCTGACGCCGACGCTCGCCGTGGTCACCAACATCGACCCCGAGCACCTCGACCACTACGGCACGTTCGAGAAGCTGCAGGACGCGTTCGTCAGCTTCGTGGAGCGGATCCCGTTCTACGGCCTCGGCGTGCTGTGCCTCGATCACCCGACGGTGCAGTCGCTCCTCCCGCGGCTCCAGCGCCGCCACGTCACGTACGGCCTCTCGGCGCAGGCCGACTACCGCGCGATGCACGTGGCGTTCGAGGGGCTGTCCACCCGGTTCGACGTCTACCGACGGCACGAGCGCCTCGGCGAGTTCGTGGTGCGCATGCCCGGCGCCCACAACGTGCTCAACACGCTGGCCGCCATCGCGGTGGCCGACGAGCTCGAGGTGCCGCTCGACGTCGTGCGCTCGGCGCTCGCGTCGTTCGGTGGCGTGCAGCGCCGCTTCACCATCGTCGGCGAGAGCAGCGACGGGATCACGCTGGTCGACGACTACGGCCACCACCCGGCCGAGATCGAGGCCACCCTCGACGCCGCGCGCCGCGCCTACGAGAGACGCGTGGTCGTCGCGTTCCAGCCGCACCGCTACAGCCGCACTGCGTCGCTGATGAAGGAGTTCGCGCGCGCCTTCAACCGCGCCGACGTCGTGCTCCTCACCGAGATCTACGCCGCGGGCGAGGAGCCCATCCCCGGCATCAGCGGCTCGTCGCTGGCCGAGCAGGTCCGCGCGCACGGTCATCACGACGTCTCCTTCGTGCCGACCCGCGCCGCGGCGACCGACGCGCTCGAGAAGATCGTGAAGCCCGGCGATCTCGTGATCTGCCTCGGCGCCGGCGACATCAACAAGTGCGCGCGCGAGCTGCTCGATCGATTGGCGGCCCGCCCATGAGCACGACCGCCCGCACCCTGCCGAGCAACCGCCGGGTTGCGACGCCGCCGCGCGCCAACACGCCGGTGGCGCCGAAGAAGCCGTGGGATCCCGAGGCCCTGTGGCGCGGGCTGCGGCTCGCGGGGCGGATCGCGCTCGGCGTGGCGATCGTCGCGCTCGGCGTGATCGCGGCGGTGCAGGCGCGCCGCTACGTGACCCAGAGCCCGCGCTTCGCGCTCAGAGATCTCCGCATCGAGGGCAACCACCGCCGCACGAGGCAACAGATCACCGACCTCGCCGGGATCGTCCTCGGTCAGAACGTCGTCGAGCTCGACCTCGAGGCGGTGCGCACGCGGCTCGAGCGCGATCCGTGGATCGAGCGCGCCACGATCATGCGTCGCCTGCCGGCGAGCGTCTCGATCGACGTGATCGAGCGCGACGCCGCGGCGCTGGTCGCCCTGCCGAGCGGCACCTGGCTCGCGACCTCGCACGGCGATCTCTTCAAGAAGATCGAAGCCGACGATCCCAACGACATGCCGGTGGTGACCGGGCTCACCGACGACGCAGCGGCGAGCGATCGCGACGCCACGGGCCAGATCATCCGCCGCGCGCTCGATCTCGCCGCCGACGCCGAGCGGGTCGGCCTGTTCGGCGGGCGCGTGCAGGAGCTCGCCGTCGATCCCGACGGCGGCATCACCGCCGTGCTCTCGCGCGGCAAGGTCTCGGTGCGCGTGGTGTTCGGCAAGAGCGGCTACCGCCAGAAGGTGCGCCTCGGCGCGAAGATCGAGGCCGAGCTCTCCAGGCGCGGCGCGCGCGCGACGACGGTGTTCCTCGACGACGACGTCCATCCCGAGCGCGTGGTCGTCCGCCTGGTCTCCGCGCTCCCGCCCGCCACCGTCACCATCGACGGAGCGACGCCATGAACGATTTCTCATTGCGAAAACTTGGCCGCGGGTCGCGAGGCCTGACAGGTTCGCGTCGACCCGCAGGTCGGCTGCGGAATCAGGAGCGAACGTGATGGCGAAGCAGGGTGAGATCGTCGTTGGGCTCGATATCGGGACCACGAAGGTGTGCGCTGTCGTCGCCGAGGTTAAGAGCTCGGGAGGCGACTTCTCCGAGATCGAGATCCTCGGCGTCGGGAACGTCCCCTGTAAGGGTCTCCGCAAGGGCGTCGTCGCCAACGTCGCATCGACCACCGAGTCGATCCGGCAGGCGATCGAAGAGGCGCAGAACATGGCGGGCGTCGAGATCCGCACCGTGTTCGCCGGCATCGCCGGCAGTCACGTGCGCGCGCAGACGTCGAACGGCGTGGTCGCGATCGCCTCCAACGAGGTGACCCGCAGCGACGTCGAGCGGGTGCTCGAGAACGCTCGCGCGATCCCGATCCCGACCGATCGCCAGATCCTCCACGTGCTCCCCTGCGAGTACCTGGTCGACACCCAGGACGGCATTCGCGAGCCGGTCGGCATGAGCGGCGTCCGCCTCGAGGCGAAGGCGCAGCTGATCACCGCCGCGCGCTCCTGCGTCGAGAACGTCATCAAGTGCGCCGAGCGCGTCGGCCTCACCGTGGCCGACGTCGTCCTCGAGCCGCTCGCCAGCGCCGAGGCCGTCCTCACCGAGGACGAGCGCGAGATCGGCGTCGCGGTCGTCGACATCGGCGGCGGCACCACCGACGTGATCCTCTACGTCGACGGCGGCATCGTCAGCGCGAACGTCATCCCGGTCGGCGGCATGAGCGTCACCAGCGACATCGCGGCGGGTCTCCGCACGCCGATGGCCGAAGCGGAGCGCCTCAAGCACGCCCGCGGCTGCGCCCTCGGCCGGATGGTCCCGGACGACGAGGAGATGGAAGTCCCCGGCGTCGGCGGCTACCCCGCCCGCCGCGTGCCCCGCCGCGTCCTCGCGGACATCATCGAGCCCCGCGTCGAGGAGATCTTCGCGGTCGTTCGTCGCCAGCTCGAGGAGTCCGGCTACCTCGAGCAGCTCTCGGCCGGCGTCGTCCTCTGTGGCGGCGCGGTCCTGATGGAGGGGATGACCGAGCTCGGCGAGGAGATCCTCGGCATGCCGGTCCGCCGCGGCTACCCGGTCGGCACGCGCGGCCTGACGGATCTCACCCACGGCCCGCAGTTCGCGACCGCCGTCGGTCTCGCTCGCTACGGCGCCCGCGCCATCTTCCTCGCCCAGGCGCGCGAAGAAGAGCCCGCGCCGATGCCGGCCTCGAAGGCGGTCGGAAAGGAGCACAGCCGTGACCAGGGAATGCCGAGTGATCGGCCAGGCTTCTGGGGTTGGTTGAAGGCTGCCTTCTAACTTGCCCGAATCTACATGCTTTCTTTATGTGACTACGTAAGGGCTTTATAAATTGACGAAGATGTGATTGATTAAGGCGTAGATCCGAGGCGCAAGGCAAAGTGACGGGGAAGAGGCGCCCCGTGCCGAGCGACCCCGATCGCCGCCCGCAGTGTGTGAGGCGTTCGAGGGGACAGACGAAGAGCGACCAGATTCCGGGCTCGAGCCAGGTGGCTCGTCCGCGGTCGAGGTTGCGCGAGGCGGAGGACGACGATGGCTTTCCAGATCGAGTTCGCGGACGAGCAGCAGGACAACCAGGCGCGGATCAAGGTGATCGGCGTCGGCGGCTCCGGTAACAACGCGGTCAACACGATGATTGAGTTCGGCCTCGACGGGGTCGAGTTCATCGCGATCAACACCGACCGTCAGGCGCTGGACGCGAACGCCGCGCCCACCAAGCTCCAGATCGGCGGAGCGGTCACCAAGGGCCTCGGCGCCGGCGCGAACCCCGATCAGGGTCGTAAGGCCGCGCTCGAGGACGTCAACCGCATCAAGGAGCTCGTCGCCGGTGCGGACATGGTCTTCATCACCGCCGGCATGGGCGGCGGCACCGGCACCGGCGCGGCCCCGATCGTCGCGCAGATCGCGCGCGAAGAGGGTGCGCTCACGGTCGGCGTCGTCACGAAGCCGTTCCTCTTCGAGGGACGCCAGCGCGCCAAGCGCGCCGAAGCGGGGCTCCACTTCCTCACCGAGCAGGTGGACACGCTCATCACGATTCCCAACCAGAAGTTGTTCGATCTCGGCGAAGATCTCACGTTCATCGAGGCCTTCAAGCGCGCCGATGAAGTGCTCTATCAAGCGGTCCGTGGGATCAGCGATCTGATCACCCAGATCGGTATCGTCAACGTCGACTTCGCCGACGTGAAGACGGTCATGTCGAACATGGGCCGCGCGCTCATGGGCACCGGCTGCGCCAAGGGCCAGGGCCGCGCGCGCAGCGCCGCCGAGATGGCGATCAACAGCCCGCTCCTCGACAACATCTCCGTCGACGGCGCCACCGGCATCCTCCTCAACATCGTCGGCGGCCCCGACATGAAGATGAAGGAGATCGAAGAGGCCGCCGCGCTCATCCAGGAGCAGGCGCACGAAGAGGCGAACATCATCTTCGGCGCCTCGATCGATCCGAGCCTCGGCGAGATGGTCAAGGTCACCGTCATCGCGACCGGCTTCGACAAGCCGGCCGAGGAGTCGGTCCACTCGTCGCAGCAGATGCGCGCGACGATCCCGTCGGCCCTCCCTGCCGCGGCCCAGCCGCTCGCTCGCGCGCTCTCGCGCGAAGTCGCGCCGCAGCGCGCGTCGCAGCCGCGCGAGGAGCCGCTCTTCGTGCAGCCGTCGCGCACCACGCGCACGTCCGCTCCCGCCCCCGAGCCCCGCGCCTCGCGCGAGGTCGCGCCGGTGAGCCGCAACTACGAGGCGCGCTCGGAGCGCTTCGCCTCGCCGCTCGATCAGGACTGGGACATCCCGGCGTACGTCCGCCGCAACCAGTAGCTCGGTCGCAGCAGACCCACGAACACCTTCGCCGCGTACCGCTAGGGAAGCCTCCCCCCGACCCGGTACGCGGTACCTTTTTTGTCGTCGCTCGCGCGCGCAGCGGGCGTGTCGCTGCTCACCCGGGAACAGCAGCGACCGCGCCCGGGCCGCGAATGGGCGAAAGGCTGTAGTATGGATCGATGCGGCCGCACCCGAGCGGATATCCCAGGGCGCCGGACTCCCCGGCTCACATCGCGCCCGCCCTGGAGCTGCGCAAGGCGATCGAGGCCACGCAGAGCGGCGCGGTCGAGGACGCGGTCGCCTTCACGCTCGCGTTTCCGATCGTCGAGCGCACCCGGCCGTTCGAGTCCGAGGAGTCGACCAACCCCGAGGTCCCGGTGCACCCGATCGGCGAGGAGCCGGACACCTTCGTCGACCTGCCCGCGATCGATCCGGAGCGCACGCTCGAGCGCGACCCGTACCACAATCGCGACGCTGAGCAGACGCTGCCGGCCGCCGAGAGCGATCTGCTCACGCGCAGCCTGCAGTCGATCGGCGAGATCGATCACCCCAACAGCTCGGCGGGCAAGGTGCTGCTCGGGCGTGCACGGGCGATCCGGGTGCGTCTGGCGCTGCTCCAGTGCTGGCCGGACGACTTCTCGCCCTCGCGCGCCGCCGACGAGCTGCTCGATCTCGCCGTTCACCCCGCGGTCGCCGTCGCGCTCACCGCCGAGCCGATCGACGAGCACGCGCTGGTCGCGACCGTCGCCGGCGACGTGCGCGCGCGGTTCCCGGCGATCACCCGCTCCACGCTACGCGACGTGATCGCGGCAGCCTGCGCCCGGGTCACCCTGCTCGGCGTGCCGCGCGCGATTGAATACATGCGCACACGGTTCGCCGAGCTGCCCGGCAAGCAACGTCGTGCGGCGGTCGCCGTCGCGAGCACGCTCGTCGCCACCCCCGCGCAGGGGGAGACGCTGCGGCTCGTCACCGCGGCGCTGTCATAGAGCCCCGCGGATCGAGAGCGAGAACCGCCGCCCGGGCAACGGATACCCGAGGAAATCGCTGATCGGGTAGCGGTCGAAGCGGGGCCGCGCGCCGCTCTCGTAGAGCACGTCGACCGTGCGCTGATCGAAGAGGTTCATCACCTCGCCGATCACCGACACGCTCCCGAGGTCGAGGCGGGCGCCTGCGCCGTGGAAAACGCGGGTGGGCAGCTCGCGGGTGCCGGCGCGGTCGAGCGACGTGGTGCTCACCAGGTCGAAGCCGTAGCGCAGGGTGACCGGCCCGATGCGGGCCGACGCGTCGACGGTGAGGTCGTGATCGGGCCGGCCGGGCAGGCGCGCGCCGCGGCTGACGGGATCGGAGGTGCGGTCCTCGGTGACGAGGCGGGTATAGCTCACCACCATCCGCACCGGCCCGGTGGACGCGGCGACCGAGAGCTCGCCTCCCGCGATGCGCGCGGCCTCGACGTTCTCGGCGCGGAGCGAGAGCAAGCCCACCGGGCGCAGGAGGATGAGGTCGCGGACCTCCCACGCGAAGCCGACGAGCTCGGCCTCCCAGCTCACCTTCGCCCGGGCGCCGCGCGCGCGGAGGCCGAGATCGGCCGCGTACGACCGCTCGCTGCGGAGGCCCGGGGCGGGCGAGTAGATCCCGCCGTCGCCGAGCAGCTCGAGGAAGCCCGGCGGGCGGGCGAGCGTGCCGACGTGCGCGCCGAGCGCGAGGGTGTCGCTGAAGAGGTGCTCGGCGCCGAGGTGCGCGACCGGCAGGAGCTCGGCGCGCTCGCCGGTGTCACGCCGAACGTCGCCGCGCGCCGCGAGCACGATCGACGTGGAGCTCGCGAGCTGGTAGGTCGCGTCGAGGGCGAGGGCGATCCGGGCGCGCGCGTGGGTGGGGGCGCGCGCGGGCAGCGTCCGCTCGCCGTCGCGCTGCTCGAACGACCCGTCGACCCGCGGATCGAGCGTGAGACGAGCGAGGGTGAGCGACCGTCCGAACGCGAACCCGGCGGCGAGGACCCGATCGAGCGAGCGGCTCGGAAGGAAGGCTTGCTCCGCGCGCGGATCCTCGAAGGTGCGGCCGTCGCGCCGCCCCCACAGCCGCGCGACGAAGCGCCCGTCCTCGTCCCGCTTGCGCGCCTCGATCGCGAACAGCTGGCGATCGCGATCCATGTGGGTCGCGAGCGCCGGTCGATCGAACGGGCCGCCGATGCCGTCGCGGCGGAGCCCGAGCAACGTGGTGAGGAGCCACGTCCATCGGTCGGACTCGTGGCGCGCCTGGATGACGCCCGCGAGCTGCTGCGCGGCGTTGTTGGTTCGCCGCACCACCTCGCCGTCGATCCCGCGGAAGGGATCGAAATAGCGGAAGTCGCCCTCGGTGCGGTGGTAGCTCACGCCGGCCCCGACGCGGAACGCGCCGATCGCGTGGGTGTCGGCGACCCGCATGCGGTAGCTGCCGAACGAGCCGGCCGCGTTGTAGACCTCGGTGCGGTTCTTCCCGAGCTCCATCGGGGCGATGTCGACGATGCCGCCGAGGTAGCCGCCGCCGAGGTGCGCAGGCGCGAACGTGCGATATACGCGCGCCGCGGCGCCGGGCCACAGCGGCAGCGTCGCGAGGTCGAGCGAGGGATCGGAGGCGCCGGTGAGGGGCACGCCGGCGAACGAGATCGCGACCTGATTGGACGCCGCGCCGCGGATCGACAGCGTCGCGAAGCTCGCCTCGCCCCCGAGCCGACGGACGCGCAGCCCCGGCAGGCCCTCGAGCAGCGCCGCGGCGTCGGGGGTGTCGCGCGGGCGATCGCCCTCCTTGCTCTTGCTCGAGAACCCCGGCGCCGCCGAGCCGCTCACCGTCAACGCGACGGGCTCCTCGGCGCGCGCGCGCGTCGCGATCGCCGCGAGTGCGACGAACGCGAGATGCACGAGCGCGCGTCGCATGGAGGGGCGGTACCAGCGAGCCCAGCCGCGAGCAATTCCCTTGTCGGTGAACTTCCTTCGCGCGCGCTGCCGGCTTAGAGAGGGGCGTGCTCTCGGCCAAGACCCTCGCAGCGCTCGGCCCCGAGGGCCCCATCGCGCGCGGGCTCGCCGAGCTCGGCGTGCGTCACGAGGCGCGCCCCGGTCAGCTCGACATGGCCCTCGCGGTCGCCGAGGCGATCACCGCCGAGCGCGTGCTGCTCTGCGAGGCCGGCACCGGCACCGGCAAGACGCTCGCCTACCTGGTCCCGGCGATCCTCAGCGGCCGTCGCGTCGTCGTGTCCACCGCGACCAAGGCGCTGCAAGAACAGATCTACGCCAAGGATCTCCCGCTGCTCGCGACCCACCTCGGCGTCGAGTTCTCGGCCGCGCTGATGAAGGGCCTCTCCAACTACGTTTGCCGCCGTCGCCTCGCCGAGGCTCTGTCGGGCGAGCTCCCGCGCGACCGCGCCCAAACGCTGGCGCGCATCGAGCAATGGACGCGCGAGAGCATCTCGGGAGACCGCGTCGAGCTCGAGTGGCTGCGCGACGACGACCCGGCTTGGCGAGACGTGCAGAGCGGCAGCGACACCCGCATCGGGCAGGGCTGCGCCTTCAACGAGCGCTGCTTCGTCACCAAAATGCGCGACGACGCGCAGCGCGCGAAGGTGATCGTCGTCAACCACCACCTCTACCTCGCCGACCTCGCGCTCCGCCGCGGCGGGCCGGTGCGCGGCAAGGGCGTCATCCCCGAGCACGACGTCGTCATCTTCGACGAGGCCCACCAGCTCGAGGAGATCGCGACCGAGTTCTTCGGCATCCGAGTGTCGAGCGCGCGGGTCGAGACCATCGCGCGCGACGCGCGGCGCACCTTCCAGGCCCTCAAGGCGAACCTCGGGAACGATCTCGCCGAGTCGTTGGTTCGCATCGACACCATGTCCGACGCCGCCAGGGCGCTCTTCGGCGCGCTCGCGCTTCGCGCCCCCACGGCCGACGGGCGCGCGCCGTTCCCCGAGGACAACTGGTCCGACGAGATGGTCGAGCTACGGGGCCGGCTCGACGCGTCGCTCGAGTCGGTCGCGCGCTGGGCGGGCAAGCGCAACGAAGAGCCGCTCGCGGTGATCTCCCGCCGCGCCGCCGCGGTCCGCGACGATCTCTCCCGGGTGTCGTCGCCCGGCCGCGAGGACGTCCCCTGGATCGAGCTCCGCCAGCGGTCGTGCGCCGTCGGCATCTCTCCGATCGACCTCGCGCCGGTGTTCCGCGAGGAGCTGTTCGCGGGCAACCGCCCGTGGCCCCACACCGTCGTCCTCACCTCGGCCACGCTCGCCACCGGCGAGGGCTTCACGCACGCGCGTCGGCGCCTCGGCGTCGACCGGGGCGCCGAGGAGCTGGTCGTGCCCTCGCCGTTCGACTTCCGCAAGAACGCGGGCGTCTACGTGCCGGTCGATCTCCCCGAACCCAACGACAGCGCGTTCGTCGATCGCGCGGCGCTCCGGGTGATCGAGCTCATTCGCGCGTCGCGCGGCGGCGCGTTCGTGCTCTGCGCGTCCACGCGCAACATGCGGGCCTTCCACGCCATGTTGCGCGACGCAGACCTCCCGTGGCCCGTCCTCTGTCAGGGCGAGCGCCCCAAGTTCTCGCTGCTCGCCGAGTTCCGCGAGCGCGGCGACGCGATCCTCGTCGCCACGATGGGCTTCTGGGAGGGCGTCGACGTGCCCGGCCGCGCGCTGCGGCTCGTGGTGATCGACAAGCTCCCGTTCGCGGTCCCGAGCGATCCGGTCGTCGCCGCGCGACACCGGGCGATCGAGGAAGAGGGCCGCTCGTCATTCACCGAGCTCTCCGTCCCCGAGGCGGCGATCGCCCTCAAGCAGGGCTTCGGCCGGCTGATCCGCACCTGCGAGGACGCCGGCGTCGTGGCCATCCTCGACAAGCGCCTCCGCACGAAGGGCTACGGCCGCACCATGCGCGCGTCTCTGCCGCCGGCCTCTCCGCTCTTCGATCTCGAGCAGGTGCGCGCCTTCTTCGAGATCGTCGCGCATGCGTAGGCTGTTGCGCTCGGAGACCGCGCGGGCGGCGCTCGGCGGGCTGCTCCTCGCCGCGTCGGCGCCGCCGTTCCCGCCGGCGTTCATCGTGTGCGCGTTCCTCTCGGTGGTGCTCCTCGCCTCGGCGCTCGAGGGCGCGACGCTCCGGCAGTCCGCGGTGCGCGGGCTGTTCTTCGGCTTGTTCTGCAACCTCGTGGCGATGAGCTTCGTGCCGTCGACGATCACGCGGTTCACCGACCTGCCGCTCGCCGCCGCGATCCTCGGCTGGTTGCTCCTGTCGCTCGGGCAGGGGGCGGTGTGGGCGGTCTGCGGATTCGTCACCGGCGTCGGCCGGCGCCTCCGCGTCCCCCTCGCCCCGGCCTTCGCGCTCGGCGTCGCGGTGTCGATGCTCCTGCCCTCGCTCTTCCCCTGGACCATCGCTGCCCCGTTCGCGCGCGCGCCGATCTTCCTCCAGCTCGCCGAGGTGATCGGCGAGCGCGGCGTCGCGATTTGGATCGCGATCACCGCCGGCACGTTCGTCGCGGGGTATCGCACGCTGCGGGGGCGCGCGCTCACCGCGGCCGCCGTCGTTGCATTGCCTATTTATGGGTTGGTGCGAATGCCCGCCGTGGACCGCGCGCGCGCGGCCGCACCGACGAAGACCGTGGCGCTCATCCAGCAGGCCATCGCGCCCAAGGAGCGGTGGAAGGCCGACCAGGCCGCCAGCATCGTGGTCAAGCTGTGGACCCTCACTCGCCTCGCCGAGGAGCAGGGCGCCGAGCTGTCGATCTGGCCCGAGGCTGCCTACCCGTACATCCTCCCGCACCACGGCGGCCGCGACGGCGGCGCGTTCCGCATCCGCGGCGGCGGCGTCCAGGGCGACGTCCTCACCGGCGTCCTCACCGAGGCGCCCGCGCCCGAGGGCAGCGAGCCCGGCTCGCACTGGCACTACAACGCGGCGACGCTCGCCGACCGCGCCGGCAACGTCGCGCCCGCGGCCGCCAAGCTCGAGCTCCTCGCGTTCGGCGAGGTCGTGCCGCTCGGCGATCGGATCCCGGCGCTCCGCCGCATGTTCTCGCGCGGCGGCGGGCTCGTGCCCGGCCCGGCGCCGGTCCTCCTCAGCGCGGGGGGCATGCGCGCCGGCATCCTCAACTGCTACGAGGACACGCTCCCCTCCGTCTCGCGTCGCGTCGCCCGAGAGAACCCGAACCTGCTCGTGAACCTCACCAACGACGCGTGGTTCGGCGCGAGCGCGGAGCCGGAGCTGCACCTCCTCGAGTCGATCCCGCGCGCGATCGAAGCTCGGCGCGATCTGCTCCGCGCAGTGAACACCGGCGTCACCGTGCACATCGACGCCCTCGGCCGCGTCGTCGCCCGCGCGCCGCGCGAGGTCGCCACGTTTCTGATGGTGAAGCCGGCCCTCATCGAGTCCCCGCCGACCCTGTACACTCGCTTCGGCGATTGGACGTGGGGCGTCCCGCTCCTGTTGTTTGCGATCGCGAGCACTCTGCACGCACGGAGACCATGAGCGACCACGTCATCCTCAAGAGCTTCCAGAAGCGCGGCCCGTTCCACGATCTCAAGCACCCGACGCTCGAAGAGGACGACGAGATCGCGGCCCTCGCGCCGAAGGGCTCTTCGTCGAGGAGAAGAAGAGCGCCACCAAGAACGATCCGCCGGCGGTGCTCAATCTGCTCGTGTGCGACGGCGCGCTCGTGATGGAGGAGGCCCTGGCGCGGAAGGCGTTCGCCGGCGTCGAGGGTGTGTCGCTCGAGCCGATCGACATCCACCGCCGGAAGCAGATCATCAAGGGTTGGGTGAACGTCCGCGTGCACCGCTTCGCGCCGCTCGATCGCGCGCGCGCGGAGCTCAACGTCTGGGGAAAGGACCCTTTCGTCTCCGTCGCCTCGCTCATCAACGCCCCCGCCTTCGACCGGCCGCCGGCGCGCATCTTCCGCATCGTCGAGGCGCCGCGGTTCATCGCCGTCGACGCGGCGCTCGCAGCGCACCTCGCGAAGCTGACCAAGAAGGCGCTCGGTCCGATCGACGACAACACCGACGCGAGCGTCTTCGCGGAGGGCTACGCGAAGCAGAAGCCCTTCGCGGTGAAGGACCCGCGTGCGGCGGCCAAGGCGTTCGTCGCGCTCGCGCGCGGCGAGAAGGCATCACGCAGAGACGTGCTGCAGTTCAACATGGTGGCCGACGGCAACCTGCCGAAGGCCAAGCCGGGCGAGGGCTCGCTGGTTACGTAACCAGCGCGCGCGCACGAGCGATGGCCTCCACCGCAGCTGCGCGCGCCGTCCGCAGCGCCGCTTCGTTTCTTCGTGCGAGAACGCGCGCGGTGAGCAGCTCGCTGCGGTCGAGCCAAATCAGCGCTGCGATGGGGGACGCGATCACGACCACGGCGAGCCACGGCGCCCACACCAGCGCGGCCGTCAGCAGCGCGCCCATCCACACCGCGTAGGCGGCGATGCCGAGGCCGAGTTTGTACGTCGACACGACGTCTTGTTCCCGGCCGGCGAGCCGCGTCGCGAGCTTCGGCAGCTGATACGGGATCGCGTAGAGCGCGTACCCGGCCAGCGCGAGCGGCAGGATGGCGACGAGCAGCAGCGCCCGCAGCCACGCGCCGGGTGGCCGCGGCACCGCGGCGACGACATGGTCCTCGTGCACGCCCGTCCGCTCGAGGAGCTCGTAGTAGCCGGTGACCGCCTCGTCGACGGCGCGGTAGCGCGCGGGATCGCCGAGCGCCCTCTTCGCCGCGACCACCTGGCGGCCGATCGAGCTCCACGTGGCGAGGCTTCGATCGCCCTCGTCGTGCGCGAGGAGCTCGGCCACGCGCACGATCAGCCGGCGCTCGGCCCAGGTGCCGGCGCCGATCACGAGATCCTCGAGATCGCTCCGCAGCGTCTCGGTGATCTGCGCCACGTCGCCGTTCGCCTCGTCGACGGCGCGCACCGGACCGAACACGAGGAGCGCGCGCGAGCGAAACGTGTCGCGCGCGTCGAACTCGAGGGCGATGGCCTGGAACGTGAGGCCGCGCGCGCCACGCTCGTAAGCGCGGGCGAGCATGCGGGCGGGCCCGGTCTTGATCGGCACGAGCTGCGGCTCGTTGTGGCTCACGCCCTCGGGGAAGATGAGCAGGTTGCCGCCGCGCGCGAAGTGCTCGGCGACGCGATCGAACACCGCCTCGTTGTCGCCGCCGCCGTCCTGCTTGCGGTTCACCGGCACCGCGTCCGCCACGCGCAAGAGCGCGCGGAGCACCGGCACCTTGAACAGCGGCGCCTTCGCGATCGGCGAGATCGGGAACGGCGCCCGCGTGACGACGAGGATGGGATCGATGAGCCCGTTGACGTGATTGGCCGCGAAGAGCCGCCCCCGGGTCCCGGCCGCCGGCACGCCCACAGCCTCGATATCGCGGAAATAAACGCCGATCAGGGCCCGAAAGAAGCGGAGCAGGAGCGGGCGTAGCATTTGCGATCAGGTCTGACTGTAAGTAGAGTGCCGCCCAGCAGTCGGGAGGGTCTCATGAGCGTACGCGGTCTCGTTGTCTCCGCCCTGTTGTTTGGCTGTGCGGGCACCACCGAGGGTGCTGCGGTGGAGCCGGCGCACGACAGCGGCGCCGCCGCCGACACGACGGCGGAGGACACCGGCACGCCCGCGCCCTCGGTAGAGGACACCGCGTCCACCGAGACGACGAGCGTCGACAGCGCCGTCGTCGACGCCGCGCCCGACGCCGAGGTCGGGATCGCCGACCTCTGCTTCTCGAAGATCAGCAAGTCCGCCGGCGGCAAGGGACCGGTCTACGACAAGTTCTCCCCGACGATCGCGTCGCACTGCTTCGGCACCAACCATCAGGCGATCGCCGGCGTGGAGAAGGTCGTGTTCCTCGGCGATTCGGTCACGGTGGGCACGCCGAACGTGAAGCACTCCCTCGCCGCCGACAACGCGCACTTCTACCGAAACAAGCTCGCCGAGTCGCTCGCGACGAAGTTCTCGTTGAACAAGGGCAACCTGCTCGATTGGGGGCTGTGGAAGTCGTACGACTACCTCAACGGCGTCGGCGGCAAGCTCGAATCGGGCGACTTCAAGAACTGCGCGAAGTGGGGCGCGCGCACCGACGACTTCCTCGCCGGCGGCAATCAGCTCGCCAAGTGCTTCCCGAGCGGCAGCTCCGACAAGAAGACGCTCTTCGTCTTCACGATGGGTGGCAACGACATCTCCGCGATCACCAAGATGGGCGCCGACGCCGCGCCGGCCGAGGTCGACGCCGGCTACCCGACGGTGTGGGCCGCGGCGAAGAAGATGGTGAAGGATCTCGACGACGCGATCGCCTGGATGCAGGACCCGGCGCGGTTCCCCAAGGGCTCGTACGTCGTGATGGGCAACCCGTTCGAGTTCACCGACGCGACCGGCGACGTGTCCTCGTGCCCGGCCGCGGGGCTCGCCGGCTTCAAGGACTGGAAGAAGCCCGAGGCGCAGGTCGCGATCGTGGTGCACATCCTCGAGGCGTACATGGACGTCGCGGTGAAGCGGAAGGTCGACCTGGTGTGGATGCTCGAGCACTTCTGCGGCCACGGCTACGTCGCGACCAAGGCGTCGTCGCCCCCCGAGGGCGCCTGCTTCCTCGGCCCCGGCGCGCCGCTGTGGTTCGACGAGACCTGCATCCACCCCAACGACGACGGCCACGACGCCATCTACCGGTTCATGAAGGCCACCGTCGACGAGTAAGCGACAAAAGCATCAAAGCGCCCTCCGTTGCCGGAGAGCGCTTCGACACATCCATGAGCAGCCGAAGCTGCTCATGTTCTGATCACTGGATCAGATCCTTGAGCGCCTTGAGCGCCGTCGCACGGATCTTCTTCGAGGCGGGCTTGCCCTTGAAGATCGTCTTCTCCTTGGTGAAGGGGTTGATGCCTTCACGATCCTTCGTCGCCGGCTTCTTGACGGCCTTGAGCTTGAGAAGACCCGGGATCACGAACTCGCCGGGGCCACGCGCGCTCAGCTGCTTCTTGATCAGCTCCTGGAGCTTATCAAACACGCGAGCAACCGACTTCTTATCCAGCTCAGTGAGCTCGGCGAGCTCCGAAATAACCTGAGCCTTGGTGAGCCTCTTCGCACCAGCCATGGGACATGCCTCCGTTGAAATCCTCGTACGCCTCTCGGTTAGACCGCGGTGAAACCTGCGATGCGTACGAAACGCAAACACGAGTACCGCACGAAAACAGCCCTCGCAAGCCCTTATTTTTCAGCCTCGCGACGATTTCTCTCGCGGGCAGGCGTTTCGGATCGGGCGTCAAGGCTTGCGCATGCGGGATCCCATGCACCCCGGCGGACAGGGAAATTCTACGGGATTTCAACGCTTAGCGCGCGATCTCGAAACCGTTTTGCGAGCTGAAAGCGACGTGCGCGAGCCCGACTTGCGGCCCGAAGACCTCACCGTGGACCCTTTTTTTGCAGGCTGGGATCGCCCGACGGAGTCGACGCCGCCGAGCGCGAACAGCGGGGGGCCGCCCGCCGCGACGCACAGCTCGTCGGTCTTCGCCCTCATCTTCCGGTCCTCGGAGGCCGTACGGTGGTCCCATCCCAACAGGTGCAGGAGCCCGTGGGCGAGCAGCATGGTGGCCTCGTCGAGCACCGAACGCCTTGCTTCACGGGCCTGGCGCGCGGTGGTGGTCATCGAGAGGACGATGTCGCCGAGGAGGTCTCCCGCGAACCGCGCGCCCTCGCCCTCGAGCATGGAGAAGGAGAGGACGTCGGTCGGCTGGTCCGTCCCGCGATAGTCGCGGTTGAGGTTTCGGATCTCTCGGTCGTCGGTCAGGAGGACTGAGACCTCCGCCTTTGGCATTTGAAGGTGCGCGAGCATCGCGCCGACGCGACGACGAATCGTCGCGCTCGTCGGCGCTTTGGCGACACGCGGCCGGCGGCGAACGGTGACCGACATTACTGGTAGTCGGCGACGGAGTCGTCGCCCGTGGCGAGGCTCAGCTGCGAGACGGCGACGTCGAGGTCCATGATCGCCTGCAGGTGGTTGTACCGATTCGTGAGGTACGACCGGAGCGGGTCGATGATGTCCTTGTCGTCGCGCGTGCCGATGGCGATCGCCGCGCTGATGGTGGCGACCCACTTCTTGGCGAGCGCCTCGGCCTGACCGTAGAAGCGCTCGCGCGTGGCGGCGTCCTTGGCGGCCGCGTAGGCGTTCTCGACCTCGACGCCGACGCCGCCGAGCGCGAACTTCTCGGTCTCGCGCAGCTCGGTGAGCTGGGCCTCGGCGGCGCGCACGCGCGCGGCGGCCGGCAGCAGGTCGAGGTTCCAACGAAAGACGATGCCGAAGCCGTAGCGCAGGTAGTTCGCGTGATCGACCGCGAACGCGTTCGTCTGGTCGGTGATGAGGGGCGAGTTGGCGTAGCCGACCGCGAGGCCGAGGCCGATGTCCGGGTAGAGACGCGCCTTCTGGAAGTCGACGAGGTGGGTGCGCGCCTCGAGGCCGGCCTTGACCTGTTTGAGCTCGGGGCGATGCAGGCTCGCTGCCTTGAGGTAGACGAGCACGTCGACCAGCGGCTTCTTCGGTGGCGCGATCGGCTCCTCGGGGATCTCGAAGGGCGCTGGCTTCTCGACGCCGGTGAGGAACCGAAGCCCCGCGAGCGTCATGATCTCCGCCTTCTCGACCTCGCCGAGGCGCGCCGAGACCTCCATCTGGTAGGTCTTGATGCGCAGCAGATCGGCCTCGTCGATGTCGTCGGTCTTCTCGGCCTTCTTCACGGCCTCGTCGAGTCGGTCCTTCGCGAGCTCGAGGAGGTAGCGCCCGTCGTGCGCGAGCTGCAGCCCGAAGTAGGCGCGGCGCACGTCGTGGTAGATGAGGTTCTTCGTCTTCTGCACGTCGGCGAGCGCGACGTCGACCGCGGCCTTGGCGGCGGCGGTGGAGTGCTCGATCTTCCCGAAGGTGTAGAGCGGCACGACGCCCTCCATGCCGATGCGCCACGCCGGCCCGAGCTTGGAGGAGATCGAGATGTCGCCGTTCGGCGAGTAGACGCCGGTGCCGCGGATCTCGGGGACCATCGCGACGCCGCCGGAGATCGACCACTGCGACCACGGGATCCACTTGATCTCGTCGAGCTGCGCGTGGGCGAGGGCGAGCCGCGCCGACGACATTTTGATCTGCGGCGCGCGCGCGCTCGCGAGCTCGAGGCACTTCTGGAGCGTGTAGACGTTGGCCTTGGGCTTCTCGTCGACGACGTCTGCCTTGTTGGCGATGGTGCCCGAGGTGCCCGCGGCGCTGATCGGCCCGGGACCGCTGATCGGGGCCGCGGTCGTGGAGGTGGGGTTCGGCGTGGACGCGGGCGCCGCCGTGGGCGCGACGAGGGTCGGCGCCTTGGGTCCGATCGTCGGCGTGTTGGGCGCGATCGTCGCGGTGGGGGCGCCGGGGACGGTGGGCGCCTTGGGCGAGAGCGGCCCCTGCGCGTGGAGGAGCGGCGCGCCCAGGACGAATGCGATGAAGCCTGCGAACGAGGTGCTCCGACGCATGGAAACGCGACTACACGCGGCCGGAGCGGGTCACAATGGCGCCGCGAACGTGCGCGGCGCGCGGCGAATCATCTCGATCAGCCCATCGAGGCCGTACGCGAAGTGCCCGTCCCAGTGCTCCTTCTGGAAATCCGGAGAGCAGGCCGGGCTCGCGCCGCTCCTCCTCGGGCGCGACGTCAACGCGAGTGAGACACCTGACGCATACGCTGCGACGGCGGAATGATCTCCTCGCCGCGGCGCGCGTCGGCGAGGATGCGGCCGTCCCTGAGCTGCACCTGCCGGTCGGCGCGCATCGCGAAGTCCTTGTCGTGGGTGACCATCACCACCGTGCGGCCGTGGTCGCCGGCGATCTGCGCGAAGACGTCGAACACGATCTCGGCGTTCTTCGAGTCGAGGTTGCCGGTCGGCTCGTCCGCGAGAATCAGCGCGGGGTCGTTGGCGACGGCGCGCGCGATCGATACGCGCTGCTGCTGGCCGCCCGACAGCTGACCGGGCTTCCGCTTCCACAGCTCCTCGAGCCCGAGCAGCGCGAGCGCCTCGTAGGCGCGGTCGTTGGCGTCGTCCCGGTGGATGCCGCGACGCCACATCGGCAGCGCGACGTTCTCGAGGACGTTGAACTCCGGGAGGAGGAAGTGGAACTGGAAGACGAAGCCGAGCCGCTCGTTGCGGAAGGCGGCGCGATCGTCGTCGTCGAGGCCGCCCATCTCCACGCCGTCGAGCCAGATCTCGCCGGAGGTCGCGCGGTCGAGGGCGCCGATCAAATAGAGCAGCGTCGACTTGCCGCTCCCGCTGGCGCCGGTGAGCGCGAGGAACTGACCGTGGGGGACCGCGAGATCGATCCCGTGGAGGATCGTCTGCGGCGCCGCGCCGCCGCCGCTCAGCTCGCGAACGAGCCCGCGCACCTCGACGATGTGGGTCATCCGATCTGCCCCCGGAGCACGTCGACCGGCTCGACGCGCGAGCCGCGGATCGCGGGCAGGAGCGAGGCGAACACCCCGACGACGAGGGCGAAGACGACGCCGTAGACGTAGAAGCTCGGATCCTC
This sequence comes from Deltaproteobacteria bacterium, assembly GCA_022843175.1. GTDB lineage: Bacteria > Myxococcota_A > Polyangia > Polyangiales > JADJMO01 > JALHOE01. The sequence continues at coordinate 45,217 of JALHOE010000042.1, forward strand.
GTGGATGAGGAAGGTGTCGCTCTTGACGAGGCCCTCCATCTTCACCGGCAGCTTGGCGAGCTGAATGAGGGCGAGCTTGCCGAGCAGATCTCCGATCGCGCCCCCGATGAGCGCGATGATCAGGCCCTGGAGGAGGAAGATGCGCAGGATGTCGAGGCGGCGCAGACCGACGCTGCGCAGGATGGCGATGTCGCGCGTCTTCTGCAGCACGATCATGATCTGCACGGCGAGGATGCCGAACCCGCCGACGAGGAGGATCGCCGCGACGATGAAGCGGCCGATCATCGCCTGCATGGCGAAGATGGCGAGGAAGTTCCCGTTGGTCTCCTGCCACGGCTCGGCGTCGTAGCCGAACATGCGCTCGATGCGCTCGGCCGCGGCGAAGCCCTGGTTCTCGTCCCACAGGCGGACCTCGATCCGGCTGACGATGTCCGGCTTGCCGAGGAGCGTCTGGACGTTGCGGAGGAGCGCGTAGGCTCGGACCTTGTCGACGGGAGGGATCTCGGCCTCGATGATCGCGACCACCTTGAGATCGAGCGGCCGCCCGCCCGGCGCGGCGGCGTGCACCACGTCGCCGAGGTGGAGCCCGAGGTCCGCGGCGACCCCGCTCCCGACGACGATGCCGTCGGTGGCGACCGCGAGCGCGCCGAGCGAGCCCTTCTTCACGAATTGATTGAGCGGGGTGACGTTCTGCTGCGCGTCGACGTCGATGCCGCGGATGTCGATCGACTTGGTCTTGCCGCCGTACTCGATGAGGGCCATGCCCGCGAGCGACGGCGCGGCCGCGCGCACCTCGCTCATCTGCTGCAGGGCGCGGACGATCTCCGACGGCCGCTTGATGCGGGCCTGGCGGTCGGAGGGCACCTCGTGGGCGACGCTGGTCGCGACGAAGGTGCCCTCGTGGCGCGCGAGGATCGATGGCTGCGGGCGCAGCTCGGTGTCGAACACGATGACGTGGGGAGAGATCTTGAGGATCGCCATCGTGAACTTCATCGAGAAGCCCGAGAAGATCCCGTTCATCGCGATCAGCACGAGGATGCCGAGCACCACGCCGCCGATGGCGATGCCGTTGAGCAGCTTTCGCTCCCACAGCTGGCGGAGCGCGATGAACCAGACGGTGCGCACGTCGGCGAAGGCGACGCGACGCTCGCGGCGCACCTCGGCGCGACGATCCGCTGCGTTGGCGACGGCGGCCATGGTCAGAGCAGTCCGGCCTTGGGTTTGGTGGGCGCGGGGGCGGTGAGGTCGGGCGCCTTCTCGGTGAGCTTGACGCGGGTGCCGGGGGCGAGGAGCTCCGCGCCGGAGATCACGAGCTGCTCGCCCTCGGAGACGCCGGCGAGCACCTCGACGCGCAGCATGTCGCGGACGCCGATCGTGAGCTTGCGCTTCTCGGCGCGGCCGTCCCTCGCGATCCACGCGAAGCCGCTCGCGTCGATCGCGTCTGCCGGCGCGAGCAGCGAGCCGGGACGCTCGGCGACGATCACGTTGACCTCGGCGCTCATGCCGCTGCGGAGCCCGGGCGGTGGGTCGCTGATGCGGAGCTTGGTGAGGAACGACTTCTTGGCGCGGTCGGCGTCGGGCAGGATCTCGAAGACCTGCGCGCGGAAGGTCTTGCCGGGGAAGGCATAGAGCGAGACCGCCGCGGTCTTGCCGGGCGACACCTTGGCGATGTCGGCCTCGTCGATCGCGCACTCGAGGACGAGGTCGTTGGTGTTGCCGACGCGGAACAGCGGCTGGTTGATCATCACCACCTCGCCGGGCTCCACCGAGCGGCCGAGCACGACGCCCTCGATCGGCGAGATCACGCGGAGGTCGGCGAGCCGGGCGGCGATCGAGTCGACCGCGGCGCCGGCCCCGGATGCGCGCGCGCCGAGATCAATCGTCACCGACTTCTCCTGCGCCTGCTGCGCCGCGAGCTGCGCCTCGAGGTTGGCGACGTTGGTCGTGGCCTTGTCGAGCTCGACCTGGGTGGCGGTGCCGGTGGTGACGAGCTTCGCGATCCGATCGCGGTCGTCGCGCGCGGCCTTGAGCAGCGCCTCGGTGGCCTTCTGCTGGGCGCGGAGCGCGGCGAGCTGCGGACCAGCCTGGTTGGCTTGCGAGGAGGCAGCCCACAGATCGGTCTTGCCCTTGGCGAGCTCGAACTTGAGGGTGGGGGAGTCGATCGTGGCGAGGAGATCGCCCTTCTTCACGCGCGCGCCCTCGCGGACCTCGAGGGCGCCGACGGAGCCGGTGACCTTCGCCTTCACCACCACGCGGTCGTAGGCCTCGAGGGTGCCGGTCGCGTAGACGGCCTCGACCGCGGTGCCGCGCACGATCGGCGTGGTGGTCACGGGCTTGGGCTGCATCCGCTTGACGGCGACCCCACCGGCCACCGCCAACACGACGAGGAGCGCCACGATCCGCCCGATCGGCCGCTTCTTGGGCGGACGAAAGGCCGGCCGCACGACGACCGGACGTGGCGGTGCCGACTGCTCCAGCTCGTTCTCTGCTCGCTGCGTGGTGATGGCCATGAGCGTACCGGGCTCCGGGCGATTTGGACGAATCGGTGATGCCGCCGGCCCAGCGCGGTTCCAGGAAGTTTGGCCCGGAGCCCGTCCGGCCCGGCACGATCGCGCTGCTTGCGACTGTCTCGCGCGCTGAAGTTGGGCATCCTCGCCCTGGCCGGGTACGCGTCCTCGTGCGCGACGCCGCTCGAGAGGGCGCGCGCGCTCACCCGGGTCCCCCCGATCATGACCGCGCCCTCGGTGACCACCCCGATCGCCGTCGACCCGACCGTGATGGACGCCGCCTCGTTGCCGAGCGTGGTCGGGCCCCTTCCCTACAACGGTCAGGCCGACCTCCACCGCGCCGGCATCCTCGCCGAGGGGGCGGAGTCATCCGGCGAGATCGCGCTCACGTTCGACGACGGGCCCTCCGCGGAGACCACGTCCGAGGTGCTCCGCATCCTCGCCGCGCACAAGGCGAAGGGGGCCTTCTTCCTGACCGGGCGAAGGCTCGAGGGCTCGAGCGTCGTCGCCGACATGAACCGCGCGATGGCCCGCGCGATCGTCGCCGCCGGTCACACGCTCGGCAACCACGGGCTCGACCACTTCGCGGTCAACAAGCAGGATCTCGCGTGGAACCTCCTCCAAATCGAGGAGTCGGCGCGCCTGATCACCGACGCGACCGGCACGCCGGTGCGCTACTTCCGGCCCCCGTACGGGAAGATCGGCGCCGCGGCGCAGGGCATCCTCGTGAGCCGCCGCGACGAGCTCGTGATGTGGACGATCGACGCGCAGGACACGCGGGAGACCGACCCCGAGAGGCTCGCCGCCCGCCTGATCGCGCAGCTCATGTTCGCGGGGCAGGGGATCGTGCTGCTCCACGACCTGCGGGGCCCGAGCGTGCGCGCGCTGTCGCTCCTGCTCGACTGGTTGGCGGCTCATCCTCGCGACGCCGACAAGGGCACGGGCTACACGGTCGTCGACCTCCCGACCTACCTCTCGCACGCGGCAGCGCGGCCATGGCCGTACGCCACGCGCCTCGAGCTGTATCACGCACGCGAGAAACTCCACGCGATCGAGCGCCTGGCGAGCAAGCCGAAGCGAAAGCAATAGCGTTCTCCCGGCTACCGCGACCATGCGAAACCGCCGCGGTTCTCCTGAAGAAAACGTCAATTGACCGCGTGCACGTCGGGCCGATACCGTCCATGTTTGCGCTCTCGCGCGGCTTCGACTTCCGATGCTCCTCACTCGAGATGCATGGGGGTCGACACGTGACGCGCGGGCACTAGGTGGGAACTGTCCATGAGCACCAAGGTCCTCGTTTTCGAGCACGATGCAGCGTTCGCGGGTGAGCTGCGTCGCGAGTTGAGTCGTTTGGGGTGCGCCGTCACGCTGGTCGACGACGGCAACGCGGGTCTGCAGCAGGCCGCCGCCGATCGTCCCGATCTGATCCTCCTCTCGATCGAGCTGCCTCGGATGAACGGCTTCAGCGTCTGCAACAAGCTGAAGAAGGACCCGGGGCTCAAGGACGTCCCGCTCGTCATCATGTCGAGCGAGTCCTCCGAGGAGACGTTCGAGCAGCACAAGAAGCTGCGCACCCGCGCCGAGGACTACGTCCACAAGCCGATCGCGTTCGGCGAGCTCCTCCAGCACATGCGCGCGCTCCTGCCGCACCTCGGCAACGGCTCCGGCGGCGACGACGAGATCGCGATCGACGACGACATCGTGGTCGCGGACCTCGACGACGACGTCTCCGACGACGAGATGACCCAGGTCGGTCAGATCCCGCCCGGCGTGCGCGAGCAGCTCATGCAGCGCGGCCAGAAGATCGTCCCGCGCAAGGTCGAAGCCGACGACGAGGTCGACGACTTCGCCGACAAGGCCTTCGACAACCTGCTCGGTGGTCCCGCGCACCCCGGCAACCCGAGCGGCAACCCCGGCCCCCGCACCCACGCCGCGCCGCCGCCGCAGGCCTCGACAGCCCCGCGCGCCAAGAGCGAGCACCCCCGCGCGAGCA
>JALHOE010000043.1 GCA_022843175.1 Deltaproteobacteria bacterium
ATTCGTCAGGTCCGCGCCGCCGCGGGGCTATGTCCTTTTGGCTATCACGCGCTCGCGTTGGGGGCGCCCTCGCCCGCCGCGGGGGGCGCGCGACTCGGGTTCGCAGCGCGCATGGCGTTCGGGGCCGCGGTCGCGACCGCGGGGCTCGCGGCCGCGTGTGGCGGCGGCAACAAGCCGGCCGAGACCAGCGGCACCAACACCGAGGCCGAGGCCGGCGTCGCCCAAGAGGACGCGGCCGCGCCCGCGACGAGCGGCTCGTTCGATCCCAACATGGCCAAGCCGTACGGCGCGCCCCCCGCGGACGGGCTCCTCGTCTGATGCTGCGCGAGTGCGACGCGTGCCTGCGTCACGTCCGCGTCTCCGAGACGCGCTGTCCGTTCTGCGACGCAGCGCTCGCCGCGGCGCCGCGCCTCCCGTCGGTGCCGAGCGGCGTGCGTTCGCGCGCCGCGCAGATCGCGATCGCGGCCACCCTGATCGGCTGCGAGGAGCCGAAGCCCCCGGTCGCGCCGCACGAGTCGACCGAGGTCGCCGACGCGTCCCCGCCGCCGCCCGCCATGACCACGACGACGCCTCCCGCAGAGACCGCGACGGCACCCGCGACGACCGCGCCCCCGCCCCCGCCTCCTCCTCCGCCGAACCTCAAGAAGCCCTACGGCGCGCCTCCGGCCGACGGCCTACTCGTCTGACTCCACCACCACGTCGAAGCGTGCGTGATCGAACGGCACGCCGGGCGCGGCCTCGCGCGGCACGATCCGTTCGCGCTTGCCGATGCGCTGGTGCTCGAGCGCGCGGTGGTGACAGAGCGGATTGTTGCCGGGCCGACCGAGCACCGACTCCGACGTCCAGGTGCAGCCGGCGAGGCAGTTCTCCGCGTAGTAGCAGGTGCGGCAGTAGCCCCACAGATCGTCGACGGTGCGATCGCGCGTGTACCGCAGCGGCGCCGCGCGCTCCCATAGATCGCGTAGCTTGTGCTCGCGGACGTTGCCCCCCGCCCACTTGTCCGTCGCGAGCGACGGACACCCCTTGATCGTCCCGTCGGCCTCGATGCCGAGCCCGGAGCGACCGAGCCCGCACGTGCCGCGGTGACCGGTGGCCATCGTGCCGTGCAGCTTGGACTCGAACGGCCCGAAGTAGCCGATGTTGTTGCCCGGCCAGAGGAGCACGCGCGCCTCGCGACAACGGTCGGCCAGCTGACCGAGCATCGGGAACAGCGTCAGCATGTCGTAGGGCTGGAGCAGCACGTCGGGCTCGTCGGCGGCGCGGCCCATCGCGACCGTGAGCTGAATCTGCCAGCTGTGGATCCCCGCGGCGATGATCGTCTCGAGCACGTCGGGGAGCTCGCTCATGCTCAGGCGGTTGATCTGGGTGTTGGCCGAGATGCGGATGCCGGCGGCGACGAGGTGGTCCATCGCCGCGAGCGCCGCGCGATACGAGCCGGGCACGCCGCGCAGGCGATCGTGGGTGGCCTCGTTGCCGTCGAGCGAGACGCTCGCGCTGATCAGGCCCGCGCTCTTCGCCGCTCGGGCGCGCTCGGGCGTGAGGCCGCGGCCGCCGGTCGTCATCAGCGCCTGCATCCCACGCGCGGTGATCCGCTCGATGATCGCGAGCCAGTCGTCGCGCAGGTACGCCTCGCCGCCGATCAGGATCACCTCGAGGCACCCGAGCTCGGCGAGCTGGTCGACGAGGTCGAGGCACTCCTCGGTGCTGAGCTCGTCGGGCCGCGCGTGGCCGGCGCGCGATCCGCAGTGCCGACACGCGAGATCGCACGCCAGCGTCACCTCCCACACGGCGTACACCGGGCGGTACTCGCGATCGATCGCGCGCACGTCCGGCGCGAGCGGGAGCCTCTTCGGTCCGGCCGGCGCGCGCGGCGCGATGGGGAGATCGCGACGCGGGCGGGGCGCACGCATCAGGGCCTCGCGCTCGTCCTCTCGCATCCGGCGAGGCTAGCCGGATTGCACCCCTCCTGGCGCGGCGGCATCAACAGGCGGCGATGAGCTTCACCCGCCGCTACGTTCCCGCGCTCGGCCGCGAGGTCCACCGGCTGGGCCTCGCCTGCAATTTCGGCATCGACGCGGCCGGCTTCGACGAGGGCCTCGAGCGCGGCATGGACACGATCCTGTGGACGTGGATGCGCACCGGCCACCTCCGGCCGTCGCTGCGCGCGGCCCTCGCTCGCGATCGCGCGCGCCACGTCGTGCTCGCCGGCCCGACCATCGGCTACTTCGCCGGCAACATTCGTCGCGGCGTCGAGCGCACCCTGCGCGACCTCAACACCGACTACCTCGACGTGCTGATGCTGTTCTGGCTCGGCAAGACGTCCGCGCTCACCCCCGGCACCATCGAGGCCGCGCTCCGCCTCAAGGAAGAGGGCAAGGTCCGCGCGATCGGCACCTCCATCCACGATCGGGTGCGCGCCGGGCAGCTCGCGGTCGACTCGCCGATCGACCTGTTCATGCTCCGCTACAACGCCGCCCACCCGGGCGCCGAGCGCGACGTCTTCCCCCACCTGCACCAGCGCAAACCGGCCGTGGTCGCCTACACCGCCACGTCGTGGCGCAAGCTGCTGCGCGCGCCGCGCGGCTGGGACGGCCCGCCGATGAGCGCCGGCGATTGCTATCGCTTCTGCCTCTCGAGCCCCCACGTCGATCTCACCCTCACCGGCCCCGCCAACGTCGAGCAGCTGCGCGAGAGCCTGGCGGCGCTCGAGCGCGGTCCGCTGTCGGAGGAAGAGGAGCGCTACGTCCGCTCGTTCGGCGCGCACGTGCACGGGGGTTCGCCGCTGCAGCAAACGGCGTAGGCTCTCGGGCGATGCGCTACCTGCACACCATGCTGCGCGTCCGCGATCTCGACGCGGCGCTCGACTTCTTCGTCCACAAGCTCGGGCTTCGCGAGCTGCGCCGCCGCGACAGCGAGCAGGGCCGCTTCACGCTGGTGTTCCTCGCCGCCGAGAACGAGGACGCGCAGGTCGAGCTCACCCACAACTGGGACCAACAGGACGCCTACCCCACTGGCCGCTTCTTCGGACACCTGGCCTACGAGGTCGACGACATCTACGCCATGTGCGAGCGGCTGCGCGCCGGCGGCGTCGTCATTCACCGTCCGCCTCGCGACGGGCGGATGGCGTTCGTGAAATCGCCCGACGGCCACTCCATCGAGCTGATCCAGAGCGGCGACGCGCTGCCGCCGCGCGAGCCGTGGGCGTCGATGCCCAACACGGGCGAGTGGTGAGGGCGCGATGCTAGCCTTGCTCCATGGTGCTCGGTCGAGACGTCTTCCTCGCGCTCGCGTCGATCGTGTGGGCGGACGGGCGCGTCGTGCCGGCCGAGGCCAAGGCGCTGGCCGACGCAGCGCGCGCGTGCGGCATCAAGGGTGACGATCTGGTCGCGATCGTCGGCGCCACGCTCGAGCGCCAGGCCGTGCCGCAGCGCCTCACGCTCACCCACGACGAGAAGCTGTTCGTCTACGGCGTCGCCGTGTGGCTCGCGGAGGTCGACGGCGTGGTCAGCCACGAGGAGACCGAAGCGATCCGCGAGCTCGGCGATCGGATGGGGCTGACCGTCGACGAGCGCGCCATGGTGTGGGCGGCCGCGCGCGCGCCGGGGCACCGTCCGGCGGCCTCGGAGCTCGAAGAGGCGATCTCCCGCGCGTCCCGTCCGTGATCGGTCGCTGCGCGACGGCTTGCGCAATTCGTCCCGTGCGCCGCGCGCCACCTCGCCGTGTCGGTCGCGAGCGCGGCGTCTCCGCGCCGTGACAGCGCCTGTTTTTGCGGCGATCGCGGCTCGGTCACGGACGGAACGGCGGTTGCTCTGACCCCGGTCGCCATGATCAACGCCCGCACCCTCGCCGTCCTCGCTCCGATCGCCTTCGCCGCGTGCTCGATGCCGAACAACTACGAGGAGTCGTCGGCGAGCTCCACGAACGGGGTGCCGCCGCCGTGGATGGAGATCCGCGACTACGAACCGGAGAAGCCGGTGGTGGTCGAGAACGCGAAGGATCTCTTCGGCGATCTCCCGCGCGCGGACTTCAGCCAGGAGATCCTCACCAAGGACGCGACCTCGGGCACCTACTCGCTGCTCGAGTGGGACACCCCGCCGAAGAACCAGGGCAGCCGACCGTGGTGCACGGCGTTCGCGCAGATCACGGTGATGGAGAACATGATCCGCCACGGCTTCGGCGAGATCGTCGACCTCTCGGAGATTCACCACTTCCGCAACTACAACCAATACGACTGCTACGCGTCGACCAAGGCGTCGCAGAGCTACAAGATCATCCCCGAGGCGTCGTGGCCGTACGCGGGCTCGCCGGTCTCCGGCTACAAGGAGCACGGCCTCGCCAAAATCACCGGCTATCGCAGCCTCACCAAGATGAGCCAGGTGAAGGACGCGCTCCGCGCCAACCACCCGGTGCACATCGGCCTCGACATCAACGGCTCGTGGAACGCGCCGGGCAAGAACGGGCGCCTGCGGTCGGGCGGCGGCGGCGGCGGCGGCCACGCCATCACCATCGTCGGCTTCTACGAGGACACGACCTACAGCGGCGGCGGCTACTTCCTCATCAAGAACTCGTGGGGCACCAAGTGGGGCGACCTCGGCTACGGCCGGTTGCCGTACGACTACTGCAACTACGGCTGGTGCGTGCTGCTCGAGACGCTCGGGGTCGAGTACAAGGGCAAGGTGTGGGACGGCACGACGGTGCCGCCGCCCCCGCCGCCCGCGGGCGACGATCCGACGGTCAACGATCTCACCGTCGGAACCCACAAGAACGCCGCGCAGGCGAACAAGTTCACGCTGTCGCTGGTGGAGAAGAAGGCGGGCGCGCTCGGGCAGGTGACCAAGGTCGTCTACAACGTGCACGAGACCTTCGGCACCTACGCCACCTGGACGGTGGAGGATCCGAAGGACGGCTTCAAGATCCCCTTCGAGTACACGACCTACTTCAAGGGTCGCTGGACGACGAACGGCGCCGCGGTCTACCTGAAGAGCGGCAAGATCCTCAACCTGCCCGGCGCCATCGTGCAGTGGTACTACGTCGACTGAAGCCACTCGCCGAAGCGCTCGCCGATCATCAACGCCGTGAGGTTGGTGTTGGCCATCGGGATCGTCGGCAGCAGGCTCACGTCGGCGACGAAGAGCCCCTCCACACCCCGCACGCGGCCGCGCGGATCGCACGCGGTGTCGGCGGTGTCGCCCATCGGCGCCGTGCCCGACGGGTGATAGCCGGAGTCGCAGCTCTTGCGGATCCACGCGTCGATCGAGCGTCGATCGCGGAGCGTGCGCGCCGAGGGAAAGAAGTGGGTGGCGAGGCCGCGCATCGCGCGTGAGCTCGCGAGCAGCGATGCGAGCTCCATCGCCTCCACTGCGCACGCGCGGTCGTCGGGGTGGTGGAGCAGCTCGGAGTCGATCCGCGGCTTGCCGAACAAGCTCGGGAACACCAGCTTGCCGACGCCGCGCGGCTTGCCCACGCTGCACATCAGGCTCACGCCGGGGAACGTGAGCCACGGGGTCGGCACGATCGATCCCGGCTGCAGCTGCATGTCGTTCGGTCGCGCGCTCTTCTCGGAGCGGTAGCGGAGCACCGTCTGGATCAGCGGGAAGTCGGTGCGCGAGACGCCGTGGCGCGGCACGAAGAACATCGCCGCGCCGGGGTGGTCGAGGAGCCGCGCGCCGACCGAGGGCGAGTCGACGAGCACGTCCACGCCGAGGCGCTCGAGGTCGCGACGCGGGCCGACGCCGGAGCGGAGCAAGAGCTGTGGCGTCGCGATCGCGCCGCCGCACAGCACGATTTGTCGTGCGCGAAGCACCTCGCCCTCGATCTCCACGCCGACCGCGCGGCGGTTCTCGAACACCACGCGACGCACCGGCGTGTTCGCGCGCAGCGTCAACCGCGCGCGCACCCTCGGCGTGAGGTAGCAGCCCGCCGCGCTCATGCGCACGCCGTCGACCTTGTTCATCGCGTGCGGGCCGACGCCGGTGGTCGTCGGGTCGTTGGTGTCCGGGCTGTCGCGGAAGCCGAGCTCGCGGCAGGCCTCGACGAACGCGGCTTGCCACGGCGTGAGCTCGCCGGGCGGGTGACGCCGGATCGGGATCGGCCCCGCGTTGCCGTGCCACTCGTTGGCGAAGTCGAGGTCGTTCTCCAGGCGCTTGAACGCGGGGAGACACGCGTCGAAGGTCCAGTCGCGGAGCCCCCACTCGTCGTAGTCGTAGGGCTGGCCGCGGATGGCGATGCAGGTGTTCACCGCCGAGGAGCCCCCGACGACGCGGCCGCGCGGGAACCGGAACAGGATCTGCCCCGCCGTGGGCCGGTGCCGATAGTTCCAGTCGTGCGAGGTGAGCGCGTTGCGGGTGCCGTCGCGCAGATCGCTCGGCAGCGCCGCGTCGTCGTAGTCCGGTCCGGCCTCGAGCAGGAGCACGTCCTGCCGCTCGCTCAAGCGCGCGGCGATCACCGCGCCCGAGGAGCCGGCCCCGACGACGATGGTGTCGTGCACGCGCGCCGTTTAGCGCGACCGAGCGCCGCGGGCTATGCTCGGGCGTAGTGCGCGTATTGCTCCTCCTCGCCCTGGCGCTGTCCCCCGCGTTCTCCGCTCGCGCCTCCGAGGCGCTCGGCAACGAGCAGGGATCGGCGCAGGTCACCCTCTACGGCGCGGCCTGGTGCTCGGCCTGCAAGTCGCTCGAGTCCTCGCTGAATTCCCGCGGGATCCCGTTCTCCAAGGTCGACGTCGACGAGAACCCCGGCGCATTCGCCATCGCCAAAAAGGCGACCGGCAGCAACGCCATCCCGATCACGAACATTCTGCGCGGCCCCACCCACACCTGGATCGTCGGCGCCAACCCGGACGCCGTCGAGCGCGCCTACCGGGGCGACTAGATCTTTTCGCTGGCTCGCGCGTGTAAGGCCTGAACGCGAATCGCGTTGGAGGTCATCATGAAGCGCATCTCGGTGCTGTGTGGCGCCGTCGGCCTCGCCCTGCTCGTGGGTTGTGGCGGCGGAACCAGCTATGTCCGCTCGAACACGACCCTCGGTCGAGTGGTCGTCTATCGCAACGGAATCGCCTACTTCGAGCGGTTTGCCCGGGTCGAGGGCGACACCCTCAAGGTCGCCGTCCCCGCCGACAAGCTCGACGACTTTCTCAAGTCGCTAACCGTCACCGACGCCAAGACGGGTGAGCCGGCGCCGATCTCCTACCCCACGTCGCTCCCCGGCTCGGCCACGGGCCTCGTCGACCTCGAGATCAAGCTGGGGGGCCCGTCCCCGCACGACCTCAAGCTGACCTACGTGACCGAGGCGCCGAGCTGGAAGCCCTCGTACCGCATCGTCCTCGGCAGCGACGGCAAGGTGAGCATGGAGGGGTGGGCGGTCATCGACAACACCTCCGGCGAGGACTGGGAGAACGTAAAGCTCGGCGTCGGCTCGAGCTCGGCGCTCTCGTTCAAGTTCGACCTCAAGTCGGTGCGCGTGGTCTCGCGCGACACTCTCCACGCCGAGGATCTCTTCGCGGTCGCGCCCCCCACCGGCGGCGCGATCTACGGCGGCGAGAAGGAGACCTCGGTCGCGGTGCTCGACGAGGAGCAGACCAACAAGATCGCGCTCGCCGAGGCGCCGAAGCCAGCGGACATCTACAAGGACGGCAAGAAGTACGGCGGCGGCGACAAGAACACCGCGACCGGCGGCCTCGCGGGCAAGTCGTACAAGTCCGACGGCGACTACGCCGGCGGTTACGGCAGTGGAGGCGGGGGCTACGGCGGTCCGAGCGCGGCGGGCGCCAAGAAGCCGACCGCCCAAGCGCCGAAGGCGGCGCCCACGACGGCGCCGCCCTATCCGGCGCCGCCCCCCTCTCCGGTCACCGGCGCGTTCGACGCGACCGCCAACAACCTCCTCGCCAACAAGAAGTCGGTCGTGGTCGAGGGCTACGCGCTCGACAGCGACACCGACAAGGCCGCGGCCTCGCTCGAGCGCGCGAACAAGGTGCGCATGCAGCTCGTCCAGCGCGGGCTCTCGCCCGACAAGGTCGTCGCGGTGGGCAAGGGGCTCGTGCCCGGTAAGAAGGGCGGCGTGCGCATCGTCGAGGTGACGCCGAAGACGGTGGCCGCCAACGGCACCCCGGCCGCCGAGGGCTCGGGCGATCCCATCGGCACCTCGCACTTCGAGTCCGGCGCGCGCATGAGCGTGAAGAAGGCCAGCTCGGCGATGATCTCCATCCTGAAGGGCAACACCGACGGCGAGGCGATCTACTACTTCGACCCCGAGAGCCCGCGCGGGAACACGCAGTTCCCATTCCGCGCGATTCGCCTCAAGAACCCAACCGAGAGCACGCTCGAGAGCGGGCCGGTCACCGTGTTCGGCGAGGGGAAGTTCATCGGCGAGGGCATCAGCGAGCCGATCCCGCCGCACGCCTCGGCGTTCGTGCCGTTCGCGCTCGACCGCCAAATCGTCGTCGAGAACGTCGACGGCGAGAAGGACGACATCCTCCGCATCCTCGCGGTGCAGCGCGGCGTGTTCTCGGCCGAGGTGAAGCACACCAAGACCACCAAGCTGGTGTTCCACAACCGCCTCGCGCAAAAGGCGCGCATCGCGATCCGCCACACCACCCCCAAGGGCTACGTGCTCGACCAGAAGGGCTTCACCGTCGAGAAGGTCGGCAGCGCCAACGTGCTCGGCATCGAGGTGGACGCCAACGCGAAGAAGGAGATCACGATCGAGGAGTCGACGCCGGTCTTCAAGACGATCGACATCCGCTCGCCGGGCGGCATGGACGCGGTGAAGGTCTACGTCTCGTCCGCCGCCGTCGCCGGCCCGCTCAAGGAGCAGGTCGCGAAGCTGGTGAAGCTCCAGCAGGAGATCGGCAACCTCGAGCAGAAGATCGAGACCACCAAGGAGCAGATCGGCGAGTACCGCACGCGCCAGGACGAGCTGCACGTGCAGATCGTCAGCCTCAAGCTGGTGAAGGCGGGCGGGCCGCTGATGAAGGACCTCGAGAAGAAGATGCAGGAGATGAGCGACAAGCTCACCAAGTCCACGCTCGACCTCGTCAACCAGCAGGAGCAGCTGATGATGGCGAAGATCCGCTTCCAGGACGCGGTCGCCGAGCTCACCGTCAAGAAGGACGACGACAAGCAGTAGCGGGGGCAGCTAGGCGCGCGCGTCAGCGAGCGCCCAACCTGTTTGGGCGCTCGCTGACGCGCGCCTGTGTTTAGCTAGCTAGGCGCTCGCTGACGCGCGCGCCTGTGTTTCTGCCCGCTTGCTGATGTGCGCTCTCGCGAGCGGGCCTATCTTGGGCTCATGATCACCGACGACGAGAGGGCTCGGCGGCTCGCGCGCGCGATCGTCGCCGACATCCTGCTCTACAACGACACCGCGATCTCCGACGCCTCGCCCGCGATGAGCGGTGTGGTCGAGGAGGGGCGCGGTCTCTATCAGCAGCGGGTCGCGCCGGCGCTCTACCCGCTCTTCGAGGACGCGCTCGCCGAGTCCCGCCTCGCGCCCTGGGGCGAAGCGATCGCCGCCGGCTACCGCCACGTAGCGCCCCCGCTCGCGCCGCCGCCCGCGCCCGAGCCGCCCCAGACGAACCTGGCGCTGATCCTCCTCGTGGCGCTGACCGCCGTCGGCGCCGCCGTCTTCTACTACTTCACGTGGTACACCCGGTGATTCGAGCGTGCGCGCCGACTACCCGCGCATCGCCTGAATCGGCGACACCCGGGCGGCGCGGAGCGCCGGGAAGAAGCCGCCGAAAAGGCCCATCGCCGCCGCGAAGGTGAGCGAGGTGAGGATCACCGATGGCGTGGGCTCGAACGAGAACACCACCTCGGACCAGCTCGCGAAGTTCATCATCGAGAATCGGACGAACTTCATCGCCATGGACGCGGCCGCGCCGAGCAACCCGCCGAACAGGGCGAGGGTGGTCGACTCGACGAGGAACGACAGGAGGATGCTCCGCCGCGAGAACCCGAGCGCGCGCAGCGTGCCAATCTCGCGCTGGCGGTTGGCGACCGCGGCGTACATGGTGATCATCGCGCCGATCATCGCGCCGATGGCGAAGAAGACCGAGATGAGCGTGCCGATGATGCCGATGAAGGCCGCGGTGTCCTCGGACTGCTTCTTGACGTATTCGGTCTCGCGGAGGGCCATGAAGCCGTACTGCTTGTCGCCCTCCATGGCGGCCTTGAAGCCGTCGAACGCGGCCGCCGAGTCGAGCTTCACGCGGATCGACGACACCGAGCCCTCGCGCGCGAACGAGCCGCGGAGCACATCGAGATCGCACCAGATCTCGGACTCGGTGCTGCTGCCCTCGGAGGTGAATACCCCGACGACGGTGACCGGGCGGTTCTTGCGGAGCTCGAACGATTTGCCGAGCTCCACGTTGGCGAAGCGGCGGTGGATGCGCTGACCGACCATCACCTCGTCGCGGCCCGGCTGCGGGAGCCGGCCCTCGACGACCTTCACCTCGGGGCGGATCCGCTGCGCGGCGTCGGTGACGCCGCGGAGCTGCACGTTGGTGACGCCGGGCGCGCCGACCTTCTCCATGGCGAGGACCATGACGATCTCGCCGCTGACGGTGTCCTTCTTGGCGCCGGGGGCGGCGCTGACCAGCGAGACGTTGGCGTTCTCGAGCGAGCTCGACATCTCGTTGTCGCTGCCCTTGCGCATGACGACGGCGACGTCCTCGCGGGCGCCGGACGCGAACGTCTTCTTGATGCCGGCGGCGAGCATGAGCGACGCCGAGAGCACGAAGACGACGAGCGCGATGCCGAAGCCGGTGGCGAAGGTGGTGGCCTTGCGAACGGTGAGGCTGCGAACGTTGTATTTCAGGGGGATCATGCGATCCTCTTGAGGGCATCGACGGTCTTGAGCCGCGCGGCCGAGATGGCCGGGATGACCGAGGCCGCGGCGGCGAGCGCCACCGCGAGGAACATCGCGAGCACGCTCATGCGTGGGTCGATCTTGAAGTAGGGGAAGAAGCTTCCCATGTTCTCTTCGAGGAAACGCCCGAGGCCGCCCTCGATGAAGGGATACCCGATGGCGAGCCCGAGCAACCCGCCGGCGACGCCGATGACGATCGCCTCGACGACGATGAACATCACCACGTGCTTGTTGGAGAACCCGAGGGCCTTGAGCACGCCGTACTCGTTGGTGCGCTCGCGGACGCCCATCGCGATGGTGTTGCCGAGGACGAGCGCCATGATCACGAGGATGACCACCGAGATGATGTTGATCGCCGTGAGCACCGCGGAGATCGACGCGAGGAACGACGCGTTGAACGCGCGCTCGTCCTGACTCAGCGTCTGGATCTCCTTCTCGTCGAAGACCTTGTCGATCGCGACGCCGACGCCGGCCGCCTGCGATGGATCGTGCACGCGGCTGACGATCCACCCGATCTGGTCCTTGCGATTGGCGGGCAGGTTGTCGTTCAAATACTTCCAGTGGAAGATGAACGTGGAGCGGTCTACCGCCTTGGATTTGGCCTGGTAGATGCCGGAGATGCGGAACTCCCAGTCGCCCTCTTTCGGGTAGATGCCCGTCTGGAGGGTGACGCGGTCGCCGACCTTCCAGTTCATCTTCTTGGCGATGACGTCGCCCACGATCGCGCCCTGCGCGTCGTGCTTCCACTGATCGAGCACGTCCGGCGGGACGACCATGTCGTCGTAGACGGTGAAGCCCGTCTCGGTGTCGCACGCGAGGGAGCCGAAGAACTCCTTGTCGTGCTTCGGGTCCTTGCCGCCGAACCAGTTGCAGAAGGTGGACGCCTTGACCTGTGGGAGGCTGCGGACGCTCTGCGCGTAGGAGAGCGGCAGCGTCATGATGAAGGTGACCTTGTGGCGGGTGACCACGCGGTCCTTCGCGGCGTAGTCGGCCGCCGCCGTCCACGCCCAGAGCACGGTGCGGAGCAGGAGGAACGTGATGATCGCGACCGCCACGCCCGCGACGGTGAGGGCCGCGCGGAACTTGTTGCGGAGGACGTTGCGCGCAGCGAGGCCGACGAGCGTCACTTGAGCTGCCCCTTGTCCAGGCGGCGGATGACCTTCGCGCGCTCGGCCGCGGCCGGATCGTGGGTGACCATCACGATCGTCTTGCCGAGCTCGCGGTTGAGCTGCTCGAGGATGCCGAGGATGTCGTCGGCGGACTTGCGGTCGAGATCTCCGGTGGGCTCGTCGGCCACGATCAGCGCCGGGTCGTTGACGATGGCGCGCGCGATCGCCACGCGCTGCTCCTGACCGCCGGAGAGCTGGCGGGGGAAGTGGTCCATGCGGTCCTCGAGGCCGACCACGCGCAGCGCCGTTTGCGCGCGCTGCCGCCGCTCGCTCGACGGCACCTTGGTGAGCAGGAGCGGCAGCTCCACGTTCTCGACCGCCGTGAGCACGGGCATGAGGTTGTAGGACTGGAAGATGAAGCCGATGGTGTCGGCTCGCCAGCGCGCGAGCTGGCTCTCGTTGAGCTGGTCGATGCGCTTGCCGCCGATGTCGATCGAGCCCGCGGTGGGGCGATCGAGCCCGGCGATCAGGTTGAGGAGCGTGGACTTGCCCGAGCCCGACGGGCCCATCAGCGCCTCGTAGCTGCCCTTGGCGATCTCGAGGTCGAGGCCGTCGAGGATCTTCAGCTGCTCGCCGCCGCGTTCGTAGATCTTCACGATGCCGCGCAGGCTGACCAGCGCCTCGGCCTTGTCACGGTGCGACGCGGGAGCTTTTTCGGTGGCCGTGTCCATCACGCGCTTCCTTCCTTGATCGGTTGGCCGTCGGTCAGCTCGGCCGGGGGATCCTTGACGACTTTGGTGCCGGGGTTCGGACCGGCCTTGAGCTCGAAGCCGCCGCCGAAGGGCGCGCCGAGCGTGACGGGGACGAGCTTCACCTTGCCCGAGTCGACGACGAAGACGTGCTTGCCGCCGTTGCGGTCGACGACGGCGTTGGCGGGCACGATCTTCTTCGGCGGCTCCTTGAGCGCCGCGTCGTCGAGCTTCTTGTGCAGGAAGCTGACGCGCGCGGCCATCTCGGGGAGGACGCCCTCGGCCGCGTCGGTGATCCGCACCTTGACGGTGCCGGTGGCCTTGGCGCGATTGAGCTTGGGGACCATCTCGGCGACCTCGCCGCGCAGCCGTTTGTCGGCGAACGCGTCGAGGACGATTTCGCAGGGGCCGCCCGGCTTGATCAGGTTGAGGCGCGCCTCGGGCACGTCGGTCTCGACGAGGAGGGTGTCGAAGTCGGCGAGCTCGACCAGCGTGTTGACGCCGGGCTGCACGACGTCGCCGACGGAGGCGGGCTTGCTCACGGCCGTGCCGGAGATCGGCGCGAGGATGGTGGTGCTCCCGAGGTTCGCCTCGTAGACGCCGACGTCGACCGAGGCGCCGCTCACGTCGGCCAGGGCAGCGGTGGCGTCTGCGTTGGCGACCGCGACCTGCGCGTCGAGGCCCTTGAGCTTGAGCTCGAGGTCCTCGACCGTGGACTGCGGGACGGCGCCCGACTCGGCGAGCTTCTTCTGCCGCGCGAGCTGCGCGCGGATCTCGTCGGCGCCCGTCTTGGCTGCGTTCGCGCGCGCGCGTGCGGCCACGGCGCGCGCGGAGGCGGCGGCGACCTTGGCCTTCGCGGTGGCGAGGGCCGTCTTCTGATCGGTGGGATCGAGCTCGAAGAGGATGTCTCCGGCCTTCACCTTCGAGCCCTCTTTGACGTTCACCTTGGAGATGCGGCCGATCAGCTTGGGGCCGACCTTGGCCACCGTCTGGGCGAGCACGTAGCCGGTGGACGAGAGATCGATCGAGGCCTGCGCGGGCGAGACCAGCACGATCTCGGTGAGCTGGACCTCCTGCTTGAAGATCTTCGCCGAGATCTTCGGCAGCACCGCGACCGCCACGCCCCCGAGCGCGCCGAGGACGAGGAGCACGATGAGCCACGCCGGAACCTTGCGGCTTCTACGCGGTGGCTCCTTGCGCTCGATTCGCAGGGAAGCGAGGTCCCGAGACAAATTGGACATGGGGGAGTCGTCCCCTATGACCCGGAGAACCGGCGGCTTCAACCATCGGCGGTGCGCGCGCGGACCGGCAATGTCCGCGCCGGGATGTCCTTCGTCAGCTCGCGGAGGAAGATCCACGCGCCGAAGCCGAGAACCGCGACGGAGAACGCACCGCACAGCGCGCCCCAGAACCAATACGGGAGGAACAACGCACTGGACATATTGGCGACGTCGGACGGAAAAGTGCCCGCGCCGGTGTTGGCCACCGGGGTGAAGAGGTAGTCGCCGCGGGAGAACACGCTGAGCGACAGCTGCACCGAGAGGAACAACAGGGTGAGCTGCGAGGCCCAAGCGCTCGCCCTCCACGCCATGGCGAGGAGCAGCGCGCCGAAGATCGTGACGAAGAACCAGCCGAACAGGCTCCGCACGATCCATACGTCCGCGAACAGGAGCAGGCCGCCGAGGATGCCGAGCATCCACCGCGAGCGCTTCTCGCCACGCGCCATGGCGAAGCCGACCGCCGCCGCCACCGCGGGCCCGCACAGCCCGCCGGCCGAGACGAAGGCGCGCGCGAACCGGCCGTCGTACCCGCTGATGTGCGCGACGCCCGCGCCGTTGGACCACATCTCGAACGAGCGGAAATCGCCGCCGACGAGCACGCCCGCGACCCCGTGACCGAGCTCGTGCACCAGCGTGGACACGAGCATCAGCGGGTAGCCGATGTATTGGCCGTAGGGCACGACGTAGAGCAGCACTGTCACTGCGACCGAGATCAGCAGGAACAGACCGGCGCGCGACTTCGAGTGACCCACTGCCTCCACCATAGGCAGGATAGGGCCCGGCGCAACGCCGCGCTATTTCTCGTTCGCCCTTCGCAGCGGGGGGATCTTATTCCCATCCCTTGGATCGAACACCTCTGCCACGAAATCGAGGAAGGCGCGCACGCGCGGGACGCTCTTGCGGCGCGGCAGGCACACCGCGTGGACGCCGGCGCCCGGCGCCGCGTGCTCGCCGAGGAGCTCGACGACCCGTCCATCGCGGAGGAGCGGCGCCGCCATGAAGTCGAGCACCTGCGCAACGCCGAGGCCGGAGGCGGCGGCCTGCAGCAGCAGATCGCCCTGATCGATGTAGAGCACTCCGTCCGGCTCGAGCGGCGCGTGCTCGCGGAACGCGAAGGGCCGCGGCTTGCCCCGCGGCGTCACGAAGTAGAGGCAGTCGTGCTCCGCGAGCTCGGCGGGGCTCGCGGGCGTGCCCTTGCGCGCGAGGTACGACGGCGACGCGACCGTCGTCCAGCGCGGCGCGCACAGCCGGCGCGCCACGAGCGCGCTGTCGGCGAGATCGCCCACGCGGAGCGCGATGTCGATCTCCTCTTCGGCGAGCCGCGCCAGCCGATCGTTAACCGACAGGTGCACGATCACCCGCGGGTAGCGCGCGCGGAACCGGGGCAGCGCGGCGATCACCGGCGGCGCGAGCACCGCCGACGCCGACACGCGCAGGTCTCCCTCCGCGACGCCCGTCGCGCGGGCGACGACCTCGCGGCCGGCCCGGAGCGCGTCGACCGCCTCGCGGCAACGCGCCGCGTAGGACTCTCCCTCGCGGGTCAGCGCCACGTGACGCGAGGTGCGCTCGAGGAGCGTGACGCCGAGCTCGCGTTCCAGCTTGGCCACCGCCTTGCTGACCGCGGCCGTGCTGACGCCGAGCCGCGCGGCCGCCCGGCGGAAGGACTTCTCCTCGGCCACGTGGAGGAACGGCAGGACGCCGGCGAACGGATCCACGGTCCGATTGTTAACCCACGGTTGACGATGTGTCGACCGCCGCGGGGATGGTGGGGCCTCGGGACGATGCATAGGCTGCACTCACAACCAAGGAGACGGCCCATGAAGATCGCGGTGCTTGGAACGGGAATGGTCGGGAACACGATCGGCGGCAAGCTCGTCGCGCTCGGACACGAGGTGAAGATGGGCTCGCGCACGGCGGGCAACGAGAAGGCGGTGGAGTGGGCGCAGAAGGCGGGGAAGGGCGCCTCGGAGGGCACGTTCGCCGACGCCGCCGCGTTCGGCGAGCTGGTCTTCAATTGCAGCAACGGCGCCGCTTCGCTCGACGTGCTCCGCGCGGCGGGCAAGGACAACCTCAAGGACAAGATCCTCATCGACATCGCCAATCCGCTCGACTTCTCGAAGGGCTTTCCCCCGAGCCTCCTGGTCTCGAACACCGACTCGCTCGGCGAGCAGGTCCAGCGCGAGTTCCCCGACGTCAAGGTGGTCAAGACGCTCAACACGGTGAACTGCTTCCTCATGGTCGACGCGTCGAAGGTGAACGGCGGCGATCACGACATGTTCGTCTGCGGCAACGACGCCGGCGCGAAGGGCCGGGTGATCGAGATCCTCAAGGGGTGGTTCGGCTGGAAGCACGTCACCGACCTCGGCGACATCACCAACGCCCGCGGCACCGAGATGTACCTCCCGCTGTGGGTGCGCCTCTACGGCGCGCTGAAGTCCGCCGACTTCAACATCAAGATCGTGCGCTGACTCCGTCGCGCGTACTCGGACGGCGCTACCCGGTGCGTCGTCCGAGCGCGACGCGCGCGATCGGCATGGTCCCCGACGCGGGCAGCTCCTCCTCCGCGCTCTCGAGCGACCGCCGCAGCGCCGGCCCCACTCCCGCGCCGAGCTTCGCGTGGACGCCCATCACCCACCGCGTCCACCCCGGCCGCGCGCGCAGGAGGGCGTAGTCGATCACCGCGGCGAGCGCCGCGTCGCAGGCGTCGTCGCCGGGGAGCTGGTCGAGCGACAACTGAGCCTCGATCGCCTCGGCGAGTCGGAACAGGATCTCGTCGGCCTCGCGGTAGCGCTGCGCGGTCGACGCCGCCCGCAGCAGCTCCGCTTGCACCGCGAGCCAGTCGTCGTCGCGCCCACGCACGCTGGCGATTTCGAGCACCTGCACCCGCGCGCACCCGAGGTGCACCTCGTCACCCGCGCCAAGGAGCCGATCGCTACCGAGCCGCAGCCCGTTGACCCGCGTGCCGTTGCGGCTGCCGAGGTCGCGGATCACGGGTCCGCTCCCACCCAACAGGATCGCGGCGTGGACGCGCGACACGCTCTTGTCGTGCAGCACGACGTCGCAGTCGGGCGCGCGCCCGAAGATCGTCTCCGCTCGTGTCACCGCGAGCGGACGATCGTCGAGGGAGAGTATGACTTGCATCGCGGATCGCGATCCCGAGCAAGCTCCACGCCGTCTACGCGCGGCCCGCGCTGCCACGGCGTTGCACGCAGATCTCAGTCTCCACGCAGCAACGTCTCGTAGCCGCGCCCACCGAGGTGCTCACGCAGCTTCTTGAGGGCGGCGCCCTCGATCTGACGGACGCGCTCGCGCGTCACCGAGAGCTCCGCCCCGATCTCCTCGAGCGTATGATCGGCTCTGCTCTCGATGCCATAGCGCATGCGAATCACCTTCTGCTCGCGGGGGTTGAGCGCGCCGAGCGCGTTGCGCGCGTGCTCGACGATGGTGCGATCGACCAGCTCGACCTCGGGGTCCGCGGCGCTTAGGTCCTCGACGAGATCGGCGAGGCTCGCGTCGGCGTCATCGCCCACCGGCGATTGCAGCGACAAGGGCTCCTGCACGACGTCGAGCGCGATCATGATCTTCTCGAGAGGCACACCGGTCGCCTCCGACAGCTCGGCGGGCGTGGGCTCGCGCTCGAGGACGTGCGAGAGGCGGCGGGTCACCGTGCGGATCTTCTGCAGCGTCTCGTTGAGGTGCACCGGCAGTCGAATCGTGCGCGCCTGTTCGGCGATCGCGCGATGGATCGACTGGCGGATCCACCACGTCGCGTAGGTGCTGAACTTGTAGCCCCGTCGCCAGTCGAACTTCTCGACGGCGCGCATCAGGCCGAGGTTCCCCTCTTGCACGAGGTCGAGCAGCTGCAGGCCTCGGTTCTGGTACTCGGGGCGCCGCGCGAGCGAGGCCACCAGGCGCAGGTTCGCCTCGACGAAGGCTGCCTTGGCGCGACGCACGTGCCGCTCGGCGCGCGTGACCTCCTGGCGCACGCGCTCGAGGCGAAGCGACGGGGTCTTCTCGATCAGTTCGTCGAGGCGTTCGGTGAAGCGCGCGGTCAACGCGCGGATCGTCTCGCGGTCGAGGCCCATGCGCTGCACCGCCGAGAGCGCCTCGTCGGGAGAGGCGTGCTTCACGCTCTCGATCGCGGAGAGGATGCGCGCCCGCGCGACCTCGGGATCGAACGACGGATCGGCGGCGTCGGCCTCGCGCACCAGGTCCTCGGGCGCGATCTCGCCGCGCGTCAGCTCTTCGCCGAGCGCGGTCAACGCCGCGATGCCTGCCTCATCGGTGAGGAGCGCCCGCAGCTGTCGCTCCTCGGCTGCCTCCATCCGTTGGGCGAGCTCGACCTCGGCGGCGCGGGTGAGCAGCGGCCTACGGCCGAGCGCGCCGAAATACGCCGCGGCCGCGTCACGGGAGAAGTCATCGTTGGAGGCTCGCATCTCGGGCGGCCTCGCCGCGTTGCCCAACGCTGAAGTTTTCATTTCGTTGCCTCCAGCACCCTGCATTGCGTGCGCCGCCGATCCACGCTTCGATGCGTTGGATGTCGAGGTCGTTCCCGCTGCTGCTGTTGGTCGCCTCAACCGTCTCGTGCGTGGGCATGAGCGTTCCCACGGCTACGGGCACGGCCGCGCTGTGGGGCGATCTCGAGCAAGACGTGAATCGCCTCGGCGGCGACTACAAATCCTTCGATCTGCCCGACGCCGACGCCGACCTCTGCCGCGCCGCGTGCGACGAGGACCCGAAGTGCAAGGCGTTCACGTACGTGAAGCCCGGCATTCAGGGCCCGAAGGCCAAATGCTGGCTCAAGGACCCGGCGCCCGCCGCGCGCCCGAACGAGGGCTGCTGCGTGTCCGGCGTGAAGCCGTGATCACGACCGTTTGACGGCGAACGGCGAGAACGCCTGCATCACCGGCATCACCTCGAGCCGGTTGATGTTCACGTGCGGCGGCAGCGATGCTGCGTAGTGCACGAGGTCGGCGATGTCCTCGGGGCGGAGCGGCTCGACGCCCTCGTACACCTTGCGCGTGCGCTCTTCGTCGCCCCGGAAGCGGACGAGCGAGAACTCGGTCTCGGCCACCATGCCCGGCTCGATGTCGGTGACGCGCACGCGGGTGCCGAAGAGGTCGGCGCGCAGGTTGAGCGAGAGCTGCTTCACGAACGCCTTCGTCGCGCCGTACACGTTGCCGCCCGGGTACGGGTAGCTGGCGGCGACGGAGCCGAGGTTGATGACGTGGCCGCGGTCGCGCGCGACCATGCCCGGCAACAGCGCTCGGGTGACGTAGAGCAGTCCCTTGACGTTCACGTCGACCATCTGCTCCCAGTCGTCGAGGTTCGCGGCGTGCGCGGGCTCCATGCCGAGCGCGAGGCCCGCGTTGTTCACGAGCACGTCGATGTCGAACGGCAGCTCGGAGACCGCGCGCTCCACGGCCGCGCGATCGCGCACGTCCAAGGTGACCGCGAGGTGGTCGCCGGGGAGCTCGCCGAGGAGTGCGTTGAGCTTGTCGCGTCGCCGCGCAGCGAGGACGACCCGTGCACCGTTGTGGGCGAATCGTCGCGCGATGGCCTCGCCGATCCCGCTCGACGCGCCCGTCACCAGTACCGTAGTCAGCGCCATGCTTTCGCGTAACACAGTGCGCCGAGAGCGCGGCACGATCATTGGGGAGTCGCCGGCGCAAACGGGGAATTCGGCACGGATGTACTCGTCGCGAGCGGGCCGCGGGGGAGGCACAACCCCTGCTCTGCGGCGCTGGTCCGGAGGGTTTTCCAATGAGCGAGCAAACTGCCAGCGAGAAGATCAATCGTCCCCGTGGTTTCGCGGCGCTCACGCCGGAGGAACGCCGGGCGCTCGGTAGCAAGGGCGGCCGGACGGCGCACGCCCGTGGCACCGCCAACAAGTTCACCTCGGAGAGCGCCAGCGCCGCCGGCCGCGTGCCGCACGAGCGCGGGACGGCGTTCCGGTGGACGAGCGACCAGGCGCGCGACGCGGCCCGCAAGGGCGCCGCGCGTCGTTCGCGCAACCCCGAACCGACCGAGTGATCGCCCCGCGCGCGAGGCGCTAACCTCGCCCGCGCATGCGAATCGCCCTCACCTACAACCTCCGCCTTCGCGCCGAAGACGAGTCCGAGGCCGAGCGGGACAGCGCCGATACCATCGCCTCGGTCGTCGCGGCACTGACCCGTCTCGGGCACGAGGTCGATCGGATCGAGGCGTCGGGCGCCGCGGCGCGCGCCGTCGCCCGCCTGGAGGCCTCGTTCCCCGATCTGGTGGTGAACATGGCGTCGGGCCGCCGCGGGAAGTTCCGCGAGGCGTTCTACCCCGCGCTCCTCGACGAGCTCGGCCTCCCGTACACCGGGTCCGACGCCTACGCGTGCACCGTCTCGCTCGACAAGAGCCTCACCAAGGAGAAGCTCGAGCGCGCCGGCGTGCCCGTCGCCCGCAGCATCTTCCACGATGGGAGCACCCGGCTCGACGCGTCGAGCTTGCGGTTTCCGGTCATCGTCAAGCCGAACTTCGAGGGGTCGTCGATCGGCATCGGTCCCGACTCCGTCGTCGCGAAGATCGGCGATCTCGCCGCGCGCGTGCAGGCGTCGCTCCAACGATTCCCCGACGGGGTCCTGATCGAAGAGTTCATCGCCGGCCGCGACGTCGTGGTCGGCCTGCTCGCCCGACCGAAGGGCAAGGGGATTCTCCCGCCCGGCGAGTACGTGTTCGACCCGAAGAGCACCGGCGACCGCCCGTTCGCGTTCTACGACTACCAGCTGCGCGAGTCCGGCGACGTCGGCGTCCGTGCGCCGGCGTCCCTCGAGCCCGCGCTCCACCAGCGGATCGTCGCGCTCAGCGAGAAGGCGTTCCACGCCCTCGACATCGCCGACCACGGCCTCATCGACTTCCGGGTCAGCGACGCCGGCGAGGTCTTCTTCCTCGAGGTGGACCCTCTCCCGAGCTTCGCCGACGGCGCGACGTACATGTCGCTGGCGCGCGCGGCGGGCATCGAGCGGATCGACGGCGTCCTCGAGGCGATCGTCGCCAACGCATCGGCGCGCCACCACATCGGCAGGACCACCCGCGCCAAGCGCTCGGGCCTGCGGGTGGGGCTCACGTTCAACCTCAAGCGGATCAAGCCCGGCTACGGCGGCGCCACCGACGACGAGGCGGAGTACGACTCGCCGTCCACGGTCCAGGCCATCCACGACGCGATCGCCTCCCACGGACACGAGGTGATCGACCTCGAGGCGACGCCCGAGCTCGCGAGCACCCTCGCCGCGTCGAACGTCGACGTGGTGTTCAACGTCGCCGAGGGCATGCGCGGTCGCAACCGCGAGTCGCAGATCCCGGCGATCCTCGAGCTGCTCGGCATCCCCTACAGCGGGTCGGATCCAGCGACGCTCTCGCTCGCCCTCGACAAGGTGCTTGCCAAGCGGATCTGTCGCGAGGCGGGGATCGCCACGCCGGACTTCCTGGTGATGACGACCGGGCGCGAGAAGCTGCCCAAGAGCTTCACCTTCCCGTTGATCGTGAAGCCGATCGCCGAGGGCTCGTCGAAGGGCGTGCTCGGCACCAGCGTCGCCGAGAACGAGTCACACCTGCGCGAGCTCGCGACGGCCATGGCGTCCCGCTACAAGCAGGGCGCGCTGGTCGAGGCGTACCTACCCGGCCGCGAGTTCACCGTCGCGCTGCTCGGCGAGAAGAAGCCGCGCGTGCTCCCCCCGATGGAGATCGTGTTCACCCGTCGTGACGTCAAGCACCCGGTCTACAACTTCGATCACAAGCTCGAGCCCAACGAGGAGATCCGCTACGAGGCGCCGGCCAAGATCGACCCCGAGGTGCAGCGCGAGATCGAGGGCGTGGCACGCAGCGCGTTCGTGGCGCTCGGCTGTCGCGACGTGGCGCGGGTCGACATTCGCCTCGACGGAAGCGGCCGCGCGCATTTCATCGAGTGCAACCCGCTACCCGGGCTGACCCCGGGCTGGTCGGACATCTGCTTGATCGCCGAGAGCGTCGGCATGGACTACCGCACGCTGATCGGCGAGATCCTCGCGCCGGCGATCAAGCGCTTTCGGAGCAAGCAGCCGTGATCGCGACGCTCGGCGACCACGTCGCGCGCGAGCCCGAGGACGTCGAGCCGCACGTGAGCCTGCTCCGCGCTTGGTACAACGCGAACGCGGCGATGATGGGAAACACGGTCGAGATGACCGACGACGACGTGCGCGAATACTGGCGCACCGTCGGCGAGCGACGCGCCCGCGGCTTCCTCCTCTTTGTGAGGGGCGAGCTCGTCGGCGACGTCGAGCTGCGCAACATCCACGACGACTACGCCGAGTTCTCGATCATGATCGGCGCGCGTCAGGAGCGCGGGCTCGGCGGCGTCTTCGCGCGCATCGCCCACGTCGTCGCCTTCCGCGAGCTCGGCCTCTCGCGGGTCTACGTGCAGCCCAAGCCCGAGAATGTCCGCGTGCAGAGGCTCGAACGCCGCCTCGGCTACGAGCTCGACAGCTCGCCGATCGCCCGCGCGCTCGCGGACGACGAGCATGCGATCACGATGTCGATCGACCGCGACACGTTCCGCCGGTTGAACGCCGCGGCATGGGACGAGGTGGTCTGCCGTCAGGGAAGCGGGTAGCGGACGTAGCCCTCGAACAGCTCCCGACGGTTGACCGCGAACATGCAGGTCACCGCCAGGCGCTCGACGCCGGGGTTCGGGGTGACCGAATGACGCACGCACGCGGGATGGAGGACCATCCGATTGGTGCGCGGGTAGATCCGGTGGTGGTCCTTGCCGCGGCGGTCGATGCGGGTGTCGATGCGCGGGTCGTGCAGGACGAGGACGCCGTCGTCCATCGCGTAGTACGACGTGTCGTGGTGCTCGGACTCGGGGGCGGGGGCGTGCGCGTAGTAGATGGCGACGACGTCGGCCTCGATCAGGTGGTCGTGGACGGGAGTGAACGACGTCTTGGTGGTGTGGTTGAAGAACACGTACGCCTCGACCTCGTTGGGCTCGGTGCGCGCGGGGAGGGTGTCCTTCAGGTACGCCGCGAGACCCGCGTCGTAGCGGGCGCGGAGCCGTGCGACCCACGGCTCGTCGAGCTCGAGGACGCTGCGGCCGGTGAGCGAGCTGTTGAGCTCGGGCCGGTTGCGCGCCACGTGGAGCAGGGCCTCGTTGAGGACCGGGTCGTCGTCGAAGTCGATGACCTTGACGTGGGTCGGGAACAGATCGAGCGAGCTCACCTTCATCATGACGCCGCCTCCTCGAGGCTAGCACGCGCGTCCTCCTCGGCGACCCGAGCCGCATAGCGATCGAAGCGCAGAAACAGCCAGATCGTCAGCACGATGGCCTGCGCGATGAGCGTCCCGTTGATCGCCCACGCCACGCCCATCCCGCCGAACCCGAACCGACGGCTGAGCAGGACCGCGAGCGGGAATCGCGCGACGGTGATCGCGATCCCCACGATCAGCGGCGGGATCGTATTGCCGAGCCCGCCGAACGAGGAGTCCATCAGATCGCGCGTGCCGAGGAAGATGAGGGCGATCGCGGCGATGCCGAGGAACCGCACACCCGCCCCGACGTAGCCGGGGTCGTCGCAGAGGAACGCGATGATCGGCCGCGGCGCGATCATCAGGAGCAGCGCGCCCCCGAGCGCGAAGGCGGCCATCAGCGCCAGCGCGATCCCGATCGTGCGCCGCGCGGCGGCGCGATCCCCGCGGCCGACGTAGAAGCCGACCAACGTCGCCGTGGCCGGCGCGAGCCCCTCGCTCGGGAGGTTGAGGATCTGGGTCAGCCGCTCCTCGGTGCCCTGGGCGGCGACGTAGTCGTTGCCGTAGCGCGCGAGATACGCGATGAGGGCGAAGCCGATCGTGCCGTGGAACACCGCGTCGAGCGTCAGCGGCGTGCCGACCTTGAGGACCGGCATCAGCGACCTGAGCCGCGAGAGCCGCCGCCGCAGCGGGAGCCAGGCGGCGCGGCCGACGAGCGTGCGTAGTCGGTAGACGCCGTACACGAAGGCGCACGCGTCGCCGCTGACCTGCGCGATCGCCGCGCCGGGCAGCCCCATGCGCAGGCCGAGCACCAGCACCGGCGTCATCGCGAACGCGACGACCAGGGAGATCACGTTGACCACGAAGCTCGAGCGCGCGTGCCCGAGGCCGACCAACGTGGCGTTGATGGCGAGCAGCCCGTACGCGAAGGGAATCCCGAGCAGCAGCACGGCGAGGTAGAGCGCCGCGGAGTGCCGCACGTCGACGGCGACGCCAGCCGCGCGCAGCACGAGCCCCACGCAGGGGAGCGCGATCCCAGCGACCACCACGCCGAGCGCGGGCGCCCACGCGGTGACCCGCTGCCCGATCTGGATCGCGTCGCCGCGTCGGCCCTCACCGAGCAGACGGCCGATGACCGCGGAGGTGCCGGCGCTGGTGAACCCGGCGAGCATCCGCAGGAGCGAGAGGAAGTAGCTGAGCGACGACACGACCGCGATCGCAGAGACGCCGATCCGGCCCATCCAGTAGATCGACGACAGCTCGACCGCATAGCGGACGGCGCCCGCCATGGTCAGGGGCAGCGCGATCTGCAGCAAGCGAGCGGCGACGCTGGAGCCGCCCGCGAGCTCGCTCAGATCTTCCGCAGAACCATCAGGATTCGCCACGCGCCGGGTTGGTTGGACGTTACCTCGAGCTGAAAGTCGCCCAGCATCGCCGCGATGCTGAAGCCGCCGGCTCGTGCGACGAGGTTCTCCCACTGCGCCGCGTCGGGCACCAGCCAGCGCTCCTGCTGCTGCAGCGTCCCCGCGATCGCGCCCGTGGCCTGCTCGCGGCAGCGGACGTCGAGCAGGGCCGGGACCGTCCCGTCGCGCGCGCGCCGCTCGATGTCGAGGCGGAATCGCGAGTGCACCGCGTAGGGCGGACGCATCTCGGTCCAGGCGACGATCTTCGCGTGGTCGGGGTGGAGGTCGCTCGGGTGGGTGGCCTCGATCACGTGCACGCCGCCGTCGCCGAGCAACGCCGCCGCGCTCTGCAGGTGATCGATCAGGGCACCCTCGGTCGCGAGGCGGTGGACGGCCGACAGCATGATGAATGAGAGATCGACCGGCTCGGCGCCGACCGGCGCGTCGATCGCCGTCGCGAACCACTCCGCCGAGGCGCGCGCGTCGGTGTAGAGCCGCGCCGCGAGCTCGAGCTGCTCGAGGTCGTCTTCGATGCCCACCCCGTCGACGCCGATTTCGGCGAACGACTGCAGGTGCCGACCGCTCGCGCACGCCCACGAGGCCACGCGTCGAACCATCCTTCCGCCGTGGGTGCGCGCGCACGCGAGGAGGAAGTCGCGCTCGGCGACGAAATCGCGGTAGCCGAAGGCGGCGTCGTGGAGGTGGGCCGGATTCGTCGGATCGAAATGAAAGGAGGGATGCGCATCGAGCGCCGCCGAGTAGACGAGCAGATCGTCCTCGGGCCCGAAGAACGACGGAATGCGCCCTCGGCGCTCGAGTCCGGCGGCGTCGAGCACGTGCGGCGCGAGGCCGCCGCGATGAACGCCGCCGCCGACGAAGCGCAGCAGCGATGCCTCGGGCACCTCGTCGCGAAGCGCGTCGAGCAGCGCCTTGAGCTCGTCGAGCCCCGGCGCGACCAGCCAACGCAGCTCGCGGGCGCGCTGCGCAAACTCGACGGGCGCGTGCACGATGAGCGCGCGGAGCGAACCGCGCTCGAACAAACCGAGCGCACCGTGCTCGAACGCATCGCGCGCGATCTGCGGTGCGGCCGCGTGACCGACCAAGATCGATTCGAGCGCGCTCCGGTCGGCCGGGAGGAGCGCGCGGACTCGCTTCACGCGGTGCCTCGCGCGAGCACCTCGACCGAACGAAGCAGCGCGCCGCGGACGATGAGCGAGAGCGTCTCGGCGCGGTCGAGGCCGGCGCGGCGCGCCGCGCGCATGAACCCGCCCTCGTGCGAGAGATCGCAGTTGGGGTTGACGTCGATGACCCACGGTTCGCCCGCGGCGTCGACACGGAGATCGACGCGGCCGTAGTCCCGCAGGCCCAACGCCGTGAACGCGCGCCGCGCGCAGGCCGCGAGCTTGCGCATCTCGGTGGGAGCGACCGCTGCCGCGACGGGCTTGGTGGTCACGAAGTCGACCGACTCGGGGTGCCACTTCGCCGCGTAGGTGAGGATCTCGGGGCCGCCCTCGACGCTGGTGTCGAACGAGATTTCGCCGAGCGGCAGCACGCGCGGCGCCGGGTAACCGAGGAAGGAGACCGAGATCTCGCGGCCGGCGACGTACTCCTGAACGACGACCGGCTGGTGCAGCTCCTCGATCAGCGCGTCGACCCGGGCGCGCGCGGCCGGGAGGTCGTGGACGATCGACGTGGCGTCGATGCCGACCGAGCCGTCCTCGCGGTCGGGTTTGACGATGGCGGGCAGGGGGAGCGCGACAAGCTCTCCGCTCGAGAGGAGCCGCCGGGTGAACGGCACCCGGACGCCCGCGCGGCGGAGGACCTCGTTGGATTCGTATTTGTGGAGGCAGGTGCGCAGCGCATCGGCCGGGCTGCCGGTGAAGGCGACGCCGAGCCGCCGGAGCAGCACGGGGACGACCGACTCGAACCGGCTCTCGCCCTCGAGGGACTCGCAGAGGTTGAACGCGACCGTGGGGCGGAACGTGCGCACCGCGCGTTCGAGCTCCGCCGCGCTGCCGACCTCGGCGTGCGCGACCTCGTAGCCGAGCTCACCCGCGAGCGTGCCGTAGAGCTCCGCGATCACGTCGTCGACACACGCGTCGGGCCGCGCGTCGCCCGCGACGCCGGAGAGGGCGGCGACGGTCGAGGTGCTCGACGAGAGGATGAGGATTCGGGTCACGGCGGGCTCTGCTGGGGCGCGGGTATTAGCGCGGGCGTTGGACGGCGCAACCCCCGCCCGATTCAGGTGTGTCCGATGCCTGGTGGCCGGTGGAATCGTGCCATTGCCTCGCGCAAACGAGACAATCGCACGCTCTCCTGAAAGGCCTCCGCATTCCGCAGGCCGGCCTCGCGCAGCGGGGCGCGATCGCGTAGCGCGACGTCGATCGCAACGCGCAACGCCGTCGGCGACGCCACGTTGCCGACCGACACGTACGAGCCGCGCGCCAGCAGCTCGCCGATCATCCGGTTGCGCGGGTTCACGATCAGCGGCGTGCCGAGCGTCTGCGCCTCGATCATCGGGAGGCCGAAGCCCTCGGAGTAGGAGAGGTAGAGGAGGGCGCGGGCGCGCGCCATCTTGGCGACGACCTCGTCGTACGGCAGGTAGCCGTGGAATCGGACCGACGGATAGCGGGCGAAGTCGATGGGGAAGTCGGCCGACGGGTACCCGCACATCTCGATCGGCTGCTCCGGGTACATGCGCGCGAAGTCGAGGATGTGAGTGACGCCCTTGTAGTCTGCGAGCGCGCCGACATAGAGCACGGACGAAGAGACCTCGTCGGTGCGGTGACGCGCCAGGTCCGGCGAGACCCACAGGTGGTGGGTCTCCACCTCACTCTCGGGGACGCCCTTCGCCAGCGCGTCACGCCGTGTCTTGTCGGAGATCGCGAGGTAGCCGCAGCGCACCGACAGCGCGTGGCGGAGGTAGCGCTCCCACCGTTCGCTGCCGAAGTACATCGTGTCGATGTCGTCGTCCTCGCCGCGGCCGGTGGCGTCGCACAGCGTGATCGTCAACGGCAGGTCGCCGCCGGAGACCTGCTCCGGCGTGACGAACCCCCAGAGGATGTGCACGTGATCGCACCCGTGGCTGCGCGCGAGGCGACACAGCTCGCGGTAGAAGTCGGCGCGGGGCACCACCGGATCGGCCGAGGGATCGTCGAGCGTGCGGCTGTCGAGCGCGACGACGTCGTCGCCGAGCGCGCGCCGGAAGATCGCCTCGTCGTCGGGGTCGGCAGCGAAGGCGAAGGGGCCCGTTTCCTCGGGAAAATGCCTGCGGAAGGCCCTATAGATAAGCACGCTATGCATGCCCGGCCCACCGGTCGAGCCGCCGCTGTCGACGTAGAACAAGATCTTCATCGCCACGCCATCGCGCGCTGGAACAGCGCTGCGCCCTTGCGGACGTCGATCTCCTTCGGGTGGTAGCTGCAGCGCGCGAGGAGGAGATCGCTCACGCCGCCGTTGCCGTCGGGGACGTGGGCGGTGATCGCCGCCGGCGGCTCGCTCGGAGTGCCCGGCTCGAGCTCGAGCTCGACCCATGCCACCCGCCCGCGCGGCGTGGAGGCGACCCAGTTCCGCATCGAGCGCACGTACGCCTCGCGTCGCTCGACGTCCATGTACGCGCGCACCACGGTCTGGAACACGAGGAGCACGGCCTCGCCGGGGATCGCGCGAAGCAGCTCCGGCAGCCGCGCGGGCACGAGGGTGGCGTTGAGCCGGTGGAGCGCGAGCGGCGCGTCGGCGGGACCGAGCGAGCGGAGCGCGCGCACGGCGAGATCGAAGCGCTGAAGCCGCGCCTGCTCTCCCGGCCAGATGCAGGCGCGCGCCCAGCGCACGTCCTCGTCGGAGGTGAAGTCGAGCGGCAGGGTGTCGAAGCCTACGCGCGCGATGATGCGCGGCTTACGAACGACCGGCAGCGGCGCTCCGACGGCGTCGACCCAATCCTCGGGGACGCGGTCGGCGACGAGGTTGAGGCCTCCGCTGGCGCCGATGTCGACCAGGGCGAGCGGCCGCGCTCCGTCGTTGCACCCGGCGAGCAGCGCGGGCCATCGCCACGCGACCGCGCGGCCCACCTCGTTGGTCTGGACGCGTCGGGTGGCGACCATCAGCCACAGCGCGAGCCGGTCGGGGCTCAGGGCGTCGAGCACGCTCGCCCGCGAGATCGCGGTGACGTCCGGCGCCTCGTCGTTGTCGAGCGCGGGCGCGAGCGGGTGCTTGGGCCCAGTGTTGAGCGTGTCGGTGCGAAGGGACGCGAGCAGCACGAGCGGTCGCTCGTAGAACGCGTTGAAGCGCCGCTCCCGCCACGCTCGCTCCAGACGATCGACGATCGCCGGCGCGGCGTTCGGGCCGCACAGGATCGACTCCAGCTCGAGGAGCAGCGCCGCATAGATGCGGTTGCTGTCGCCGACCAGCGAGCGCTGTTGGGCGAAGTCGTCCGCGAGGCCCTCGAGCCCCGCGAACGCGCCGAACGATCCCGACGAGGGCGGCGGAGCAGACTGCGGCGGACGCGAGGAACGCAAGCAGCCGAGGTTAGGCGATGGGTGCCGACGAGACCACGATGCCGTCCTCGTCGGCGTAGACGTGTTCGCCGCTCTTGAACGTTACCCCTGCGAACGTAACCGCGACGTCGCGGTCGCCGAGGCCGCGCTTGTCGCTCTTCTTTGGGTGGGGCGCGAGCGCTTTGACGCCGACGCGCGCGGCGGCGAGCTCCTTGGTATCGCGCACCGCGCCATAGACGATGACTCCCGCCCAGCCGTTCTTCTCGGCGAGCGCGGCGAGGTTGCCACCGAGGAGCGCGCAGCGCAGCGAGCCGCCGCCGTCGACGACCAGCACGCGCCCGTTGCCCGGCTGCTCGAGCGACTCGCGGACCAGCGAGTTGTCCTCGAAGACCTTCAGCGTCGCGATCGGGCCGTGGAAGGCGGGCGCGCCGCCGAAGTCGCGGAAGATGGGCTCGCAGATCTGAAGGTTCGGGTGGGTATCGCAGAGATCGGTGACCGCGGGCATGCGGTCATCGTAACCCGCTCGGGCTCACAGGGGATGCTCGGACACGCATGCGGCGGGCACGTTCCAGCGGATCTCCCAGTCGTTGCCGGGGAGGCACTGGTACCACTTGCCGTCGAACTTGCTCTGCACGCACGTGTTGAGCGGGACGGTCTTGCCGAGCGTCGCCGACGTGCAGCCGCTCGTGGGCGCGGGCGTCGCGCCGCCGCCGCCGCCGCCGCCGCCACAGCCGCCGTCGACCATGCCGCCCCAGTACTCCCAGTGCCAGGGCTCGCTCGGGACCGTGCGCTTGAACCCGTACTTCGCCGCGTTGTTGTTCAACCAGGTCTGGACGCCGGCGCCCTTCGAGTTGAGGTCGAGCGCGTGGCCGCTCTGGTGGTTCGAGTAGCCGGGGCGGGCCGCGAGGTTGCCGCCGTTGCAGCTCTTGGTGACGTAGCAGTTGTAGAGGTACTTCTGCTCGGCGTTCGTGCGGAACCCGCTCACGACGCGGATGGCGACGCCCGACGCCGCCGCGGCCTTCTGCATGCGCGCGTACATCGAGGCGGTCGCGATCTCGATCGGCTTGCCGTCGGCCTTCACGACCGTGATGGTGTACGCCTTGCCGCCCTTGTAGCCGGTGTCCGTGCGCTTGGCCGAGCAGTCGACGCCGACCGACGCGGACTCGGCCGCGCGCTCGTCGCCATCGGGCTCGACCTCGAACTCCTCGTCGTCCTCGCCCTCGACACCCTCGCCCTCGGCGACGACGCACCCCATGGCGAAGAGGCCGACCGAGGCGGCGAACGAGAGCGCGGCGAAGCGAGCTACGAGCGTCATGAGCGACTCCGCTTTGCAGCGCGCGAGCCAACCCTGCGGCGACGCGAATCGCGGGGAAATACCCGCACCCCGGGGGCTCTTCCCCCACTCGATTCGTCACGAGGCCATTTCGGCGTCGATGTAGGTACGTCGCGCGCAGATGACGGCAGCGATCCGATGAAAGCGCAATTGATCGATTTCAGCGGATCACGCGAGCGAACGACGCTCTGCGTCGAGCAGGCTCGGGCGGAGCACGCCCTCGAGCTGCAGGTAGCGCTGGATGGCGTCGCGCGAGAGCACGCCGAT
This sequence comes from Deltaproteobacteria bacterium, assembly GCA_022843175.1. Classification (GTDB taxonomy): domain Bacteria; phylum Myxococcota_A; class Polyangia; order Polyangiales; family JADJMO01; genus JALHOE01. The sequence continues at coordinate 30,741 of JALHOE010000043.1, forward strand.
CACGCGGTCGCCGCGGAGCACCGGCACGTGGCGTAGCTGCCGCTGGTCCATCGCGTCGATCGTCGCGACCAGCGGCTCGGACGCCTCGACCGCCGGCACGTTCATCGACGCGACGACGTCGGCGGTGACCGCGCCCCGATGGCGGTTCGCGATCGACGCGATCTGGTCGGCGGTGAGAAAGCCGATCTCGCCGTCGGCGCCGCGGACCATCACCACGCTGGTCCGCGCCCCGAGCATCACGTCGGTCGCGCGCGCGAGCGTCTCTTCGGCGAAGATCACCGGGACCGAGCTGTTGGTCATCTCGAGCACGCGCACGCCGGCGAGGCGCTCGCGGTGCAACGCGGCGCGTGCTTCGGCGGCGCCGCCGGCCCAGATGAAGACCGCGATCAACGCGAGGAGGAAGTTTCCGCTCAAGAGGCCGAACAGTCCCATCACGACCGCGAGCAGGCGGCCGGTGGTGGCAGCGATGTGGGTCGCCTGCACCGCGCCCCGGCGCTGTTCGAGCATCGAGCGGAGCACGCGGCCGCCGTCGAGCGGGAACGCCGGAAGCATGTTGAACAGCGCGATCCCGAGGTTGATCTGCGCGAGGTAGTAGAGACCGAACTGCACGTCCGGCAGCCCGCCGAACGCGAGGTGCGCGGCGTAGGCCACGATCGCGATCGCCAGCGACACCAGCGGCCCGACGATCGCCATCTTCGCCTCGGCGCGGGGCGCGCGGGAGATGCCGTCGATGTGGCTCACACCGCCGAGCATCATCAGCGTCACGCCGCGGACGCGCGAGCCCTGCCCGAGGGCCACGACGACGTGCCCGAGCTCATGGAGCAGCACGCTGCCGAACAGCAGGATCGCAAGGATGAGGCCCCACGCGGCGGGGGGCAGCAGGAGCGCGTAGTCGTGCGTGCTCGCGTCGTTGGCGAACGCGTCGAAGCGTCGCGCCATCGAGTACGCGACGTACGGCAGGATGAGGAAGAACGTCCAGTGCAGGCGCACCGGAATTCCGCGAAACGAGAGCACCTTCACGCCGCCGTCCATGGGGTCCCTGTTGCAGCGGATGTGCCCCGCGGAATCGGCCGCGCGGAGGGCTCTTCCATGCGCGCTATGGTCAACAGAGCCACGAGCGTTGGTACGCTGCTCGGCGACGTGAGCGAGACCGATCAGAACTACGCACGCTCCCTCACGGTCGCGATCGACGCCGCCCTGCGCGCCGGCGCCATGATCCGCGCCGAGTTCCACCGCGCCGGCGGCCCCCGCGGTCGCGGCCACAAGGCAGTGGTCGATCGGCTCGCCGAGCTGGAGATTCGCCGCACGCTCCTCGAGGCGTTCCCCGACGACGGGTTCCAGGGCGAGGAGACCGCACCGGAGCAGCCGCGCGAGCGTAGGTTCTGGTGCGTCGACCCGAACGACGGCACCACCGCGTTCCTCAAGGGCGATCGCGGGTGCGCGGTGTCGATCGGCCTGGTCGAGGATGGCGTGCCCGTCGTCGGCGTGATCTACGCGCCGCTCTTCCCCGACGACGGCGGCGATCTCATCGTCGCCGCGGCCGACGGTCCGGTGCGGCGCGACGGAGGCATCGTCCCGGAGCGGGTGCTCCCGAGCGTGCTCACGCCGCTCGACGTCGTCACCGTCGCGCGTGGCGCCGAGCGGCTCACGCGAAGAAACCTCGAGTCGACCAGCCCCGCGCGCATCCGCCCGGTCGCGAGCCTGGCGTATCGAATCGCCCTCTGCGCCGCCGGCGAAGCGGAGGCCGGCCTCGGGCTCCACGGCTGTCATGCCTGGGACATCGCCGGCGCCCACGCGATCGTCCGCGCCGTGGGCGGCGAGTGCTATCTGCCCGGCGGGCAGGCGATCCGCTATGCGCCGTGCCCGGAGATCCGTCGCGTGTTCGCCGGCAGCGAGGGGGTCGCGGTCACGCTGTCGTCACGGGAATGGGATATCTACCAGCGCAAGCCGGAGCCGACCGAGCCGCCGTTCCATCCGCCCGCGCGGCTCTCGCCCGGCGGAGCCTTCCGCAACGCCGATCGACTCTCGCGCGCACAGGGCGCGCTGCTCGGACTCCTCTCCGGAGATTCGCTCGGACAGCGCGTGGAGTTCCTCGACGCGCGCGCCATCGCGCTACGTCACCCCGAGGGCGTGCGCGAGCTCGTCGACGGCGGCACCTGGAACCTCGCCGCCGGCCAGCCGACCGACGACGGCGAGCTGGCGTTGCTCCTCGCGCGTGCGATCGTGAGGGACGGCGAGCCGCGCGACGCGACGATCATGAGCGCCTATCGGGCGTGGCTGACCGACGCGTTCGACATCGGCACCACCATCGGCCGCGCGCTCCGCGGTGATCTCGACCCCGACTCGCAGGCGAACGGCTCGCTCATGCGCATCGCGCCGCTCGCCGTGTACGGTCACGCGCTGACGCCGGACGCGCTCGCGCTCCTCGCGCGCGAGGAGAGCGCGCGCACGCACGTTCACCCGGTTTGCGCCGACGCGTGCGCGGCGTTCTGCGTGGCGATCGCCTACGCGATCGCGACCGGCGAGACCCCGCGCGAGATCCATCAAGCGACCCTCCGCTTCGCGACGCGCGCCCGGCTCCACGCCGACGTGCTCACGACCCTCCGCGACGCCGAACGCGCGCCGCCCGACTTCGAGAAGCACCAGGGCTGGGTCCGCGTCGCGCTGCAGAACGCGTTTCATCGCTTGCTCCATTCGTCCACCCTCGAGGACGCGCTCGTCGATACGGTGCACGGCGGCGGCGACACCGACACCAACGCCGCCATCGCGGGCGCGCTGCTCGGCGCGGTGCACGGGCGCGCGGCGATCCCTCTGCAGTGGCGGCGGTCGGTGCTCAGCTGCCGGCCGCTCGCGGGCCTGTCACCGACCGAGCACCCCCGGCCGCGGATCTATTGGCCGGTCGACGCCCTCGTGCTCGCGGAGCTGCTCCTGCTCCACGGTGAGCGCCGCAGCGCCGAAGATCACGGCCGCCATCCAATATAGGTCCGCGACGAGCAGGTGAACGAGCTGCACCGCGATCGGCGCGAGCAGCACGAGGTTGAGCACCCCGACCGTCATCTGAACGACGAACAACCCCTGCAGCGCGAGCGCCCAGCGGCGCACCTCGGGGGTGCTCGAGGCGGCGATCGACCGGGCGACCACCGACACCGCGACGCCGACGAACACGGCGAGAATCGGGTGGATGGCGCGCAGGCGAACGAGGAAGTGCGCGCCCGGCGTGACGTCGGCGACGAGGCCCTCGACCAGCGAGCGCGAGGGGAACAGCGTGTCGCCGAGGGCGACCACGGCCCCCGCGACCGACACCGCGAGGATGCCGGCGGCGAGCGCGATCACCGCCGTCGCCCGCGGGCCGCGCACGCGCGGCACCGGCTTCTCGTAGGAGAGGTAGAGCGTGAGCGCCAGCGACGCGAGGAGGAAGAACGTGTTGATGAGGTGGGCCGACATCCACAGCGCCCGCGCCGCGGACTTGTTGCCGGCGACCATCTCGAACAACACCAGCCCCGCGCCGACGCCCGCCTCGGTGATCATGAAGAACATGCTCGCCGCGGCTGCGCGGCGGACCGGCTTGTTCTCGGTGCGGTAGGCGGCGACGAGCTGCACGACGGTGAAGATCAGCGCGAGCCCGCTCGTGGCGCGGTGGGTGAGCTCGATGACCGTCTTGATGCTCTTGGGGCGAGGGACGACCTCGCCGTTGCACAGCGGCCAGTGGCTCCCGCAGCCCGCGCCCGAGCCGCTCGCGCGCACGAATGCGCCCCAGACGATGACGGCCAGGGTGAGCAGCAGCGTGGCCCACGCGATCGAGCGAAGCGCTTTCACGGCGGGGGAGTGCTAGCCCGTCGCCGCCACGCGCGCCAGGTGATGGTCCTCGTCGCCAAAGAGCGCGTTGAGGACGTGCATGCGCTTGAAGTAGAGGCCGATGTCGGCCTCGTCCGTGATCCCGATGCCGCCGTGGAGCTGGACGCTCTGCTGGGCGACGAAGCGACCGCCGCTCGCGAGGTGCACCTTGGCGATCGAGACGCCGCGCTGCCGTTCGCGCGGGTCCGGGTCCTCGACCCTCACCGCGGCGAGGATCGTGGTGCCGCGCGCGAGCTCGGTCTCGACGAACATGTCGACCGCGCGGTGCTGCAGCGCCTGAAAGCTGCCGATCTTCAGCCCGAACTGCTCGCGCTGGCTGATGTAGTCGCGGGTGATGCGGAGCGACGCGTTCATGAGGCCGAGCCCCTCTGCGCACGCGGCGGCGGCGCCCCCGTCGACGACCCGTTCGAGGACCGGCAGCCCCTCGTCTCCCAGGCGCTGGTCGGCGCCGACCTCCACGCCGTCGAGCGTCACCATCGCGGCGCGGTGGCCGTCCATGGTGCGGACGACGTCGATCTTCACCGCGTCGCGGTCGACGACGAACAGGCCGATGCCCTCCCGGTCCGCGACCTCGCCGCCGACGCGCGCCGCGACGACGATGGCGTCCGCCGCGTGTCCGTTGAGGACCCAGCGCTTCTTGCCCGACAGCCGGTAGCCCTTCGCCGACTTCTCGGCGCGGGTGGAGACGCGCGCGAGGTCGTAGCGACCGTCCTCCTCGGCGTAGGCGAGGGCGAGCGTCTTGCTGCCCTCGATGGCGGGCGCGAGGTAGCGACCGTGCTGCTCGGCGTTGCCCGCGTGCGCGAGCGCCATGCCGCCGAGCACGATCGAGGCGAGGTACGGCTCGGGGACCAGCGCGGCCCCGAGCTGCTCGAGGATCAGCGCCACGTCGACGAAGCTGCCCCCGAGACCGCCCAGCTCCTCGCGGAACGGGATCGCGAGCCAGCCGAGGTCGCCCATCTTCTTCATGACCTCGCGGGACCAACCGATGGAGTCCTCGTCGCGGAGCCTGCGGAACCGCTCCACAGGCGACTCCTTCTTCACGAAGCTCGTGACCGTGTCGACGAGGAGTCGCTGATCGTCACTCAAATCGAATTGCATCGTCGGCTCCGACTCAAGAAGGCAAACCAAGGATCAACTTGGCGATGATGTTCTTTTGAATTTCGTTCGAGCCGGCGTAGATCGTCGCCGCGCGCAGGTAGTTGTAATTGGGACCGACCCATTGCTCGGAGCCGGGCACCGTGCCGTCCGGGTTCATCCAGGTGAGCGCGTTGTGTCCCATCAGCTCGAGGCACAGCTCGTACATCCCCTGCACGATCTCGCTGCCGCGCAGCTTGAGGATCGACGACTCGGCGCCGGGGGCGTGCCCGTGCTTGGCGCCGGCGATCGCGCGGTAGTTCGCCATCTTCAGCGCCTCGAGGCGGCACTCCATGCGCGCGATCTTGGCGCGCACGAGCGGGTCGTCGGAGAGCGGGCGGCCGTCGCGCAGCGTATCGCGGGCGATGCGCTTGGCGCGGAGCAGGGTGCGCGCCGACGAGCCGACCGCCGCGACCAGGGTGCGCTCGTGCCCGAGGAGCGCCTTGGCGAGCGTCCACCCGCCGTGGAGCGGGCCGACGAGGTTCTCTTTGGGAACCTTCACGTTCTCGAAGAACGTGTCGCAGAACGCGTGGGTGCCGCCGATGGTGAGCGTGGGGCGGACGCGCACGCCCTCCGTCTTCATGTCGCACAAGAGGAAGCTGATCCCGGACTGCTTCTTCGCGCTCGCGTCGGTGCGGGCGAGCAGGAAGATCCAATCGGCGTATTGCGCATACGTCGTCCAGGTCTTCTGCCCATTGAGCACGAAATGGTCGCCGGCGTCGTCGGCGCGGAGCTTGAGCGACGCGAGATCGCTGCCGGCGTTGGGCTCGGAGTAGCCCTGACACCACTTTTCCTCGCCGCTGAGGATCTTTGGCAAATAGCGCTTTTTCTGAGCGTCATTGCCAAACTGCATGATAAGCGGCCCAACCATCGCCAACCCGAAGGGCAACAGCGCGGGCGCTCCAGATAGCTCGAGCTCCTCAGTCAGGATAAACCGGCGCGTGACATCGAGGCCCGGCCCTCCGAATTCCTTCGGCCAGTGCGGCGCGACCCAACCCTTTTGGAAAAGGATCCGGTGCCACTCCATGATCTCGTCGATCTCGAAGTGACCGTCGATCTCCGCCTTCGGCTTGAGATGGGCGGGCAGAGCGCTGGCGATAAAAGAGCGCACCTCCTCGCGGAAGGCGCGCTCTTCGGGAGTAAAGGAGAGATCCATCGCGGCGGGAGCCTATCAGGCTCGCCGCGCCGCCGCGTCAGGCCGACTTCTTGGAGCGGCGCTTGCCGGCGCGCTTCGCGCCCTTCTTGCCGCCCCTGCTCGCGCGCGGGGCCGAGCCGTCGCCGACGAAGTAGGTCGTCGCGCGGCGCTCGCCCTCTTTCTTGAGGAGGCCCGACGAGATCAGCTGGCTGAGCGCGCGCGGGAGCTCTTTGCGGGCGACGCCGAGCGCCTCGCGGATGGCTTCGGCGCGCATGCCGCCGGGGGAGCCCTTCACCGTGTCGACGATGCGGCTGCCGAGGGCCTCGAGGTCGGCGTTGGTGCGGCGACGACGACCGCCACGACGACCGCGCGGCGCGGCGGGGGCAGCCGTGCCGGCCGCGGCTGCACGGGGGCGGCCGGGGCCGCGACGCCCAACGGCAGCGGCACCACCACCGCCGAGCGCGGCGATGTCGCCGAGCGAAGCCGTGCGAATGGCGGCGAGGACCTTACTGGCGAAGTCTTCAGCGAGAGTAGCGATTGCGCTGCGGAGTGCGGACATGGGGCGGCATCTTAGTCAGCCTGCGATCGATATGGCCATTACAATTCACATCAACTCAACCAAGAAAGCATTGGCCCAGTCCGCGATAGGTGGGGGCGCGCGCCTCGATCGTCTCACCACGAATCAATAGATACTCGTGGAAGTGCTCGGCGAGCTCGCCGGCCTTGGCGTGGCGAAAGAGCACCGTACCGCCCAGCTCGACAGTGGCGCCGCGCGGCAGCGCCACCGGCGTTTGCACCTCGCCGGCGCCCTCGAGCGGGAGCAGCGCCGCGCCGCTGGGAAACACGGGGATCGGGAGTCGATCCTCGCCCGCCGCGCCCGAGGCGATGTACCCCCCGCCCGTGCAGGTGACGATTCCCGGCGCCGGATGTCGAACTGCTTGCAACGCAAAGAACGCCGCGGGCACCAGCGGTACATCCACATAATGATCAAATAAGTGACTATCGAGAAAACCGGAGCCTGCGGTGATCTCGGTCAGAGCGCGCTCGCCCGCGGCCCACATCACGCTGCCGGTGCCGCCCCCGTTGAAGACGGCGAGTCGATGTTCGAGCGCGCGCCCGAGCTCCCGCCGCGTGCGCTCGAGCGCGCGGCGCGCGGCGAGCTTCATGGCGCGCTTGGCGACGCTCCGATCGCCGACGCCGGCGACGTGCGCCTCGTAGCCCATCACGCCGTCGAAGCGCAGGCCGGGAAAGGTCGCGACCCGATCGGCGAACGCGACCGCGTCGGCGGCGCTGCGCAGCGGGCTCCGTCGCACGCCGAGGTGAAGCCGCTCGACCGGGCGATACGAGAGATCGATCTCCACGACGACCCCCACCACCGTCTCGGCGCGCCGCGCCGCTGCGTCGAGGGCCGCGAGCTGTTCGACGGCGTCGCACACGGCGCGCACGGCGGTGCGCCGACTCGCCGCCGAGAGCGCGTCGACGTCGGCGGCTTGCACCGACGGATACGCGCAGAGGAGGTCTGCGAACCCCTGCTCGGCGAGCCATAGGGTCTCGCGCGGGGAGTACGTCATGAGCCCGCGCACCCCCTCCCGTTCGCCCAGGCGACGGAGCAGCGAGGGGTTGCGGATCGACTTGGTCGCCGGGCGCAGCGTCTTGCCGCTCTCGCGGACCGGGACCAGCAAACGCTGGATATTGGCCTCGAACGCGTCGAGATCGACGAACGCACACGGCCGCGGCTCGCCCGCGATTGCCCGAACAAGACGCGATAGGCGCTCACTCATCGGTGGCATTGTAGACTCGGCCCGCCGTGACCATCGCCACGCTCATCCCCCCTCTCGAAGACCTCGGCTTCACGTTGAACGAGGCGCGCGCCTACGCCGCCCTGCTTCAACGCGGCGCCTCCACCGGCTACGAGGTCGGCCAGCACGCCGGCATCCCGCGCTCCGCGGTCTACGGGGTGCTGCGCAAGCTGGTGCAGACCGGGGCGGCGCGGTCGATGGCCGCGCGCGACGGCGAGCCGGAGCGCTTCGTCGCGACCCCCCCCGAGGGGCTCGTCGCCCTCCTCAAGAAGCGCTTCGAGGCGAGCGCGGGCGCGCTCGAGGACGCGGCACAGCGCCTCGACACCACGCCCGACTCCCCCGATGTCTACGGCGTCCGCGGCTATCTGCGGGTGATGGAGGAGGCCGAGCGGCTGGTCGTCACCGCCAAGACCCAGCTCGTGATCAGCGGTTGGCCGCGCGAGCTCGCCCAGCTCGCGCCCGAGCTGCGCAAGGCCAACAAGCGCAAGGTGTTCGTGGTGATCTTCTCCCACGCCGCGCTCCCCGAGGATCTCCCCGGTCACGTCTTCAGCTACGGCGTGGGCGAGTCCGACCTCGAAGCGTTCTGGAAGCACCGGCTCGTGGTCGTCTCCGACGACGCGCGCACACTGGTCGGGGCGACCGAGCAGGGCGTCGCCGACGGGGCGGTCGTGAGCGCGACGGCGGCGATCGCCGAGCTGGCCACGAGCCAGATCGCCCTCGACATCACCCTCCTCGCCCAGCGTCAGAAGCAGGACGTCGAGCCGGTGATGGCGAAGATGCTCGGCCACCGAGTGGGCAGCCTCGACGCGCTCCTCGCCCGGAAGTCAGCCAAGAAGCGCTAGACGTGGCGGGGACCCCTCAGAGGCAGACCTTGTACAGATCCTTGTAGTCGACGAACGTGCCGCGATAGGTCGGCGTCGTGACGCCGTTCACGGTGAAGTACAGCTCGACGTCGGTCTGCACGTAGAAGCCGTCGGCCGTCTCGGTGATCGGGCCCGCGGGGCAGTCGGCGCGCGTGGTGCGGGTGCGGCCGCCGAGCGGGTCGATCGAGCGGAGCGGCACGACGTAGCGCGCGTCGTTGCCGACGCGCTTCTCGAGCGAGACGTACGACCACGCCCAGGCGGTGGCGCCGACCTGGCGATAGAACACCTTGGCGTCGAGCTGCTTCCACAGGTCGGGGTTGTCGAAGTCGGTGACGCCCTGCTTCCACACGTCGAAGTACGCGCCGGCGATCAGGGCGCGCTGGCGCGCCCACGTCTCGAAGCGGAAGCCGCCGCTCAGCGGCTGGCGATTGTGCTCGCAGGCGAGGCCGCCGTGGCAGGTCTCGCGCGAGATGACGACGGACGCGTTGCCGACGAAGCCGGGCGCGTTGGCCGGCGCCTCGACGCGGAAGCGGTAGTTCGAGCCGTAGTTGGAGTCGTAGGCGACGCAGCCGTACTTGCTGGTGTTGACGAACCAGAGCTCCAGCTCGCCGCTGCGCGGGAGCTCGAGGGTGACGGTGTTGCCCGCGGGCTCCATGACGCCCGCGATGGGGAAGCTCGCCGCCGCGTCTCCGCCGATTCGCCAGTGGCCGCCGATGCCCCACTGCGGCCTGCCACCCTCGGTGCCGCGACACGCCGTGAGGCGGGAGGGGTCGTAGGTGATCTCGACCTTGCTCCCGGCGCGCAGCGTGCCGGTGACCGTCTCGTTGAACGCGGCGTCGAAGCGGATCTTCGCGACCGTCTCGACGGCGTTCTCGGAGGCCGACGACGGCGACTCCTCGTCTGCACCGCGCTCGAGGGCGCAACCGAAGAGGGAGAGCGAGAGGAGGAGGAGAAGCTTGGTCTTCATGGCGTCACTCAGACAAGAGTGACTAGCGCCTACACTGTGGGTGTCAAGTGGCGCCCGAGGCCAGGCGCTCGCTTACGCGCGCGCCTATGGGCTGCGCGCCCAGCGCCGCTCCCCGCACCGGCCAGGCGCGCGCGTCAGCGAGCGCCTCTTCCGGCGGCCGACGTCGACGCCGATCACATCGGCGGCTTGATCTTCGTCGCGCAGCCGAGCTCCACGCTCACCTTGCCGGTCGGGTCGGCCTTGAGCTTCGTGCACGCGTCGCCGCAGAGGACGATCTTCGTCTTGTCCGCGTTGTACTGCCAGCCGTTGGCGCCTCCCGCGCACGGCTTGCTCGCATCCTGTTCGATCGTCACCGGAGCGCCGCTCGACGGCGTGTACGTCACGTTGACCTTGGTGGGGTCGAAGGTCTCGCCGGGCGGCGGCTTGGGCACGAGGATCTCGCACGCGACCGCTGCGGCGAGGCCCTTGCCGACCCCGCTGAACGCGGGACCGAAGTCCTTGTTGCACAGCTCGTAGCTGCGGCCGCCGGTGAGCTTGGCGAGGTCGACGTAGACCTGGCCGTTGTTGACCATGCCGTCGCCGCACTTCTGCGAGTTGTCCGAGTCCTTGGCGCCGCAGATTGGATAGAAGATGTATTTGCGCGCAGTCGCCGTGCCGAAGGTGCCGCTGCCGCGCTTGAGCAGCTCGGCGTCGAACGTGGTGTGAATCGGCTCGGGCGTCGGCGCCGAGGCGTTGTCGTCGGTGACGACGATGAATGCCTTGAACGCGTCGGGCCGAAGGAAGTCGTCCCACTTCCCCTTCGTGTCGTAGGTGCTGAGGATGACCTTGAGCGCGTCCTTCGAGCCGACCTCGTTGGGCACCTGGCGGTAGAGCGGCGGATTCGACGCGCAGCTCGGGCCGCCGAGCGGAGGGGGCACGCATATGGCCGGAATGAACCCCGGCGGAAAGAGCGGGTTCGGCGGCATCGCGATCATCACGACGCGGTAGTCGACCCCCGACGCCTTGAGGAAGTCGCTCATCTTGTTGATGTTGTTCTGAACGTTGACCGACTCCTCCTGCATGGAGCCGGAGGTGTCGACGGCGACGATGACGTCGACCGGCGGGCGGCTCGCCGCGACGGTGCTCTTGGCGCACGCGGCGTCCGACAGCAGCTTGCTGTCGATCGCGACGTCGTCGGTCACGTCGAAGCCGACCGCGCCGTCCTCACCCGGCTCGATGCCCGTCGAGGTGTCGGGCTCGAACCCCCCGCCGCTGTCTCGCAGGGAGCCCGTGCCGTCGGTCTCCTTGCCGGCACCACAACCCACCGCGAGGACTACGAAAGCGAAGAGGGGCGCGCGCATGGGGCGGCATTGTGAGCTGAGCCGTGGGCCGGTCAACTCGCGCGTCGCATGACGCGACCTTGCCGCGACGCGTCTACTTGCGCCGCTTCAAACCAGCGAGCGCGGGCGCCACGATCTCCACGAAATACGCCTCTGCGCGCGCGGCCGATCGCACGATAATTTTCCGGTGCAGCACGAGCGATGCAAAGCCGTGCGCAGTCGTCCACAGCGAGTTGGCGAGATCGCGCGACACGCCCTCAATCAGAGTCTTGTCGCGCTGACCACTCTCGATCGCGTCGAGCAGGATACGAAAAGCACGCTGAGCCTCGGCTTCGAGCGCCGGAAAGCGCCGGTCGTAATTGAGGCGCGGCCCGAACATGACCCGAAAGCGCGCCGGTTCGCGAAATGCATAACGAACATATGCACGGCCGATCGACGCGAGCTTCTCCAGCGCGTCGCCGTCGCTCTGCGCTGCTTCGCGCAGGTCGGCGGCGAGCGCGCGAAAGCCCTCTTCGGCGATCGCCGCCAGGAGCGAGCGCTTGTCTGCGTAATGACGATATGCAGCCGCGTGGGTGACGCCGACCGCGCGCGCCGCCTCGCGTAGCGTGAAGGCCTCGACGCCCGACTTCTCGATGCGCGGGAGCGCCGCGTCGATCAACGCGCGCGCGAGATCGCCGTGGTGATACGCGCGCTTGCGGGCGGCGACCTGGGCCATGCTACGGCAGCGCGACGCCGAGGACGGCGCGCGCGAGCGGATCGAGCGCGTCGCGCGAGCCGACGAAGTGGAACGTGCGGTGGGTGTGCACCAGCGTGGCTCCGGGCGCGAGCTCGGCGCCGGGCGACAACGTCTCGAGCTCGTAGAACCCCCCGAGCGAGGGCTTGCCGGGAGCGACCGGTCCGTCGTTGTACGCGTTGACGACGTCGCCCGCCCACGGATCGGCGTCTTCCTTCCACACGCCGCTCGGGTAGACCCCGGGGCGGGGCCCGTCGTACTGCACGATCGTGAGCAGCCCGGCCGAGGGGCTGTAGCTGCCGAGGACGCTCTTGGCGCGGCTCGGGCTGACGCCGATCTTGCTGCGGTGCTGGCCGTCGCATTTGAACTGGAGGTGGTCCTCCTTCACGGCGAGCCGGTCGCTCGGGACCTTGCCGAAGTAGTCGTCGCGGACGATCGGTCCCTCGCCCTTGGGATCGAAGGGGATAAGCGTCGTCGCGTCGCTCGACGGCGCGTACATGCCGAGGATCCACACGTTGACGAGGCCCTTGTCGCGGGTCCACGGCTCCTTGCCGGAGTTGGTGATCGCGTTGCGCGACTCGAACGCGACCCACTGCACGCCCGCGGGGACCGCGGCGCCGAGCGCGGACTTGGCGCGCGCGCCGTCGATGAGGTCGATCGTTCGCTCCACGGCGACGTTGAAGGGGGTGCCGGCGTGGCTGGTGAGGCTCAACGCCTTGCGCATCGCGACGCGCTGCTTGGTCTGCTCGGAGACGTCCCACGCGCCCTCGTTGAAGGCGTGCGGGGTCTGCCAGTGGTCGAAGTCGAGCGGCTTGCCGGGCGCGAAGTAGAGCGAGAACCGGGTGCCCTCGGGGCCGAGCCAGAAGCGGTCCTCGCCGCCGTAGTTGTCGAACGCCGTCGACACCTTGCCCGCTTCGAAGAATGCGCGGTGCACGAAGCCGAGCCCCGGCCCCTTGGCGGAGGCCGCGCTCGTCATGACCCGGCCCTGCAGCGCCGGCGACACCGCGACACGGCCGCCGCTCTCGTGCTCGAGCACGACCACCTTCGCGTGCTTGGCGAGGAAGGCGACGTCTTCGTCGAAGGACCCGGGGGCGGGCGTGGGAGTGGTCGGCATCTTCGGCTGGCTCGAAGCGCACGCGAGGACGAGCGCTGCTGCGAGGAGGAATCGGCGCACGCCCGGAGGGTAGGCGTAGACTCGCGCGGTGGGCACCCCCCTCACGTCGTATCAACGGCGCCTGTTCGTCTTCCTCGGCGTAGCCACCTTCTTCGAGGGCTACGACTTCATGGCGCTGACGCAAATCCTGCCGAATCTACGCGCCGAGTTCGGCCTGTCGCGCGAGGGCGCGGGGGCGATGGTCGCGACGATCAACGTGGGAACCGTCGTCGCCTACCTCCTCGTGCGTCACGCCGACCGGTGGGGGCGTCGTCGCGTCCTCTCGGTCACCATCGCTGGCTACACCGTCGCGACCGGCCTCAGCGGGCTCTCTCCCAACGTCTATGTGTTCGCGCTGCTCCAGCTCGTCGCGCGCGTGTTCCTCATCGGCGAGTGGGCGACGAGCCTCGTCTACGCGGCAGAGGAGTTCCCCGCCGATCGCCGGGGGATGGTGATCGGCGCGATCAACGCGCTGTCGAGCCTCGGCGCCATTCTGTGCGCGGGCACCGTGCCGCTGCTCCTCGCAACTCGGCTCGGGTGGCGCGCGCCGTACTTCCTCGGCGTGCTCCCGCTCCTCATCCTCATCTTCGCGCGGCGCGGGCTCCGGGAGACGCGGCGGTTCGAGGAGCAGGTTCGGGGTGCGCCGCGTGGGTTCACCGCGATCTGGCGCTCGCCCTATCGCCACCGTCTGCTGCGGATGGGCCTGATCTGGATGGCGACGTATGTCTGTACGCAGAACGCGATCACGTTCTGGAAGGAGTTCGCGCTCGCCGAGCGCGGCCTCACCGACGCGCAGGTTGGCATGTCGATCAGCATCGCCGCCGTGTTCTCGATGCCGATGGTGTTCGCGGTCGGACCGTTTCTCGATCGCTTCGGGCGAAGGCGCGGGGCCGTGGTGATCTTCCTCGCGACCGCGCTCGGCGTGCTCGGTGCGTACGGGTTCCACGAGCGCACAGCGCTCACCGCGGCCCTCGTCGTCGCCATCTTCGGCGCCAGCGCGGTGCTCCCGGTGCTCAACGCGTTCAACACCGAGCTGTTCCCCACCGAGCTCCGCGGCGACGCGATCGCTTGGTCGAACAACCTGATCGGTCGCATCGGCTACGTCGCGTCGCCGGCCCTCGTCGGCGTGATCGCCGGGCAGACCGGCTGGGGCGCGGCGGTGCGAATCACGGCTGTCTTCCCGCTCATCGCGCTCGTGATGATCCTCGCGTTCCTACCCGAGACGCGCGCCCGCGAGCTCGAGGAGACAGCCGCGCTCTGACGCGGGGCGATGCGTTACGCCCCAGTGACGCGCAAAGACTTGTCCGTTTGGCCCTGAAGGTGCATCACTGGGCGCGCCATGGAGCTCACCACGTATCGAGTGCGTCCTCTCGTCAACGGTTGGAAGGTCGAGGCAGACGGTGCGGACATCGCACCGACCATGCGCGAGACCAAGGCCGACGCGATGCACACCGCCTACTCGCTCGCGCGCGGCACGGTCCACGAGATCGTGGTCCTCGACAAGGACGGCAAGGTCGAGAGCGTGTTTCCGCCGACCAACGCCGAGATGGACGGCGCGTAGAGCTCTACGCAGCGACTGCGAACGACGTCCTCCCGCGTTCGCAGGGGGACGTCTTCTTTTGTTCACGCCCGTGACAGGGATGCCGCGGTGCGCCAAGATCGCACCCGTGGTTCGGTTGAGTCCCGCCGTCTGCTTGTTGCTGCTCTTGGGCTGCAGCGTCGATGCGCGCGGACTCGGCGCGGCTCCGATGCGCGACGCCGCGGAGCCCGACACTGCGATCGAGGAGGACACCGCGGTCGCGGTCGACGATGTCGCCGTCGACACGGCCAAGCCCCTGGCGGACGCGCCGACCGGCGACGGGGGGCCCATCTTCGACGCGCCGTCGCCGCTCCCCGGCTGCACCGTCGGCTTTCGGCTCGGCCACGAGTATCTGTTCTGCGAGAACACGGCGAACTGGGATCAGGCGCGCAACACCTGCCGCATCGCGGGCTACGACCTCGCCGTCGTCTCCGATCGACCGGAGCACGACTTCATCCTCGGCCAGCTCAAGGGCAAGTCGAAGGACCAGTTCCACATCGGGCTCACCGACCGCGACGACGAGGGCAACTTCGTCTGGGTCGACAAGAGCAAGCCCGGCTTCACGAGCTGGGCCGGGTGGCAGCCGGACAACTGGCTGTTCGCCGAGGATTGCGTCGTCGTGCGCAAGGACGGCACCTGGAACGACGTCGACTGCACGGACGGCCCGAAGGAGGGATTCGTCTGCGAGTCGCTGTGAGCGCAAAATCATAGTAGAGCGTCCGCCATGGCCAGCTTGACCGAAGCGCTGAACGACGAAACCAAGAAGCCCGTTGTCGTCGACGACTGCTGCACCCTCATCGACGAAGAAGTGAAAGAGAAGAGCGGCCTCTCCGGCCTCGCGATCAAGGCCGGCTACGGCGCGGTCAAGGGCATCAAGCCCGGCTTCATCCGCCACGTCGTCAACGATCTCCTGCCGGAGTTCGCCCTCGGGCTCGACCCGATCCACGCCGAAGCCGTCGCGCAGAACAAGCCGGTCCCCGCGTACTTCGAGGCCAACGCCGGCCGCGTCGCAGACGCGCTCCTCGCCATCACCGACGAGAAGGCGAAGAAGGCCAAGAGCGGCGTCGTGAAGGGCACCTACGAGAAGCTCCGCCCCACGGCGAAGAAGCACGTCGAGACCGCCGCCCCGCGCCTCGGCCGCCTCATCGAGAAGCACGCGAAGTAGCCGCTACACGCGCTCGAGCGCGTGGCTCTTGATCACCAGGAACACGCGCTGTCCCGGCGTGAGCGCGAGGCTATCGACCGCCGAGTCGGTGAGCTTCGCGCGCAGCCGCTCGCCGAGCGCGTCGACCTCGACCAGCGCGTCGTCGCCGACCGCGTCGATGGCGGCGATCTGCGCCGGGATCACGTTGCGCGCCGAGATCGCCGCGGGCCGCTCGGTGGCGATCATGATCTCCGACGCCGGCAGCGCGTAGGTCGCGCGGCCCTCGGCGCCGCGCGGGACCGCGATGGTGTCGCCGCTCGCGAGCGTGAGCAGGCCGTCGCGCGCCTCGCCGGAGAGCAGGTTGTCGACGCGGAGGTCGGGGACCGCTGCGGCGAGCGCCGACGTGATCGGACCGACGCTGTGCAGCTTGCCGCCACGGAGCACCAGCGCGTGCGTCGCGATCGCGGCCGCCTCGCCGAGGTCGTGGGTCACGAGCAGCACGGGGACCCTGGCGTGGAGCCGCAGCAGGAAGGGCACGATGCGGCCGCGGTGCGCGACGTCGACGGCGGCGAGCGGCTCGTCGAGGAGGAGCAAGCGCGGATCGCTCGCGAGCGCGCGGGCGAGGGCCACGCGCTGCCGCTCACCACCCGAGAGCGTGGTGACCGAACGGCGCAGCAGCGGGCGGAGCTCGAAGAGATCGAGCGCCTCGTCGATGGCGACGCGGGCGCCGAACGCGATGTTGCCGGCGACGTCCAGGTGGGGAAACAGCCCGATCTCCTGCGGCACCCAGCCGACGCGGCGCTGATGCGGCGGCAGCGCAGAGAGGTCGGTCCCGTCGACGATCACGCGGCCCGAGCCGAGCGCGACGCTCTCGAGGAGCGTGCTCTTGCCGGCCCCGGACGCGCCGAGGATCGCGACGGCGCGCGCGTCGATCGTGGTCGCGACGCGGAGGGCGAAGTCGTCGCGACGGACGTCGAGGTCGAGCTCGATCACGGCGCGGGGCTCCTTCGGCGCATCAACAGCTCGGTCGTCCACACCGCCGCGAACGCGAGCGCGACGGTGATCCACACCAGCCGCAGCGCGCCCGGGTCGTCGCCGGCCTGCGTGCGGCGGAAGATCGCGAGGGCGAGCGTCTGGGTCTCGCCCTCGATGTTGCCGGCCACCAGGATCGTCGCGCCGAACTCGCCGAGCGCGCGCGAGAACGCGAGGAGCAGCCCGGCCGCCACGCCGCGGGATGCGAGCGGCAGCGACACCCGACGAAACGCCGCGAACGGCGAGGCGCCGAGCGTGCGCGCGACCTTGACGAGGAGCGGATCGACCTCCTCGAACGCCGTGCGCGCGGAGCGGACGAGCAGCGGGAACGACATGACCGCGGTCGCCAGCACCACGCCGCGAAAGGTGAACACCACGTGCTTGCCGAGCGCGCCGAGCGGACCGTTGGGGCGGAGCGCCTGCAGCAGGAGGAGGCCGACCGCGGTGGGCGGGAGCACCAGGGGGAGCGAGAGGATCGTCTCGAGCACGCCGCGGAGCGGCCCGCGATAGCGCGCGAGCGCGTAGCCGGCGGCGATGCCCGG
>JALHOE010000044.1 GCA_022843175.1 Deltaproteobacteria bacterium
TACGACGACGCTTCGCCCCCTGCCCCCGTCGCGACCCTTGCCGAACGCGCGACCGAGCGCGCCGCCGCCCGCGCCCGAGCCGGTCGCCGAGGTGGAGTCCGAGCCCCCGCCCCCCGCCCTGATCGATGCGCGCCCGATCGCGAAGGCGCCGAAGAACCTGCGGCGCGGGCGCGAGCTGTCGAAGAAGCCGCCGGCCGAGCCCACGCGCTTCGATCTCGATCCGCGCGCCACGCCAACGCTCTCCGCGCTCGGCGTCAACCTCACGGCCGCGGCCGCCCGCGGCGAGCTCGATCCGGTCGTCGGCCGCGACACCGAGATCGATCGCGCGCTCGACGTCCTCGCCAAGCGCAACGCCAACAACCCCTGCCTCGTCGGCGCGCCGGGCGTCGGCAAGACCGCGATCGCGCACGGCGTCGCGCGGCGCATCGCCGAGGGCGCCGGCGTGAGCGGGCTCGACGATCGGGTGGTGATCGAGATCGCGATCGGCGAGCTGCTCGCCGGCACCGGCGTCCGCGGCGCGCTCGCCGAACGGCTCGGCGCGATCCGCAAGGAAGTGAGCGCGGCGCACGGACGCATCGTCGTGTTCCTCGACGAGATCCACGCCCTGCTCGGCGGCGACGGCGGCGAGGAGGCGGCCAACGAGCTGAAGACCGCGCTAGCGCGCGGCGAGCTGCCGTGCATCGGCGCGACGACCTCGACCGAGTATCGGCGGACGATCGAGCGCGACGCCGCGCTGGCCCGCCGCTTCACGATCGTCGAGGTGCCCGAGCTCGAGGAGAGCGCCGCGCGCCGCGTGATCGACTCCGCCAGCCGCGTGCTCGAGCTGCACCACGGCGTGAGCTTCGACGCCGCGGCCAAGGACGGCGCCGTCGCCTGGACGGTCCGCTACGTTCCCTCGCGCGCGCTGCCCGACAAGGCGATCGCGGCGCTCGATCTCGCCGGCGCGCGCGCGCGCCGCAACGGTCGGATCTCGGTCGGTCGCGAGGCGGTGGCCGAGGTCGTCGCCGAAATGGGCGACGTTCCGATCGCGCGGCTCCTCGAGCGCGACAGCGAGCGGTTCCTCGAGCTCGAGAAGCACCTCGCGGCGCGCGTGGTCGGGCACACCGAAGCGATCGAGAAGATCGCCCGCGCGCTTCGCCGCGGGGCGGCCGGGCTGCGCGGGGGACGCCCGCTGTTGTCGGCGCTGCTCCTCGGACCGACCGGCGTCGGGAAGACCGAGACGGCCAAGGCGATCGCCGAGGTCCTGTTCCATGACGCCAACGCGATGACGCGGATCGATCTCTCGGAGTACAGCGAGGCGCACTCCGTCGCGCGCTTGCTCGGCGCACCGCCCGGCTACGTCGGCCACGAGGACGGCGGGCAGCTGACCGAGTCGGTCCGCCGCAGGCCGTACCAGGTCGTGCTGTTCGACGAGATGGAGAAGGCGCACCGCGACGTGCTCGAGGCGCTGCTCCAGCTGCTCGACGAGGGTCGGATGACCGACGGGCGCGGCCGCACCGTCGACTTCACCAACACCGTCGTGGTCCTCACCTCGAACCTCGGCGCCGACGCGGCCAACGAACGCGCGCCGCGCCGGCTCGGCTTCGGGGCGACGAACGAGCCGACCGCCAGCGTCGCGCGCGACGAGCGTCTGCTCGCAGCGGCTCGGGCCGCGCTGCCACCCGAGCTCTACAACCGCTTCGACGAGGTGATCGTGTTCGCGCCGCTCACCCGCGAGGACACCCTCGCGATCGCGCGGCTCGCGCTCGCGCGCCTCGCCGAGGAGATCCGCGTCAAGCGCGGCCTCTCGCTGCAGGTCGATCCCGAGGCGCTCGCGCTGATCATCGATCAGGGAGGGTTCGACCCGACGCTCGGCGGTCGGCCGATCCGCCGCGAGATCGCGCGACGGATCGAGGCGCCGCTCGCCGAGCTGCTCCTCCGCGGTCAAGCCAAGCCGGGCGACACGGTGTGGATCGCCGCCGAGGAGGATCGCGTCGTGGTCGATCTCGTCGGCAGCACGTCCCATTGACGGAGCGCGCCGGTCGCGCGACCGTGCGTACATGACTCGCATCCTCGTCGCGCTCGCGCTCGCGATCCTCCCGCTCGCCTCGGTGGGCGCGTGCGTCGGCACCGACCGGGTGAACGCCGCGGCGTCCAAGCCCACGAGCCCCGCCAACGGCGCCGGCGACTACAAGGACAACCCCGGCGGCCCGCACGTCGCGCCCACCGTGCCCACGGTCACGCCCGGCGCGGAGCCCACGACCGCCGCTGCCGCCACCGAGGACGAGTGCCCGCCTCGCTGCAGCGAGGACGGCTCCTGGATCGGCTGCGGCCTGAAGAAGCCTCGCGGCACCGGTTGCAAGGGCTGCACGCCCAAGTGCAAGGGCAAGGGCACCGCCACCGAGGGCTGGTACGACTGCAACGGCGTGATGATCGCCGAGCGCAAGTGCGGCTGACCTACGGCTTGCGCCACTTCACGCGGTAGGTGCAGACCTCGTGGCCCCAGGCCTGGCAGCGTTCGCGGCGGACCTCGGCGATGAGGCCCGTCTTCTCGACGATGCGGCGGCGGGCCTCGCCGCACATCTTGCACACCGTGACGTCGTGGTTGGGCCAATCGCTCGT
Source organism: Deltaproteobacteria bacterium (assembly GCA_022843175.1). Classification (GTDB taxonomy): domain Bacteria; phylum Myxococcota_A; class Polyangia; order Polyangiales; family JADJMO01; genus JALHOE01. Next base: position 2,602 of record JALHOE010000044.1, read on the forward strand.
CTGCGCCACGTACTCGTTCTCGGTCAGGCTCAGCACCGTGAGCCGGCCCGAGTCGTGGAAGATGTTCCACATCTCCTGCGCGCGCGACGTGATCATCCGCGGTGACACGACGTAGCGGAGCACCGCCCGACCGACGGTGTTGAGCGTGGCGTCGACGCCGTGGTTGACGATCTCGCGGAGGAAGGCGTCCTCCTCGGCGCGGACGGCGTTCGCCATCGCGCGCATCAGCTCGCCCACGAACGCGTACGCGTATTTGCGCGCGCCGAGGATACCGAGCGCGGGGTCGTGTGGGTCGAGCAGCGCGCGATGCTGGCTGGCCATGCGCGCGACGGCCGTCTGCGCGGCGGCCGGCCCGTAGGTGCGCACGTACCACTCGATCCCGCCGCGGATGCCGGTGCCGTGGAAATGACCCAGCGACGGCTCGACGGGGCCGAGCGGCACGTAGACGGAGCGAGGGCCCGTGTCGGCCACCGTCGAAGTTTACACGCCCTTGGCCAGCTCGACGATGAAGGAGCTTCCGGAGCCGAGCACCGAGCGCACCCACACCCGTCCACCGTGCGCTTCGACGATGGAACGCACGATCGAGAGGCCGAGGCCCGTCCCGCGCCCTTCCGTCTTGGTCGTGAAGAAGGGGTCGAAGATGCGGATCACGTGCTCGGGGGAGATGCCGTTGCCGTTGTCGCCGATGGCGACCCGGACGCCGGTCTCGGTCGCCGAGATCTCGATCTCGATGCGGCCCTCGTCGCGCATGGCGTCCTGGATGGCATGACACGCGTTGGTGACCAGGTTGACGAACACCTGGGTGAGCTGGCCGCGCCGGCCGATGATCGGCGGCGCCGACTCGTCGATGCGAGTGTTGACCTTCACGTTGTGCTCGACGACGACGTGCTCGCAGAACACGACAGCTCGCTCGACGACCTCCCGCACCGAGACCAGCGACGCGGTCTCCTCGTTGGGGCGCGCATAGGTGGTGAGCTCGCGCGAGAAGCGCAGAATCCGGTCGGCGGACTCGCCGATGCGGCGGAGGCGCTCGACATCTGCCTCCTCGTGCCCCACGCGCTCGAGCTTCTTGGTGAGGAAGGCCGCGTAGGTGACGATCGCGGTGAGCGGGTTGTTGAGCTCGTGGACGACCTTCGCGGCGATCTGACCGACGCTGGCGAGCTTCTCGCTCTGGACAATGCGCGCCTGGAGCGCGCGCAGGTGACCACTGTCGACCCGCGAGCTCTGGAGGCGCTCGGCGGCGAGGATGCCGCTCGAGAGGACCAGCGCGGCGCGCTCGGCCAGCTCGGCGAGCAGTCGGCTGCGGAGCGGGTCGCGCGGACGCTGCGGCGCGAGGTCTGCCACGTGGAGCGAGGTCTCGCCGAAGGGGACGATCCATTCGTCGCCGGCCATCGGGAAGAGCCGTCGCGGCGGGCCGCCGTCGCGCGGGACGGCGGGCAGCTCGAGGTCGCGCAACGCGTAGGGCAGCGAGCGGATCGTCTCGCCATGGAGGACGATCGCGACCGCGCAGGGGTCTGCTGCTTCGCGGATCGTCTCGGCGACGGCGCGGGCGACGGCGGCGGGGCCGTCCTCGATCGGCAGCGTGCGGGCGAGACGGAGCAACTCCTCCTGGCCGAGCGTGACGATGGTGGGGGGCTCGGTGCGGGCGAACCGCGCGGGCGCGATGTCGGAGTTCATCGGGTGACCGTCGGTGCGGCCGATCTCGCTCACCGGCGGCTGGGTGATCGCCCGCTCGCCGCTCTGCGCGTCGGCGGGCCCCGTCTCCGTCTTGCGCGAGCCGGTCACCGGCCCTTCTCCGAGCTGGGAGCGTTCTCGTCGCGCGAGGCGCGGTCGAGATCGAGGATGCGCGCCGTGCCGACGTAGGACTTCGTTTCGTAGCGGGTGATCTTCCCGATCTTGCGGACGATCTCCGCCATGCGCTCGGCCTCGGAGACGATGATCTCGGCGGCGTGGTGCTGCGGCGTGCCCTCTTCGAGGCGGCGGCGAAGCAGCTCCGCGTAGCCCATCACGCTGGTGAGCGGCTGGTTGAGCTCGTGCGCGGCCGCGCCGGCGAGCTCGGCGACGATCGTCTGCTTCTCCTGCACCCGCAGCTGCTCTTGCGCGTGCTCGAGCCGCTGCTCCATGCGCAGACGGTCCCGGAGATCGGTGAAGATCCCGACGGTGCCGATGGGGCGATCGGCCCGGGTGATGAGGGCCGCCGAAAGGCTGATCGGCACCACCTCGCCGGTGTTGCTGAGGAAGTCGGTGCGGAAGCTCTCGAGCCGCCCGCGTCCGCCGTACGAATCGCTGCGGATGAGCGACATGATCGTCCGCGCCATCCCCGGGGGGTAGAGCCGCTCGACGCTCGTTCCGAGGACGTCGCGCGCGGGGAGCCCGAAGACTCGCTCGGCGGCGCGGTTGAAGAGGATGATCCGCCCCTTCATGTCGGCGCTGACGATGGCGTCGACCGAGCTGTCGATCAGCTGCTCGAGGAACTCCTTGGTCTGGGAGAGCTCGTGAACCCCCTGCCGCTCGGCGGTGACGTCGCGGAGGGTGAGGAGCACCGCGCCCTCCTCGTGCAACACCGAGCTGTAGGTGAGCGCGAAGACGCGGACCTGACCATCCTTGCGGCGGATGCGCAGGTCGATCGCCTTCGGGTACTCCTTGCGGGCGATGCTCTCGCGGATCTGCTGCGCCTTGTCGCGGTCCTCCTCGGCGATGACCGCCGAGAGCGGGGAGCCGGCGAGATCGGTCTCGCTGTAGCCGGTGAGCTGCTTGGCGCGTGGGTTGGCGAACAGGAGGTGCCCCTCCTCGTCCATGACGATCACCCCGTCGTCGATGGACTCGAAGAAGTCGGCGTAGCGCTGCATCGCGCGCATCCGCCGCTCGGCCTCGTACCGCGCGAACGTGATCTGCTGGGTCTGGTCGCGCAGCGACTGGAGGATGCGCGCGTTGCGGAGGCCAATGGCGGTGGCGTTCGCCAGCGTCTTGCACAGCGAGAGGGCGCGATCGTCGAAGCTGCGGGGGTTGCGCGCGCGGAGGAAGAGCACGCCCATCGGGCGGTCCTCGAAGAGGAGCGGAACGATCGCCAGCGTGACGAACGGGATCGACGACGTGCGCTCGGGACCGCGCACCGTCGCGAGGAGCGGGTGCGTCGAGGCGTCCTCGATCACGAGGGGCTGCTTGTCGTTGAGGACGTGGCGGATCTCCGGGTAGTTCCCGAGATCGATCGGCAGATCGCGGAGCTCGCGGTCGTCGGACGTGACGACGACGAACGCTCGACCGTCGAGCGCGCCGCGCGACTCGCCGGGGACGCTCGGGCGCACGAGCACGATGCTCACCCGGTCGACCTGCACGACGTCGGCGGTGCGGGCGACGACGGTGTGGAGGATCTCTCGCAGGTCGAGCGACGACGCGAGCGCCTGGGTGAGCTCGACGAGCAGCTCGGCGTCGGCGCTGCGACGCGCCAGCTCCTCGGCCGAGGCGCTCCGTTGGTGGACCTGCTTGACCCGAGCCGCGAGCTCACCGAGCTCGAACGGACGGCCGGCGCCGCGGCGCACGACGTCGTCGACGCCGGCGGAGAACGCGCGGAGCACCTCGTCCTCGTCGTCGCCCACGAGCGCGATCACGGGCTTGTGCAGCGAGGTCACCGCGGCCCATTCGTCCGCGGAGCGCACCGTGGGCCGAAAGATGATCATGCTCGCGCGAGGGACCGCGACGCGGGCGGCCGCCATGTCGGCGAACCCGGAGGCAGCGAGGCCCAAGCCGCCCAGGGTGCGCAGCACCAACGCGCGCTCCGCTTCGTCGCCGTCGATCACGACGACGTGCGGTGGAGGCGGGCTGTGAACAACCTCGTCCACGGTCTTTGATCGTAGCATCTCCCGGGTAGAATCACCTTTTTCGCCAAACGGTCGCGCTAGGTTCAGACTGGGAAGAGACCGCCGAGCCCTTCCGTTCCCATGACGTTGGTACCCCCTCGCAGCACCTTCGCCGCCCTCGTGGCGGTCGCGCTTGCGGTCGGGCCGCTCCGTCCCTCATCGGTCCCGACGCAGGCAGAGCCCGCCGCGCGGCCCGCGCGGCCCCACGGCCCCGATCCGTGGACGCGCGTGTGGTCGTTCGACCGGTCCACGCACGTATCGGTCATCCGCGCGCGCTTCGCGTCGACCACCTCCGGCGTCCCGATCCGCTACCGCTGGGAGATCAGGCCCTGCGACTCCGACGCGTTCGCCCCGATCGACGACGCGAGCGAGACCAGGGACGACCCGGCAGGCCTGCTCGTGCTGCCCCGCCGCCGCACCTGGTTCGTCGACGCCGAGGGCTGCGCGCTCCGACTCTCGGTGACCGGGACCAACGGCGGCCTGCCGAGGGTCGACGCGGTGGAGGCGATCGAGGGCGCGCGCGACGTGTTGCGGTCCGCGACCGCCGAGGGCGATCCGTCGCATGCGCTGAACGACGGTCGCTACGAGACGGCGTGGTCGGGCGCGCCGGGGCGCGGGCGCTGGTCAATCACCCTCGCGCTGCCGCACCCCGAGCGCGTCGATCGCGCACGGCTGGTCCTCGGCTCCACCGCCACCTCGGTCGCGCGCGCCGGGCTCGGCCGCAACTACGCCGTGGCGCGCGCGCCGCAGCGTTGGTCGCTCGCGGTCTCCGAGGACTCGATGACCTTCACGACGGTCGCGCGCGGCGAGTCGCCGCTCGTGCGCCGGCCGATGATCGAGATCGCGCACCCGCGGCCGATCGTGGCGCTCAAGCTGGTGATGGAGGGCGCGACCGACGACACCGGGGTGCCCTCCCCCACCGCGGCGCCCGTCGTCCGTGAGCTCAGCGCCTTCGCTGCCGACGACGCCCACCCGGTCCTGGTCGAGCCGTGGGTCCTCTCGGTCAACGCCAACCCGGCGGCGAGCGCGCGCAAGGGCGCGGGCGGCGAGGTCGCCAACGACGCGTACTTCGCGAAGTTCCTCCAGATTCGCTTCGCAGCGCTGCACAGCGGCGTCGCGCGCGACGATCACTACGCGCGTCGGCTCGGCTCGTCGGGCGAGCTGCTCCGGCCCGAGGACGCGCCCTCCGACGGGCGCGCGCTCGAGTCGATCGAGGGAGACGACCCGGCGCTCGGCGAGGCGTTCCTCACCGCGTCGTGGCCGCCGCCGATCGCGGTGCTCTCGGGCTCCAACGACTGGGAATACGCGCGGCGCACCGCGCCCAACACCACCGGCACGACCAAGTGGAACCCGCTCCTGCCCGCGCGCGACGGCGGCATGGGCGCGCTCGCGAGCGCGGTGAAGAGGCGCACGGTGCCGTTCGTCGGCTTCTGCGGCGGCGCGCAGATCCTCGCGCTCCTCGAGGCGCGCACCGACGGCAGCGGCGCCGAGATCGACGCGGTCCTTCGCCGCAACACCGGGAGGCCGATCCGGGGCTTCGCGCCCGCGTCGGCGTTGATCCGCGCCTGGCCGGGCGAGGGCCGCCCTCCGACGCGCGTCGTGTTCGACGGGACCGACTCGCTGTTCGCCGATCTCGCGAGCCCGTCGGGCCGCACCACGACCCACGCGTTCCCCCAGAGCCACCTCGATCTGGTGCGCCCCGAGGCGTTCCTCGACAGCGGGCCGCTCGCGCGGATGCGGATCGTGGCGACCAGCCAGTTCTGCAGCCCCGCGGTGATGGCGTCACTCCGGCCGCCGGCGGTCGAGAAGAGCCCCAATGGGCTCCGCTGCACGCGGGTCACCGAGGTGTTCCGCTCGCGCGACGGCGCGTGGCCGGTGATCGGCGCCCAATTCCACGCCGAGCAGCGCGACTTCGCCGCGCCGGGGGATCCGCCGGAGGCCGTCGCCGACGCGCGCCTGTTCGTCGCCGCGACCTACGAGGAGATCGTCGACGCGTATCTCCGCGCGCACTGATCCCTGGCGCAGGGGTTAGACTCCCCCGGGTGACCTCCTGCCCCGCGTGCGGCGCCGCGCTCGTCGCCGCCGATGCAGAGTGCGCGCGCTGCGGCGCCCGGGTGCGCACGCTCGACGCGGTGCCGCCGCCGACCGAGCGCGCGGCGCAGGGGTTCGAGCTGCCCCCGATGCGCATCCCCCCGGGGACGATGGTGTCGGTCTATCGCATCGACGACGTGCTCGGCGAGGGCGGGATGGGCGTCGTCTATCGCGCGCACGACGACGTGCGCAACCGCACCGTCGCGCTCAAGTGCCTGCACTCGAACCTCGCGGGGGACGCCGGCATCCGCCGCCGGTTCATTCGCGAGGCGAAGGTGATGCGCGGCTGGTCGCACCCCAACGTCGTCGCCATCCACGATCTCGTCGAGCACGACTATCTGCTCGCGATCGTGATGGAGTACGTGCAGGGCCCCACGCTCGCGCGCCACCTCGAGCGCTGGCGCGGCCGCATGCCGTTCGACGAGATTTCCAGCATCTTTCGCGAGATCCTCGACGCCCTCGAGGAGGCCCATCGACGCGGCGTGATTCACCGCGACCTCAAGCCGGACAACGTGCTCCTGCGCGACGACGGCGGCGTGCTCCGCCCCAAGGTCGTGGACTTCGGGATCGCGAAGGTGCTCGAGGGCACGACCTACACCATGAGCGGCGCGCTGCTCGGGACGTGCCGCTACATGTCGCCGGAGCAGGTGCGCACGCCGCAGCTCGCCGACCACCGCAGCGACGTCTACTCCCTCGGCGTCACCCTCTACGAGCTGTGCACCGGGAGGGGGCCGTTCGATCACGGCAACCACTTCGCGGTCATGATGGCGCACGTGAACGATCGCCCGCGCCCGCCGAGCGAGCTGCGGAGCGATCTTCCGCCGGCGCTCGAGACGCTGATCCTCGACGCGCTCGCGAAGGACCCGCGCGACCGGCCGCAGAGCTGCGCGCTCTTCCTCGAGCGCCTCGACGCGGCGTTCGCCACGGCCTCGATCGCCCCGCCCTCGCGCCTCTCGCAGCCCCCGCTGCCCTCGTCGATCGAGGACAGCGACGGCTCGGCGATGGTGCTCGTGCCCGCAGGCCCGTTTCAGATGGGCGGCGCGCGCCGCCAAGTGCACCTCGACGCGTTCTATCTCGACCGCGCGCCGGTCACCAACCAGCAGTTCAAGTCGTTCCTCGACGTGACTCGCTACGAGCCGCGCGACGAGGGAAAGAACCGCTTCCTCGCGCATTGGGCGAAGCGCGCGATCCCGCGCGGGCAGGCGCACCACCCCGTCGTCAACGTCTCGTGGCACGACGCGCGCGCGTACGCCGCGTGGGCTGGCAAGCGTCTCCCGACCGAGGCCGAATGGGAGAAGGCCGCGCGCGGCGTCGACGGTCGCAACTACCCCTGGGGCCGCGCGACGCCGACGAGCAAGCACGCGAACTTCGGCAAGACCCGCGGGAGCACCACCGCGGTCGGCTCGTACCCGCTCGGCGCCTCGCCCTATGGCGCGCTCGATCTCGCGGGCAACGTGTGGGAGTGGTGCGATGACGCCGACGATCCGGCGTTCTACGAGGATGGGCCGCCGAACAATCCGAAGAACCTCGGGCGCGACGACTCGCTGCGGGTGATGCGCGGCGGCTCGTGGATGTACGGCGCGCGCTCGCTCAAGACGTTCGCGCGCACGAGCTTCGAGCCCCACTACCGCTTCGCCGGCGGCGGCTTCCGCTGCGCCAAGACCCCGGGGGCCTAGTTCACCAGAACAGCCCCTTACGCTCCTTGAGGCCGCGGTTGATCATCGACTGGATGGTGGCGCGCACCATCCACACCTTCTCTTCGATGACCGCGTCGTCGTCGTCGGGATCGCCGTCGAACAGCAGCGGCTCGCCGATGTACATGCGGTACTTCACCGGGAGCGGCATCTGCCCCCCGGGGATGAGCACCTGCGGGATCATCGGAAAAATGGGCATCTGGAACAGCTTGGCGAAGGCCTCGACGTTGCCGAAGTTGATGTACTGCTCCTCGGCCCCCACGAGCGCGATCGGCACGATCGGCGTGTTGGTCTCGAGCGCGAGGCGCATGAAGCCGAGCCCGAAGTCGCCGAGCTGGTAGCGCTTGGTGATCGGCTTGCTGATCCCTCGCGCGCCCTCGGGGAACACCAGCAGCATCTCCTCGTTCACGAGGAGCTGGCGCGCGTTCTCCGGCACGCCGACGACCTGGCCGCAGCGCGCGAAGAACGTGCCGACGAACGGCAGCGTCTGCGTCCACTTCTCGACCATGGAGCGGATGAAGCGCGGCGGCTCGGCGTCGAGGAACATCGACGCGCCGATCACCATCCCGTCGAGCGGGAGCTGGCCGCTGTGGTTGGCGATGAGGAGCACCCGTCCGCGGGGGACGTTCTCGATGCCCTGCACCTCGGTCCGAAACCAAAATCGATGAAAGAACGCGGCGACGATGAGCGCGTACTTCGCGACCTCGGGGTCGAAGCCGAACGAGTCGACCCCGCTCGGTCCGAGCCGCATCGGCACCCGGGCGAGCCGGTCGTGGAAGTCGGGACCGAGGAGCGCGCGGGCGAGCGCGTCGAGCCGCTCCTTGGTTTTCTCGGAGAGGGCGCGCGCGGCGGGGATGGCGTCCCTCCGGATGATCGCGAGTGCGTTCTCGAGCGAGCTGCCGTGTTCGTCCATGCGCGCCGGTCATGGTACATCCTCGGAACGATGCGGGTTGCGTACTTGGTCGTCGCGATTCTGGCGGGGTGCTCCTCCAACGACGTGATCGCGCAGCTCGACGAGGACTCGAGCCCTCCGGTCGAGGACGCGGCGGTAGAAACGGCCGCCCCGGCCGACGCGGGCGACAGCGCGACCCCCGACGCGAGCGCAGACGGGGCGGATTCGAGCGCGCCCGACACCAAGCCCCCCGCGGACACGGCGACGCCCCCGGTCGACACCGGCCCGGCGGACATCGGCACGACCTTCCCGTGCGGCGCCGAGCGGTGCGGCGGCTCGCTGCAGTTCTGTCGCCGCGCCACCGCGCCCGGCATCTGCCCGGCCATCGACTCCGGCATCTGCCCGGCCGGGTGCCCGGGGTGCGCGCCGCTGTCGCTCACCTGCGAGAACCTGCCGACCAAGTGCTGGGCCAAGCCGAGCTGCAGCTGCATCCTCGTCGAGGTGTGCGGCTCGGTCGCGGCCGGCGACTGCGTCGAGAAGGACGGCGGCTTCGTCGCCGGCTGTCGCGGCGTGTGAAGCGCCCCCCCTTCCCCGCGCCGGGCGATCGCGTCGCGATCGTCGCACCGAGCTCGCCGTTCGACGAGGACCGCTATCGCCGCGGCGCCGCGTGGCTCTCGGAGCGCTACGCACTGGTGGTGCGCGACGACGTGCACACGCGCCACGGCTACCTCGCCGGCGAGGACGCGCGCCGAAAGGAGGAGCTCGAGGCCGCGCTCCGCGATCCGACCATCCGCGCCATCGTCGCCGCGCGCGGCGGCTTCGGCGCGACGCGCATCTCGGCCGCCGTCGACTGGTCGCTGCTCGCGTCGCAGCCCAAGTGGCTCGTCGGCTTCTCCGACGTCACGGCGCTGCACGTCGAGGCCGTCGGGCACGGCGTGATGGCGCTGCACGCGCCGATGCTGGCGTGGCTCGGCGACGCCAACGAGCCCGCGCGCGCCGCGTGGTTGGCTGCGTTCGAGCAGGGCGACTACGGCCCGTGGAGCGAGCTCGACGTCATCGTGGAGGGCGCGGCGGAGGGCACGTCCTTCGGCGGCAACCTCGCGCTGATCGAGGCGTGCGCAGCGAGCGGACGGCTGCGGATGCCGAAGGACGCGATCCTGTTCCTCGAGGACTGCACCGAGCGGCCGTATCGACTCGACCGCATGCTCACCGCGTTGCTCGTCGGCGGCCACCTCGCGCAGGTGCGCGGGGTCGTGCTCGGCGAGTGGGCCGACTGCAACCCCGGCCCCGACGGCGTCACGGCGGAGCAGGTGCTCGGAGAGCGACTCTCGGGGCTCGGCGTTCCGATCGTCGGCCGGGCGCCGTTCGGTCACGGGGCCATCAATCGCTCGTTCCCCGTCGGCGCACGCTGCCGCATCGAGCGCGGCCGCGTGCACTTTCTGTAGACGACGCGTACGGGCGTGTGCACGAAGCTCGTGTGGGCCCGGGTCGCGGGAGACTGGTCCGGCGCTCGCATCCACGGAGTGCATGAGCATTTCGTACGGCGACATCCAGCAACTCCCCCGCGCCGCCCGCAGGGCCGAGCACAGCGACTGGTTCCAGAAGGTCGCGCGCGCCGGCTACGCCGCGAAGGGCATGCTCTACATGGTCATCGGCGTGCTCGCGACCCGGGCCGCTCTCGGCACGGGCGGCTCGCCGACCGATCAGAAGGGCGCGCTCCGCGAGATCGCCTCGTCGAGCTTTGGCGATGTGCTCCTCGCGCTCGTCGGCGTGGGGCTCGCGAGCTACGCGCTCTACCGCTTCGTCGAGGCGTTCGCCCGCCACGAGAGCGGCGCCAAGGGCGTCGGCAAGACGCTCCTCCGCGTGGTCAGCGGCTTCCTCCACGCGAGCCTCTCGCTCGCGGCGTTCCGGATGATCGTCGGCGACGACCGCGAGGGCCCGAGCCTCACCGCTCGCTTGATGGGGCAACCGTTCGGTCAGCTCCTCGTGGGCGGCGTCGGCGTGATCGTCCTCGGCTTCGCGCTCTACCTGCTGCGCAAGGCGTGGAAGACCGAGCTCGAGAAGGAGCTCGACACCCGCCGGATGAGTGAGCGGATGCACCGCCTCGCGATCCCGCTCGGACGCGTCGGGTACGCCGCGCGCGCCGTCGTGTTCAGCATCATCGGCGTGTTCTTCTTCCACGCCGCCGCCACCTACGATCCGAGCAGGGCGCAGGGGATCGACGGTGCGCTCCGCACGATTCAGCACAGCGACCTCGGCCCCCCGGCGCTCGGCGTCGTCGCGATCGGGCTGAGCTGCTTCGCCCTCTTCTGTTTCGTGCGCGCGCGCTACTTCCGCATCGCGCACTAGAGCGACACGGTTGTCGCTCTAGAAGCGGACCGTCGTGCCGACCGAGAACATGTTGTAGCTGCTCGTCAGCTTGCCGTTGTTGCTGATGGTGCAGCTGCGATACGCGCCGGTCGGCTCGGTCGGACAGACCGAGTAGGTGCCGTTGGCGTCGGGTGCGGTGCCCACGAGCGCGCGGATCTTGCCGTTGTTGGTCTCGAAGTCCTCGACGAAGAGGTGGCCGTAGCCGACCGCGATGTCGACTGACTTGCTCGCGCGGATCGTCCCGCCGAGGAAGAAGCCGAACATCTGGCCCGGGTGGAAGTCGAGGTTGAGGTAGTCCGGGTCCTGGCCGCGGGTGCGGAAGTAGCCGCCGAGGCGGATGCCGAGCCGCTCGGGGATGGCGACGTACTCACCGCCGAGGCGGAACTCGAGGGTGTTCTTCCAGTTCTTCTGGATCGACGCGTCCGGCGGGACGGTGCTCGCGCGCGCGGTGTTGCCGAACGCGATGAACTGGTCCGGGTAGAAGAGGACCGTCAGCTTGTCCATCTGACGGTTGTTCGCGTACCCGATGTCGAGCTCGATATCGAACTGGTCGTGGGTGAGGAAGTCGCGGCGCCCCTCTTTCGGCAGCTCCACGCCCTTGCGGCGGGGGTGGAAGCGGAAGCCGATGCGCGCCTCCCACGGCTGCGGGATACGGAACTCCTTGAGCTTCACCGTGGTGTCGGTCGGCGTGTTGACCGCGGTGGTGCCGCGACCGTAGACCGGCGCGGTGACCGTGACCTCGCCGTCCTTCTTCACGATGTCGGCGCTGTAGCGGAACATCGCGCCGATATCGAAGTCGTCCATCGGCGAGTACATCGCGCCGACCACGGCCGCGGGCGTGAAGTACTGGTTCCACTTCACCTCCGACGAGGTGCTCGACGCCGGCCCCTGCGCGATGTCCTGCGCGGTCGACTGCGTGCCGTTGGAGGACACGCGCGAGTTGAACATCGTGATGACCCACTGGAACGACGCGCCGAGGCGGAAGCCGGGAGCGACCTCGTAGCCGAGGCCGAATGTCGGCATGATGATGCGCGCGCCGCGCGACACGATCATGAAGCGCTGCGGCGCCGGCGCGGTGCTCGGTCCGGGCTCGGCGGGGCTGCCGTCGAAGTTCACGGCCAGCGGGAACTCCGCCTTGCCGGTGCCGCTCGGCGTCCACAGCGGGAGGATGCCGACCGAGAGCTTGTGGTTGATCGCGAAGTTGAGGCCGATCTGCGGGACGACGTTCACGTCCCCGACGCCGTTCTTCTTGCAGACCTTGGGGTACGGCTTGTTGTAGTACTGGTCGCTGAACGCGGTGCCGGTGAAGTTGCCGCCGTCGGCGTAGGTGCCCGCGCGGTCGAAGCACATCGACTGGTAGGTGAGGTTCGCGTTCACCACGAGGCCGGTCTTCTGACCGGCGAGGCCCGCGGGGTTGAGCGCGGCGGCGAGCGGGTTGTCGGCGCGGGCGGTCCACGCGCCGGCGCGGCCCATCACCTCGGTGCCGTTCTCCGGGATCTCGAGCCCGTTCGCCGACGCCGCCCCGGCGCCCGCGAAACAAGCTGTGCCGAGCGCGAGACCGAGACCAACACGCACCATCCGACTCGACATGTACCCTCCGCTCCGAGAATGACGGGCGAGCCTATCATTCACGTGTAGAGAATCGCACTCGAATAACGGGGATCAGTAGCCGTAGTGGCGTCGGTACCAGGCGACCGTCGCTGCGAGCCCCTGCTCGAGACCGACGGTCGGCCGGTAGCCGAAGCCGGCGATCTTCGCGATCGAGGGGCAGCGCCGGGGGGTGGAGCCGGCGGTGCGCGGTCCCGGCTCGGCGACGACGGCCACCCCCATCGCCCGGCCGACCGCCTCGAGGAGCGTCCGGACCGAGATCTCCTCCTCGGTGCCGATGTGGAAGATGCCGCCGTCCTCACCCTTTTCCGTGGACAGCAGCATGCCCTCGACGAAGTCGTCGACGTGGCAGAACGAGCGCGTCTCGCTGCCGTCGCCCTGGATTCCGACCCGGACCTGCCCGCCCGACCCGAGGGCGACCCCCTGCTCCCCCGCGGCGGCGCCGATCTTCTTGATGAACTGGGGGATGACGTGCTCGTCGCCCATGTCGGGCCCGTAGACGTTGTGCGGGCGAATGACGATGCCGGGCACGCCCTTGCGCTGCAGGTAGTGGAACGTGAGCAGCTCGCTCGCGAGCTTGCCGCCGCCGTACGAGAAGCGGGGGTTGCGCACGTCGGGGATCATCGCGCGCTCGCTCTCGGTCGTCGGCACGTGCGTGGGCTCGTTGTAGACCTCGCTCGACGAGAAGTTCACGTAGCGCTTCACCGTGGCCCGATGCGCGATCGCCGCGTCCATCGTGGCGAGCGCGCCGCGGATCGCGACGTCGAGCACGACGTCCGGCTTGTTGTAGAAGTTCTCGGTGCCGTTGACGGCGGCGAGGTGGAAGACGACCTCGCAGCCCTCGGTCGCGCGGGTGGCCACCGCGACGTCGCGGACGTCGCCCTCGATCAGCGTGAGCTTCGCCGTACTGTCCTCGAGGAGGTGGGCGATCCGCTTGGGCGAGCCGCGCAAGCCGTTCTCGACGGCGACCACGTGATGACCGAGCGCGCAGAGCCGCTTGGTGAGCGCGGCGCCGATGAAGCCGCCGGCGCCGGTGACGAGCACGCGCCGGGGAGTCGTCCGAAGATCCATGCGGCCTCTTAGCCGAGCTTTTGTCCCACTGCGAGCGCGCGGCCGAGGACGAGGTCTCGCGCGGGCATTGGCTTCTTTCCCTCGGGCTGCGCCTCGACCAGCTCGATGGTGTCCTCGCCGCCGCAAGCGACGAGCACCCGGTGCTTGTCGGCGACGACCACGACGCCGGGGGCGCGCTCGGCCGACGAGGTGACCGGCGCGTCGACGAGCCGGGTGCGCAGGACCTTGAGCGTCTTGCCGTGGAGGCGCGTGCTCGCTCCCGGCCAGGGCGACATGCCGCGCACGTGGTCGTGGATCTCCCGGGCGGACTTGGACCAGTCGACGAGGCCGTCCTCCTTCTTGAGGATCGGGGCGAGCGTCGCGTGCGCGTGGTCCTGCTCGCGGAGCGGCAGCTTGCCCTCGACCGTGGGGACGAGCGCCTCGCGGACCAACTCGGCGGCGCTCGCCGCGATGCGCTTGGACAGCTCGCCGGCCGTCTCGTCGGGGTCGATCGCCAGCCGCTTCTCGGCGTAGACGCCCCCGGTGTCGAGGCCCTCCTCCATGCGCATGAGGCCGACGCCGGTCTCCTTCTCGCCGCGCACGATCGCCCAGGTGATCGGCGCGGCGCCGCGGTACTTCGGGAGCAGCGAGGCGTGGACGTTGAGGCAGCCGTGCCTCGGCGCGTCGAGGACCGCGCGCGGCAGGATGCGGCCGTAGGCGACCACCAGCGCGACGTCGGCGTGCTTGTCGAGGATCCACTGGGCGACGGCGCCGTCGCGCAGCTTCGTCGGCTGGATCACCTCGAGCCCGCGCTCGAGCGCGCGCACCTTCACCGGCGGCGGCGTGAGCTGCAGCCCGCGGCCGGCCGGGCGATCGGGCTGGCAGATCACGCCGACGACCTCGGCGACGTCGCACAGGGCGTCGAGCGACGGGACCGCGAGCTCGGGGGTTCCCATGAAGATGGCGCGCATGAGCGCCCCTCATACTCCAACCCTGCTCGCGGGGTTATTTCACAGGATCGGCGCGGAGGGACGCTCGGCGCGCCCCTCGGCCAGGGCGTCGATGAGCCAAGCGCGGTGACGGCGCTCGTCGGCCAGGTTGCGGACGAGGATCTCCTGCACCCTCGGGTCGACGCCGCCGTGCCGCACCGCGCGCTTGTACGCGGTGTTGGTGTCCTCCTCGTTGGTCCTCATCGCGAGGAGGATCGCGCGGTCTCCGAGGAGCGCGCCGAGCCTCACCTTCCCCTCGGTGAGGACCCGCTTGATGTCGGGGCCGAGCACCGGCCTGCCGCCGAGCTCACGAATGACCGGGCCGAGCTCGGCGATGTGGCGGCGGTGGTCCGCGCAGAACGACTCCATTTGTTGTCGATAGCCAGGGTCCCTCAGCTTCTCGATCGCGGCTTCGTCCGCCTCGACGGCGTCGTAGTCGAGCTCGACCAGACTGCGGAGAAGGGCGACCGGACTGCTTTGCGTACCGACGAGTGTTGCCATGGGCTGTTTCCTCCGGTGCTCCTCCAGCGACATCCGTGCCGAGACCCCGGTGCTGCTGAGCGCATCCGATGTCGCGCATGATCCCCTTCTCCGTCCTCGATCTCGCGCCGATCGGCGAGGGAAGCAGCGCACGCGCGGCGCTCGACAACAGCCGAGACCTCGCCGGCCACGCGGAGCGTTGGGGATACCGCCGCTTCTGGCTCGCCGAGCACCACAACATGCGGGGGATCGCGAGCGCGGCCACCTCGCTCGCGATCGCGCACGTCGCCGCGGGTACGTCGACGATCCGCGTCGGCGCCGGCGGGATCATGCTCCCGAACCACGCCCCGCTGATCATCGCCGAGCAGTTCGGCACGCTCGCCGCGCTCCACCCGGGGCGCATCGACCTCGGCCTCGGTCGCGCGCCCGGCACCGACCCGCTCACCGCCCGCGCCCTCCGTCGCAACCTCGGCGGCGACTCGTTCCCCGAGGACGTCGTCGAGCTCATGGGCTACTTCGGCGAAGAGGGCGAGGAGCACCCGGTGCAAGCGGTGCCCGGCGTGGGGCTCGAGGTGGAGTTCTGGATCCTCGGCTCGAGCCTGTTCGGCGCGCAGCTCGCGGCCGCCCTCGGCCTTCCGTTCGCGTTCGCGTCGCACTTCGCGCCCGCGCAGCTGATGAACGCGCTCGAGGTCTACCGCGCGCGGTTCCGGCCCTCCGCCCGACTCGCGGCGCCGCGCGCGATGGTCGCGGCCAACGTCTTCGCCGCCGACACCGCGCTCGAGGCGCGACGTCTGATGACGTCGCTCGAGCAAGCGTTCGTCAACCTCCGGCGCGGCACGCCGGGGCTGCTGCCCCCGCCGCGAGACGACCTGCGGCTCGAGCCCGCCGAGCGCGCGATGCTCGATCAGGCGCTCTCGTGCTCGGTGATCGGCACCCGCGACGACGTCCGCGAGGGCCTCCGCGCGCTCGTGGCCCGCACCGGCGCCGACGAGTTGATCGTCACGGCGCAGGTGTTCGATCACCGAGCGCGGCTGCGCTCGTTCGAGCTCACGGCCGACGCGCTTCGCGCGTAA
Organism: Deltaproteobacteria bacterium; assembly: GCA_022843175.1. GTDB lineage: Bacteria > Myxococcota_A > Polyangia > Polyangiales > JADJMO01 > JALHOE01. Next base: position 18,706 of record JALHOE010000044.1, read on the forward strand.
CTACTCCGCGTCCGGTTCGCTCGCGCGGTCGACGCCGGTCATGGCCTCGGCGAGCGCCCGGCGCGCCGCGGCGAGGAGCTCGCGATCGCGGGCGAGCCGCTTTTGCGCCGCCTGGACGCGCTTGGACTCGGTGTCGAGCTCCTGCCGCGTCTTCTCGAGCTCCGCGGCGCGCTGGCTCAAGTCGGACTCGACGCTCGAGATGCGCGCGTCGCGCGCGGCCACGGTCTTCTCGAGCTCGGCGATCCGCGGGGCGGCGGCCGCGAGCTCGGCGCGCGCCTTGTCGCGCTGTCGGATCATGTCCGCGAGCTGCAGATCGCTCATCTCTTCGAGGTTCTTCAGCTCGGCGTCGGCCGCTGCGCGCGCGTCGGCGAGCGCGGCCTCGGACGCCGCGTGGAGCCGCGCCTCGATGCCGGCGCGCTGCTTGTCGAGCTCGCGCTGGTGTCTTTCTTCCTGCTCGGCGACGGCGCGCGCGTGCCGGTCCTCGGCGGCCGCCATCGCCGCCGCGAGCTCATTCTCGAGCTTGTGGCGAAGCTCCGCGTATTTGCGATCGAACTCCGCGCGGAGCTCGTTCTCCTGGGCGTCGAGCGCCTCGAGCTTCTGCTCCTCGGCGCGCTTGGCCATGGCCGCAGCGGCGTCTCGCTCGATCGCGACGCGCTGCTCGTCGAGCTCTCGCTTGTGCGCGGCGCCGAGCTCCTCGCGGAGGGCTTCGAGCGCGCGCCTCGTGCTCTCGCCTCCGTCGGCGCGGAGCTTGGCGCTGGCCTCGGCGAGCTCGCGCTGATGGCTCGCGCGCGCGAGGTCGAGCTCTTGCTTGGCGCGCGCCTGCTCGGCGTCGAGCTCTTGCCTGGCGCGCGCCTGCTCGGCGTCGAGCTCTTGCTTGGCGCGCGCCCTCTCGGCGTCGAGCTCCTGCTTCGTCGCGGAGACCGCGGCGGCGATCGCGGCGGCGCGCGCACCCTCGACGGCGCCGAGCTCCTCGCGCACCGCGGCGAGCTCGGCCCGCAGCTCGAAGAAGCTCTTGTCGGCCGCGGCGTTGAGCTCTGCGACCGCGCGCTCGTGCTCGGCGGCGAGCGTGCGGAGCTCCTCGACGCGCGCCCCGGCGAGCTCGTCGCGGAGCCGCTCGAGCGCCTCGGTCTGCAGCCGCTCGGCCTCGGCGGAGCGCGCGGCGAGCTCGTCGCGGTGCGCGACGGCGAGCGCCTCGAGCTTCTCCCCGTGCGAGATCGCGGCGAGGCGTGCGCGCTCCTTCTCGGCAGCGAGCTCCTCGCGCGCCTTCTCCTCGGCCTGCTTGGAGCGCTCGGCCCTCGCGACGAACGTCTCGGCCTTCTTGTTGGCGAGCTCTTTGTCCGCGCGCGCCGCGGCGAGCTGGGTCGCGAGCGCCTCGCCGCCGGCGAGCAGCTCGTCGCGCTCGCGCAGCTTGTCGAGGAGCTCGAGGTTCGCGCTGCGCAGCCCCTCGGCGCGCTCGCTCGCCTCGGCGACGCGCGCTTCGGTCGCCTGCAGCTGCTCGCGGAGCTGGAACAACTCGCGGTCGCGCGCGGTGAGCTGCTCGCGGAGCTCGATGTAGTCGCGCGAGGCCGATGGGCGCAGCGACGGAGTCATCGACGGGAAGACCGAAGACCGCGCGGGGCGCGCGGGGAACGAGGACTGGGAGGGGGGCTCGGTGGCGGTGGGTTGGGGTGCGGGTGCGGGTTCGGGCGCGGGTTCGGGGGCGGGTTCGGGTTCGGGGGCGGGTTCGGGTTCGGCCTCAACTGCGGGCACGGGCACGGGCACGGGCACGGGGGCGGCCTCGGCTGCAGGCTCGGGCTCGGGGGCGGGGGCGGGCTCGGGGGCGGGCTCGGGCTCGGGGGCGGGCTCGGGCTCGGGGGCGGGCTCGGGGATTTCTTCGCTGTCGACCGGTGCGCCGAGCTCCTCCTCGGTCGGCATCGCGATTTGCGGGAGGCGCGGCGGCGGCGGCACGTCGTCGATCGAGGCGGTTTCGGCGACCGCGGGCAGGCTCGACTTCTTCTTCGCGTGCTTGCTCGGCGCGCGCACGGGAACCGCGCTCTTCGCCTTCTTCGGCGGCGGGGGCGGCCGTCGCGGCTTCTGCTCCTCGACGACCTCGACCTCTTCGACCAGCGAGCCCTCGTCGTCGTTCGTCGAGGCCGGCTGCGACGAGTCCATCAGATAGTGGCCGACGCGCTGCAGGATCGCCGTCACCGACAGCGGCCGGAAGAGATACGCGTCGGCTCTCGTGTTCGTCTCGCGATGCCGCTCCGCCGCGGCCGTCGAGGCCTCGTCGCAGAGGATCACCACCGGCACGTTGGCCAGGTTCGGGTTCGCGCGGAGGTGGTCGCACAGCGTGAAGCCGTCGGTGTCGAGCAGCTCGGCGGAGGCGATCACGAGCTCGGGCTTCTCGGCGTTGGCCGCGATGAGGGCGGCGTGCATGTCGAGACACGACTGCGGCTCGCACCCGAGCCGCCGCAGGCTGCGTCCGAGCGCCCCGGCCTCTTGGCCGTCGGGATCGACGATCAGCACCACCCTGTCCGACATGACACCCCCCTACGGTTCGCGCGATCGCGGCTCGCCGTCGGGTAGCGTCGCACAGAATGCGTCCGCAGCCTGCTTTACTCGCGAGACGTCGCGCCCGTCGAACGTGAGCTTGGTGCGATAGGGCGCGCCGATCCAGGCCGGGTAGCTCCCGACGTCGATGTCGGGGAACTCGGCGACGACCGCGTCGAGCAGCGGCTTGAGGTGCCCCTCGTCCATGTCCGTGAAGACCGCGTGCGAGACGAAGGCTCTGGCGCCGAGCTTCCGGAGCCGCGCGCGCACCGCCGAGAGCTTCATCTGGAAGACCTGCGGGATCCCCGGCAGCACGAACACGTTGCGCACCAGGATCGCCGGCCACGGGAGCTTGCGGCCCCCGATCTCGACGAGGTCGGGGTTGTGGTCCATCTCGCTGACGAACTCGGTGCCCTCCGGCACGTCTGCCATGCGGAGATGGCCCTCGGTGCACTTCTCGCCGTAGAAGCCGCGGAGCAGCGAGGCGAGCTCCTCGCGCCGCTCGATCTTCACACCGAACGCGCGCGCGACCGAGGCGAGCGTGACGTCGTCGTGGGTGGGCCCGACACCGCCGGAGGTGAAGAGCCAGTCGTGACGCGTGGAGAGCTTCTGCACCTCGTCGGCGATCGTCTCGACGTCGTCGAGCACCATCACCACCCGCTGCAGCCGCACGCCGAGCGCGCGCAGATCGCGCGCCAGCACGACCAGGTTGGCCTCTTGGATCTTCCCCGAGAGGAGCTCGTTGCCGATGAGCAGCATCGCCGCGGTGGGCGCGTCAGCCATCGAGGGATGGTAACTCAGACCACCGACCTGCGATCGTCCCGCGGCGGCGGCGAGGTGGCCCCGTTCTTGATTTGCTCGCGCACCGATCGGAAGGCGTCCTCGACGATGGTGCGACGGGCCGAGTATTTCATGGGGGAATCCATGAAGCGCACCGCGTCGACGGCGGTGGGCTCGATCACCAGCACCTCGACCTCGGGGTGCCGCGCCGAGAGCAGCGAGATCTCGGCCTGGAGGCGGGCCTGCTCGCCGATGCGCATCGCCTGGTTGAACACCCAGAGCAACCCCTTGTCGCGCACGCCCGCACCCGCGCCGTGCCCGGTGGGCACCTTCGTGCCGCCGCGCGCCGAGACCGGGACGAGCGGGTTGATCACGAGCAGCGTCTCCGCGCGCATCGCGGTGATGGCCAGATCGAGCGCGCTCGCGTTGCCGGTGGAGCCCGCGAAGAACATGCGGTCGCCGATGCGGACCGGCGCGAAGAACAGCGGCAGCGACATCGACGCGCAGATCGCGCGCGCGATGCGGGTGTGCTCGTGCCCGGGGGCGCCGAAGGGGACGATCTCGCCGGTGTCGAGGTCGTGCGCGGGGACGATGAGCGGACGCTTGAGATCGCGGAACAGCGAGCCGATGCCCCGCCGCTCGAGATAGCCGTCGATGAAGTGCTCGAACGGCTCGAGCGAGAAGAGGCCCGCGGGCAGCACGTCGTACAGGCGATCGAGCTCCTTCCAGGGATCGGTCGCCGTCTCGACGGGCGCCTTGCGCGCGCTCGCCACGGCGTTGCGGATCGCACCGAAGAGCGCGACCGCGGCGCGACGCCACTCGCCGACGTCGAACCCGAGGAGGTGCCGTCGCTCGAGCGCGAAGAAGGTGTCGGCCGGGTCGAGGAGCGCGCGATAGAGGCGCTGGGTCTCGAGGCCGCCCGCGAGGGAGGCCGCGAGCACCGCGCCGCTGCCGACCGCGAGGTAGCCGTCGAGCGCGTTGGCGCGAAAGCCCTCGATGCCCTCTTCGAGCGCGGCGAGCGCGCCGAGCTGGTAGAGGCCGCCGGTGATCCCGCCGCCCGGGAAATACGCCACCGTGCGGCGGCCCTCGCGGAGGACTTCGCGCGCGTTCTTCATTGCTCTTCTCCCTCGGGCGCGGCGACCGGCTCGCCCTCGCTCACGCGCGAGAGCAGCCACGCCGAGAACACCACCCCGAGCGCTGCGGCGACGAGCACGCGCGACGAGAGGCGCTGCCCGGTCAGACCCGTGACGAGCGGGTCGATCGTTCCGTGGGTGCGGAGCGTGTAGGCCAGCTCGGCGGCGCGATAGCCGAGGTGTGCGCCGATCGCCGCGAGCACCGAGCCGGTGGCGAGTCGCGCGTGCGCGAGGATGAGGCCCATCGCGAAGTAGAGCGGCAGGTAGTGAAGGTCGTTGGCGGAGGACACCAGCGCGAACACCAGCGACGTGGTCGCGGCGGCGGCGATGCGGCCGCGCTCGCGCGCGATGCCGGTGGTGAACGCGCCACGAAACAGGAGCTCGTCGGCGATCGGCGCCACGAGCAGGAGGGCCGCGACGCCCGCGACGCGCTCGTTGCGCCCGACGCTGGAGAGGATCTTGGTGTACTCGGCGGCCTGCTCGGCGGTGACGAAGCGACGGGTGATCACGTCCTCGAGCGCGCCGAGCGGGAACGACGCGCACGCGCCCATCACGGCGGCGAGGAACGCCGACACGACGCCGAGCGGACGCGCGCCGACCACCTCGCGCAGCTCGGCCTCGGGCGCGTGGACCCGCGCGATGAAGAACAGAGCGACGAGACCGGCGGCCGTATAGAGCAGCGCGGCCGTGACGCCGTCGTGCTCCGAGCCCGGCCGTACGCCGGCGAGGACGCTGCCGAGCAGCACGAATACGAGGAGAAAGAGCGCCGACCAGCCGGCCGCGGCCATCGGCCCGAGGGGCCGCGCGAACGGAGGTTGGTCGTCACCCATCCCTGGTCTTTGGCACGACCTCGGCCATGACGAAAGGCTCCGCGGAGGGGCTTGCCACTCGGCAGCAGGGGACCAGGCTTGTTCCGGTCATGAAGCTGCCGAAGATCGTCACCCTCGCGCTCCTCACGGGTCCCCTCGCGGTCGCGCCCCTGGCCACCGCGCAGAGCACCTACGCCCCGCCCGTCGCGGACGCGCAGGCCATGGAGCTGTTCAAGCTCGGCAACGAACGTCGCACCTTCACCAAGTCGCTCGGCAGCAAGTACGAGACGGGGCGCGCCGAGATCTTCATCCACGCGCCGGTGTCCACCGTAAAGGCGGCCGTCACCGACTACGCGAACTACGCCAAGGTCATCCCGAAGTTTCAGAAGGCGAAGGTGCTCAAGAAGAGCGCTGCGGCGACCGACGTCTACTTGCTCATCCCGATCCTCAAGGGCGCTGCCAGCATGTGGAGCGTGCAGCACTTCGAGGCGCCGGTGACGAACGGCAAGCTCGAGACGGTCCTCGGCAAGTCGCTGCAGGGCAACGTCGACGCGCTCAACACCAAGTGGACCTACCGCGCGGTCGACGCCACGCACACCGTGTTGTCCGCGGAGATCTACGTCGAGCCGAAGCTGCCGGTGCCCTCGGGCACGATCTCGCGAGAGGCGCAGCGCGCCGCGGCCGAGGCGGTCATCTCGGTGCGGGCGCACGCCGAGAACGCGTCGAAGAAGGTCGCCGGCGTACCGTAACGCGGTGTGGACGACGCCCCGCGGTTCTGCACGCAGGGCCAGTATGGCCACCGCCGGACGGTCGCGCTAAGAAGGGTCCTGTGACGACGAAGCCGCCGCCGAAGCGTGACGTGATGCTCACCCTGCTGGAGCAGGCGGAGAGCGTCTTCGTCAACTTCGACCCCCGCCGCGACGGGGTCGTGGTGCCGGCACACCTCAAACGGCAGCCGCGCGTCGTCCTCCAATACGGCCTCAACATGCGCATCCCGATCCCCGATCTCGACATCGGCGAGGATGGCATCGGCGCCACGCTGTCGTTCGACCGCCTGCCCACGTGGACGTTCGTCCCCTGGTCCGCGGTGTTCGCGATCATCAGCCAGGACCAGCGCGGCATGCTGTGGGAGGCCGATCTCCCGCGCGAGATCGAGGCCGAGCACAAGAAGGCCACCTCGCCCGGCGAGGGAAAGAAGTCTGCGCAGCCCCCTCCGACCGCGACCGCCAGCCCGGCGGAGCGACCGGCCAGCCAGAAGAGCGGCCGCAAGAGCAGCGGCGGCAAGCGCCCTGCCCTGCGCGCGGTCGACGGCGGCGGCGAGACCAAGCAGCCCGAGTCGAGGCCGCAGCAGGAGCTGCGCGCTGCGAGCGACCCGCCTGCGCGAGCGCCCGTGCGGGCCCCCGCGAACGAGCGCGCGAGCGAACCGGTCGACGAGAGCCCGCGCCCGGCGCGCGAGAGCGATGAGATCGTCGAGCTCCCCGAGCCGGAGCCCAAGAAGAAGCGGGAGATCCCGCCGTACCTGCGCGTCGTGAAGTAGGCGGGCGCTCACGGGTCAGGCGCTCGCTGACGCGCGCGCCTATCTGCAGCGCCCCCGCAGGCGCGCGCGTCAGCGAGCGCCTACGCGCAGGCGCAACGCGCTACTTGCCGTACTTCGTGCGGAGCGCCTCGGTGACCGGAGCCGGCACGTAGCGCGACACGTCCCCGCCGTGCGACGCGATCTCGCGTACGAGCGACGCGGAGACGAAGCCGCGCTCGACGCGCGTGGGGAGGAAGATGGTGTCGATCTCCGGGCACATGTCGGAGTTGGCGTGCGCGATCTGGAGCTCGTATTCGAAGTCGGTCGCCGCGCGCAGGCCGCGGATCATCGCGACCGCGTCGCGCGCCTTGGCGTAGTGGATGGAGAGGCCCTCGAACTCGGCGATCTCGACGTTCGCGATGCCCTTGGTGACCTCGTGGAGCATCGCGATGCGCTCCTCGTTGGAGAAGAGCGGTCGCTTCGTGGGGTGCCGGCCGATCGCGACCACCACGCGATCGAACAGCAGCGAGGCGCGCTGGATGAGGTCGAGGTGCCCGAAGGTCACCGGGTCGAAGCTGCCGGCGTAGATCGCGAGACGCATGGGACTCGGGCGGGGAGCCTACTCGAATCGGGGCCGGGCGCTTAGATTCGTCACCGCCCATGCGCGACGTGATTCGGCCCGAGGTCGTGGCCAAGCTGGAGGAGCTACCCAGCCGGCCCGGCTGCTACCTCTTCCGTGGCCGCGCGGGCGAGGTGCTCTACGTCGGCAAGGCGAAGAGCCTCCGGGCCCGGGTGCGGAGCTACTTCCAGGAGGGCACCGGCGACGATCGGTTCTTCGTCCCGCTGCTCCGCAAGGTCGTGCACGACGTCGAGACGGTCGTCACCGCCACCGCCAAGGAGGCGGCGATCCTCGAGAACAGCCTGATCAAGCAGTACCAGCCCCGCTACAACGTCAAGCTCCGCGACGACAAGGAGTTCCTCAGCCTGCGCATCGACGTGGCGCACGCGTGGCCGCGCGTCGACGTCGTGCGCCGCCCGAAGAACGACGGCGCGAAGTACTTCGGTCCCTATCACACGGCGACGGCGGCGCGGCGCAGCCTCCACCTCGTGAACAAGCACTTCCAGCTCCGCACCTGCACCGACCAGGAGCTGACCTCGCGCAAGCGCCCGTGCCTGCAGCACCAGATCAAGCGCTGCGCGGCGCCCTGCGTCTATCCCGTCGACGCCGGGTGGTACGGAGACCAGGTCCGCGCCGTCGAGCTGTTCCTCGCCGGTCGGCACGACGAGCTCACCCGCGAGCTCAAGGGCAAGATGCGCGACGCCGCGGGCAGCAGCGAGTTCGAGCTCGCCGCGATCTACCGAGACCAGCTGCGCGCGGTCGAGGCCACGCGCGAGCAGCAGCGCGTCGTGCAGACCGGCGCCGCGCTCGATGTGAGCCAGGACGTCGTCGGCCTGCACCGCGAGGGCGATCTCGCCGAGATCGTCGTCCTCTACGTCCGCTCCGGCCGCTTGATGGACACCGCGAACTTCAGCTTCGCGGGCGCGGAGATCGAGAGCGTAGAGCTGATCGGCGCGTTCCTCGCCCAGCACTACGCGACCCGCGAGGAGGGGGGCGCCGAGCCGCCCGACGAGATCCTGCTGCCGATCGTCCCCGAGGCCGTGGAGGGCGTCGAGGAGCTGCTCGGCGAACGTCGCGGCAAGCGCGTGGAGATCCTTCGCCCGCAGCGCGGCCCGCGCGCCCACCTCGTGCAGATGGCGACCGACAACGCGCTGCACGCCTATCAGCAGAAGCGACGCGCCAGCGAGGACATGGACGCGCGCCTCGAGCAGCTCCGCCAGCGCCTGCGCCTGCCCACGGTGCCGCGGCACATCGAGTGTTGCGACATCAGCCACCTCGGCGGCGGCGACACCGTCGGCGCCATCGTGGCGATGGTCGACGGCGCGCCGGCGTCACGGAAGTACAAGTGGTTCCACGTCCGCGGGGTCGCCGAGGGCGACGACTACGGCGCCATGTACCAGGTGCTCGCGCGGCGGTTTCGTCGCGCGAAGGTTGCGGCGAACGCCGCGGCGGCGACGTACGGGGACGTCGAGGGGCAAGAGCCCGGGCCCGGGGACGACGAGTGGGATCTGCCCGATCTCTTCGTCGTCGACGGCGGCAAGGGGCAGCTCGCGGTCGCGCTTTCGGCGTCGCGCGATCTCGGGCTCCACCAGCTCCCGATCGTCGCGCTCGCCAAGGAGAAGGACTACGAGAGCGGCCCGGTCGTCGACCGCGTGTATCTCCCCGGCCAGAAGAACGCGATCGAGCTGCGCGAGCACTCGGCGTCGATGTTCTTCCTCGCCCGCGCGCGCGACGAGGCGCACCGCTTCGCCAACAAGGCGCGCGAGCGCGCCGGGACCAAGCGGCGGATGCGCTCCGGCGTCGAGGACCTGCGCGGCATCGGCCCGGCGCTCAAGAAGGAGCTGCTGCGCACGCTCGGCTCGCTCCGCGCGATCGAGGCCGCCGACGACGCCGCGCTGCTCGCGGTGCCGGGGTTCACCAAGCGTCACCTCACGGCGCTGCGAAAGCTCATCCCGGTGCCGCGCGCCGACGTCACTTGATCTTCGTGGCGCACCCGAGCGCGATGTCGACCCTACCCTTGAGGTCGGCGCTCACCGTGGTGCACGTCGCCGGGCAGAGGAGCACCGTCGTCGGCTTCATCGGGTCGTCGTAGTACCAGCCGGGGCCGCCGGCGCAGCCGTCCTTGCTGCCGACGTAGACGAGCGTCTCGGGCGCGCCGCCGCTGCCCTTGGTGTAGTTGACGTTCACCTTCGTCGGATCGATCTCGCCGGACGCGGGCGCCGGGATGGTGAACGCGCAGGGGATCTTCGCCTTCACCGCGACGGTCTTGGTGAGCGTCGCGAACAAGCCCGTCCAGTCGCTCGTGCAGATCGAGAACTTGAGCCCCTTGGTCGCGTCGGCGAGCTTGTAATACTGGATGCCCGGCGCCGCCGCGCCCTCGGGCGGGAAGCCGCTCGTCGTCTGGCAGGCGCCCTCGGGGTTGGTGAAGGTGGGCGCCACCTGCTCCGACGCGATCGCGTGGAACGTGAAGTGGTGGCCGAGCTTCATCTGCATCGCGGTGTAGAACGCCTCGGCCTTGAGGTTGCTCTCGTCGTCGGTGACGCCGACGAAGTGAGTGATCGCGAGCGGGCGGAGGAACGAGCCGTACTTCGGGAACTCGTCGAGCAGCACCTGGAGCGGCTCGTTGGAGTTGACCATGCGATCGATGAACTTGTAGTTCGGGCTCGAGCCGAGGGGCGGCGGCACCTTCACGAACGACGACGACGTGATCATCACCACGCGGTAGTCGATCCCGACCTTGCCCATCTCGGTGCTGAAGGCGTTGAGGTTGTCCTGAACGCGCTTCGCCTCGTTGTCCATGCTGCCCGACGAGTCGACGACCCAGATGAGATCGACGGGCGCGATCGACGGCTCGGCGGCGAAGCTCTTCGCCGCGCACGTGCCGGTGCCGCTGTCGTCGCCGACGGTGAAGCCATCCGGATCGCCGCCGCTGTCGAGCGCGAACGCCGAGTCGGCCCCGGCGTCGCCGCCGAGCGGCCCGGTGGTCCCCTCGTTCTCGCCCTTCCCGGCCGAGCACCCCATGAGCACCACGAACAAGAAGACCGCGCGCTTCGTCATGACGTCCTCCGACGTAAGGAGCACGGGCAGCATACGACGCGCCGGCGAAACAGCCCGTCGGTTCTGCTGTCACACGCGCGTGACTCGAGCCGCGCTCGCGGGAATTGCCGCCGTTTCCCTGCGTTAGGGCCGCTTGGCGCGTTGGCGCTTCGCGCCGGCGATGAGGAGCTTCTGGTAGCTCTCGGGGAAGACCCGCTGCATCAGGTCGATGACCACCGCGTCGGCGCCGATCAGCTGGCGGGGGCGGTTGTTGAGGATCGCCTTGAGGATGTCGCGCGCCGCGTACTCCGGGGTGGAGCGCGCCATCTTCTCGAAGCGCACGCCGGCCTCGGCCGCGTCGGCGACGCCCCAGTCCTCGCCGGTGCGCATGCGGGCGCGGCGCGCGATGTTGGTCTTGATGCCGCCCGGGTGGACGCTGGTGACGCCGACGCCGCAGCCCTCGACCTCGAGCTCCTCGCGGAGCGCCTCGGTGAAGCCGCGCACCGCGAACTTGGCGGCGTTGTAGGCGGACTGGGTGGGCACCGCGATGAGCCCGAAGACGCTCGACAGATTGACGATGTGACCGTCGCCCGTGGCCTTGAGGTGGGGGAGGAACGCCTTGGTTCCGTAGACCACGCCCCAGAAGTTGATGGCCATGAGCCACTCGAGGTCGTCGTAGCTCATCGACTCCACCGTGGCGCCCATGGCGACGCCGGCGTTGTTGACGATGATGTTGACGCGCCCGTGGGCTGCGACCGTGGCGTCGCACCAGTCGTGCACCGCCTTGCGGTCGGCGACGTCGACGCGCGACGTGGTGACCTTCACGCCGTGGCACGACGCGGCCGTCTCTTGCGCGCTCGCCTCGTCGATGTCGGAGAGCGCGAGGTGGCAGCCCTCGCGCGCGAGGAGCACCGCCGTGGCGCGCCCGATGCCCGAACCCGCGCCGGTGATCGCGGCGACCTTGTCGCGGACGGTCTTCATGCTTCGAGCTGCTGGATGATGGCCTCGAGCCGGCGCGCCGCGCGCTCCCACCCACCCTCGATACGCATGGCGCGGCGCCGGAGCTTGGACCAACCCGCGTGCGCGAAGGCGGAGACCGCGCGCTGGATGCCGCCGAAGAGGTCGTCGGCGGAGACGCCCGGCACGAGGATGCCGGTGCCCGAGACGAGGGCCGCGTCGACGTCGACGATCGCCTCCTGCATGGCGGCCGACTGCGGCGCGATCGGGATCGTGCCGTAGCGCATCGCCGCGCGCGCCGGGGTGCCGGTGGCGCTGGCGGTGTCGAGGACGAGGGTGAAGTCGGCCGAGGCGACGACCCGATGGAGGAACGCCTCGTTGGCGTTGGTGCGAACCGCGATGCGCCCCTGATGGGTGCGCACCAGCCGCTCGAGCGCGGGGTCGAGCGCGCTGCCGCTCGTGCGCGCGACGACGACGAGCAGCTCGCCGCGGAGCGCGCGACCGAGCGCGGCGACGAGGCCCTCTTCGGCGGACTTGTCGATGCCGCCGACGATCGCGAGGAGCGGCAACGTGGCGGTGTGCTCGAGCTCGAGCTCGGCGAGCAGCGAGGAGCGGCCGCGCAGCTTGCCGCTGGTGTCGTCGGCGTCGAAGCGGGCGACGAGGTGCGGGTCGGTCGCGGGGTTGTATTGCGCCTGGTCGATGCCGCTCCCGATCGAGACGAGCTCGGCGCTGCGCGCGCGGTAGACGCCGTCGAACCGGTGCGGCGCGCCGGGCGCCATCAGCGCCTGCCGCGCACCCTCGCCGAGGGCGACCACGCGATCGGCCGCGATCGCCGCGGCTTTGACGAGCGACGCCTGACCGTAGAACTCGATGCCCTCGGGCGTGAACAGATCGGGGGCCACCCCGAGCACGGCGAGCGCCTCGCGCGGGACCGTGAAGTCGCGGGAGGGATCGATCGGGACCGCGATGCGCGCGAGCCCGGCGAGCAGACGGGGGCTCGGCCCCTCGCGGACGGGCGCCTTGGCGCCCTCTCGGATGGCGAGCGCGGAGAACCCGGCGCCCTCTCCGACGCCGATCACCGCCTCGAGCTCGCTCTCGCCCTGGGCGCGCACCTGACCGAGACGCTGCCGCGCGAACGACGCGACCGCGTGGCCGAACCAAGCCCACCGGCGCGTCGCGTCTGCCGGGTCGGTGGCCTCGCTCGGCACCTCGCCGCCGAGGAGCACGAGCTCGACGCCGCTCGGGAGCCGCGCGTCGAACACGACGCGCTCGTGGTCGCGACCGGCGACCTCGAAGACGAGCGGCGACAACCGCCGAGCGAGGCCCAGGCCGGATTGACCGACCTCGGCGTCGAGCGGCGCCATCAGCGTCGTTCGATGGCCGAGCGCCCGAAGGCCCTTGGCGAGCCCGAGCGCGGCGTGCGCGGTCTCTCCGTGGACGCTTCCCCACGCTGAGATTCCGGGCGAATTGAGGAACGAGCTGGTCGCGACGATGAGGTCCATGCGCTTGCGATAGAGCCCGTACCATCGCGACGGGGAGCGTGCTAGCCACCGTGTTCGTGCGCGACCTGCTTCTTCGCGACGTTCGCATCCTCGACCCGCACAGCGGTCGCGACGAGCGTGGCGACGTCCTCGTCTCCGGCGGCGTGATCCGGGCGGCCGGCAAGGGCGCCGGCCACGGCCTCGCGCCGTCCGACACCCTCGAGGTCGTCGACGGCCGCGGGCGCATCGTCGCCCCCGGCTTCATCGATCTCCACGCCCACATGCGCGAGCCGGGCGAGGAATGGAAAGAAGACATCACGTCGGGGCTGCGCGCCGCCGTCGCCGGCGGCTTCGTCGACGTGTGCGTGATGCCCAACACCAAGCCGGTGAACGACTCGCGCGCGGTCACCGAGCTCATCGTCGCGAGGGGCAGGAGCGCGGCGCTCGCCCGCCTCCACCCCATCGCCGCGGTCACCCGCGGCCTCGCCGGCAACGAGCTGACGGACCTATCCGAGCTCCGCGACGCCGGCGCGATCGCCATCAGCGACGACGGCCGCTGCGTGCACAAGTCGCGCGTCATGCGCCGCGCGCTGCAGTACGCGCGCACTTTCGATGTGCCGGTGATCCAGCACGCCGAGGACCACGACCTCACCGAGGGCGCCGAGATGCACGAGGGCGCGGTGTCCACGCGGCTCGGGCTCCGCGGGTGGCCGCGCGAGGCCGAGGACATCATCGTCGCGCGCGACTGCATCCTCGCCGAGGAGGCGAGGAGCCGATACCACGTCGCGCACCTCTCCACGCGCGGCGCGGCGCGCATCGTCGCCGAGGCCAAATCGCGCAACGTGGCGGTCACGGCCGAGGTCACGCCCCACCACCTGCTGCTCGATCACGAGTCGGTCCTCGGCTACCGCACCGACTGCAAGGTCAACCCGCCGCTGCGCGAGTCGGGCGACATCGAGGCGCTCCGTCGCGCGCTCGCCGACGGCACCATCGACGCGATCGCCACCGATCACGCGCCCCACGCCCCCGGCGACAAGGACGTCGAGTTCGCCGAGGCGCGGCCGGGCATGATCGGCCTCGAGATCTGCGCGCCGCTCCTCCTGAAGCTCGTGCGCGACGGCGCCGTTCCGCTGATGCGGCTCCTGTCGGCGCTCACCCTCGGCCCCGCGCGCGTGGTGGGGCTGCCCCTCCCCCGCGTGCACGACGGCGCGCGCGCCGACCTCGTGCTGATCGATCCCGAGGCGCGGTGGCGCGTCGGGCGCGACACCCTGCAGAGCAAGAGTCAGAACACCCCGTTCCTCGGACAAGAGCTCCAGGGAGCGATCGACCGGACCCTCGTCGAGGGCCGCACCGTGTACACGCGAAAGGAAGCGTTGTGAGCGAAGAGCGCGCCATGCTCGCCCTCGCCGACGGGACGACGTTCATCGGTCGCGCCCTCGGCGCCCGCGGCGTCACCACCGGCGAGGTCGTGTTCACCACAGCGATGAGCGGCTACCAGGAGGTCCTCACCGACCCGTCCTACGCCGGTCAGATCGTCACCATGACGGCGCCGGAGATCGGCAACACCGGCATCAACCGCGAGGACGACGAGGACGACCGCCCTCGCCTCGCCGGCTTCGTCGTGCGCGAGTCGTCGCCGATCGTGTCGTCGTGGCGCGCCACCGACTCGCTCGACGCCTACCTCGCGCGTCAGGGCATCGTCGCGATCGAGGGGATCGACACCCGCCTGCTCACGCGCCACACCCGCGACGCTGGCGCCCAGAACGGCGCGATCGGCCCGATGCCGAACCTCACCGACGACGCGGTCAACGCGCTCATCCGCAAGGCGCGCGAGGCGCCGTCGATGGAGGGACTCGACCTCGCGACGGGCGTCTCCACCCGCGAGCCCTACCCGTGGCGAGACGGCACCGGCGTCTGGCACCCCGCCGCGCCCGGCGCGACGCTCTCGAAGACCCACGACAAGCGCGTCGTCGCCATGGACTTCGGCCTCAAGCGCAACATCCTGCGCTGCCTCGTCGACGCCGGCTGCAACGTCACCGTGGTCCCCGCCCAAACGAGCGCGAAGGAGATCCTCGATCTCGCGCCCGACGGCGTCTTCGTCAGCAACGGCCCCGGCGATCCGGCCGCCCTCGGGTACGCCGTCGAAACCCTGCGCACGCTCGTCGAGCACAAGCCGGTGTTCGGGATCTGCCTCGGCCACCAGCTGCTCGGCCGCGCGCTCGGCGCCACCACCTCCAAGCTCCGCTTCGGCCACCGCGGCATCAACCAGCCGGTGCGCGACCTCACCACCGGGCGCATCGAGATCACCACCCAGAACCACGGCTTCGTGGTCGACGAGGCGTCGCTCGGCAAGGACGCGGTCGTCACCCACCTCCACCTCAACGACGGCGCGGTCGAGGGCATCGCGCACCGCACCAAGCCCGCGTTCTCGGTGCAGTACCACCCCGAGGCCGCAGCCGGGCCGCACGACTCGCTCTACCTCTTCGAGCGCTTCATGAAGATGATCGAGACGGGGCGGCCGTGAAAGTCCTGGTCATCGCCGGCTCGCTCCGCACGGCCTCGTTCAACCGCAAGCTCGCGAAGCTCGCGGCCGCCCACCTCCGCGAGAAGGGCCACGAGGTCGACGAGCTGGATCTCCGCCAGGTCGAGATGCCGATCTACGACGGCGACCTCGAGTCGGCGTCCGGCCTCCCCGACGGCGCCAAGGCGTTCCGCGCCCGGATCGCGGCCGCGCAGGCGATCTTCCTCGCCTCGCCCGAGTACAACAACGGCGTGCCCGGGGGCATGAAGAACGCGATCGACTGGGCGTCGCGCGGCGCCGACCAGCCGCTCAAGGGCAAGGTCATCGCCCTCGGGGGCGCGTCGCCCGGCGCGTACGGCACCACGCGCGCGCTGAGCGCGTGGCGGATGATCTTCCGCTTGGTCGAGGCGTTCGTCATCCCGCCCGAGCTCGCGCTGCCGCTGGCGAGCAAGGCCTTCGACGAGCACGGCGCGTTCGTCGAGGACCGCCCCAAAAAGCAGCTCGGCAACCTTCTCGACGAGCTGGTCCGTGTCGCCTCGGCGCTCAGTTCCGCTTCCTAGCTGCGCATGACCCGGGCACGCCCCGTGCTGCTTCCTCGGCAAACAACCGCTGGAGGCACTGATGGGCTTTCTCCCGAAGAAGTGGCTGCGTGCGCTGTGGGGCGTGCGCGAGGAATCGACGATGCTCGCGGCACCGATCGACTGTGACGACTGTCGCGCCGCGCGCGCCGCCGGCGGCGACGCCTGCGCGGTCCACGGCGAGAAGCACCCCGGGCCGCACACCTACCGCTTCGGCCACTCGGTGTCGTGGGGGTCGCCGTTCAGCTCGCAGGACACGATGCCGCGTCGAGAGTCGGTGTCGATCTCGTAGAGCGGGAACCGAACGTTCTATAGGAACAGAACCGCCCACCTGACCGCGCAGCAGCACGATTGTGATCGAATCCTGACAATCGCGGGGCGCGCACCTGACCTCACTCCGCCATCGTACGGGCCATGGACGCGACGCCCGCAGACACGCGGCACAATCGGTGGGAACGCAACTTCAACATCGCCGGCATGGCCGCGATGCACTTCGGCGCGGTCATCGCGCTGTGGATGGGCGCTCGCCCAATTGATCTGGCGATCTGCTTCGGCTTGTACTTCATCCGCATGTTCGCGATCACCGGGGGCTATCACCGGTACTTCTCCCATCGCGGCTACAAGACGTCGCGGGCGTTCCAGTTCCTGCTCGCGCTCATCGGCACCACCGCCACGCAGAAGGGCCCGCTCTGGTGGGCCGCCGTCCATCGCCGCCACCACCGCGAGAGCGACACCGTGCGTGACGTCCACTCGCCCGTGCAGCGCGGCTTCTGGTGGTCGCACATGGGTTGGATCATCGCCAACGAGCACGAGGAGTACGATCCGAGCGAGGTCAAGGACCTCTACAAGTACCCGGAGCTCCGCTGGCTCGACCGCTACCACGTGATCCCGGTGCTCGTGCTCCTCGGCACCTGCACCGCCGTCGCCGGGCTCCGCGGCCTGTGCTGGTGGTACTGCGTGTCGACGGTGCTGCTCATGCACGGCACCTTCACCATCAACTCGCTCTCGCACGTGTGGGGTCACCGCCGGTTCAACACCAGCGACGACAGCCGCAACAACCCCATCCTCGCGCTCGTCACGCTCGGCGAGGGCTGGCACAACAACCACCACCGCTACATGCAGACGGCCAACCAGGGCTTCTACTGGTGGCAGGTCGACATCGCCTACTACATCATCAAGGCGCTCTCGTTCGTCGGCATCACCCGCGAGCTCCGCCTCCCGCCCCAGCGCATCCTCGACGAGGGTCGCTTGGGCAACCCGGCCCCGTTCGTGAAGGTCGAGGGCGACAAGCCCGCCGTGGCGAAGCCCGCGCGCGAGCCCCGCTCGGTCCTCCCGACCATCCCGCAGCCCGCTGACGCCGAGTAGGTCTCTCACGGATTCTTGGTCGTGGCCGCTTGCGCGTTCCTCCTTGGGGCGGGACGCGCTAGGGTCGCGCGCATGAGCGGATCGGATGTCGTGCGCCTGACTCACCTCGCGCACGGCGCGGGGTGAGCCTGTAAAATCCGCCCGGCGGATCTCGCGCAGGTGCTGCGCGCAACCCAGGCTCTGTTGCCCGCCCTGCCCGTCGGCACGGTCGGCCTCTCCATCCCGGACGACGCCGCGGTGGTCCCGCTCCCCGGCGCGCCCGAGGGCACGCCGTCGCTCGTCCTCACGACCGACTTCTTCACCCCCATCGTCGACGATCCGCGCACCTTCGGGCGCATCGCCGCGGTCAACGCGATCAGCGACGTCTACGCGATGGGCGGAGTGCCGCGGTTCGCGCTCAACCTCGCGGCGTTCCCCACCAAGACGCTCCCGCTCGAGATCCTCGGCGCGATCCTGGCCGGTGGCGGCGAGGCGTGCGCGGCCGAGGGCGTCATGGTCCTCGGCGGCCACACCGTCGACGATCCGGAGCCCAAATTCGGCCTCTGCGTGATCGGCACGGTCGATCCCGCGAGGGTGTGGACGAAGCGCGGCGCGCGCCCCGGCGACGCGCTCGTGCTCACCAAGGGGATCGGCACCGGCGTCCTCGCCACGGCCTTCAAGCGCGACGCGCTCGCCCCCGAGGCCTACGAGGCCATGGTCGCCTCGATGAGCGAATCCAACCGACGCGCCGCCGATCTCGCGCGGGCGCTCGAGGTCCACGCCGCCACCGACGTGACCGGCTACGGCCTCCTCGGCCATCTCCTCGAGATGCTCGGCGGCAACGACGTCGACGCCACCCTCGAAGCCGCGGCGGTCCCGCTGCTCCCCAACGTCCGCGCGTTGATCGAGGGCGGCTTCGTCCCCGGCGGCAGCGGCGCGAACCTCGCCTTCGTCGCGCCGCGGGTCGACTTCACGGTCGACGACACGACGCAGAAGCTCCTCGCCGACGCGCAGACGAGCGGCGGCCTCCTGCTCGCGATGCCCCGCCTCATCGCCGAGGGCTACGTCGCCGCGTACGGTCTGCCGGCGGCGATCATCGGCTCGATCGCGAGCGGCAGCGGGCGCATCCGGGTGGGGTAGCGCGCGCGGCGTGACGCGCGCCGGGCGCATGCGATGCTCACGGCATGCGCGCCCTCTTGTTCGTCGGAGCTCTCGGCTGCACCGTCGGCGGAGAGCTCGCCGCGCCTCCCGCCGACGCGACCGACGCGACCGACGCGCTCGAGGACACGACGACCACGACGACCGAGACGAGCGCCGGCGACGCTGCGCCGGACACGACGCCGATCGTCGAGGACACCGCGGTCGCCGATACCGCCCCGCCGAGCAAGCCCGCGGCGACGCGTAAGATCAAGGACCTCACCGGCTCGGCGACGAGCTCGAAGAAGTTCGGCGTCGGCGGCACCGATCTCGGGATCCCGGTGCGCCAGCCCAACGGTCAGATCGCGTACATCTTCGGCGACACGTTCGAGAACGACGGCGTCGGCGGCCCCGGATGGCGCTCGCCGGTGCTCCTTCGCTCGTCGCCCGGCCTCGCTCCGATCACCTTCACCAGCGCCGCGGGCGGGGCGTACGCGAAGCAGCTCCTCGACTATCGCCACGACACCGCGGCCTACACGACGTGGCTGCCGACCGACGCGATCACGATCGGCGGTCGGATGTACCTGCACTACATGGTCAACAAGGGCCTCGGCAACGTGCTGTGGACGAAGATCGCGTACTCCGACGACAACGGCGAGACGTGGACCGACAGCGCGGCCCGCTGGGAGGGCGCCGAGAACGGCAACCTGCGCCAGATGTGGACGTGGGAGCGCGGCGGCGACGGCTACGTCTACGTGCTGTCGACGAGCTTCAAGCGCGCCGATCCGATCCTCCTCCACCGTGTCCCCGAGGCGAAGCTGCTCGACCGCACCGCCTACGAGCCGTGGGGCTACAAGGACTCGAAGTGGGCGTGGGGCAACCCGCCGACGCTCGTCCTCGACGGGAAGTTCGGGGAGCTGTGTCTGCGCCGCGTCGAGACCAAGTGGCTCCTCTCCTGGTTCAACGCCGCCGACTACGACATCACGATCAAGGTCTTCGACAGCCCGACCTCGAACCTCTTCACGGCGAAGGCGTACAAGCCGATCAAGGGCGGCGCCTGGGGCGCCGAGAGTGACACGGTCGTCGCGCAGCTCTACGGCGGGTACATCCACCCCGACTCCACGCTGCACAACCTCCACCTCATCGTGTCGCAGTGGAACACGTCGACGAACTGGCCCTATCGAGCGATGCAGTTCGTCACGGGGGTGGAGTAGCTCAGGGCGTCGTCGCGCCACTCGTGTCGAGCGGCGGGTTCGGGGAGAGGCACTTGTCGAGCTGGGGCTGGAGCAGCTTCATGCTCACCGGCAGCCGCGGGCGGCCCATGACGCTCGAGCCGATGCGGTCGGACTTGCTGCCCTCGCCGCCGGTGTACGAGAGCCAGATCCACAGCGCGCGACCGCGGATGTTCTCGAAGGGGACGCCGCCGCCCTTCTGGCCCCACCACTCGCGCGAGTCGCGGGAGTTGTTGCGGTTGTCGCCGAGGACGTAGACCTCGCCGGGCTTGGGGAACCACGGGCCGGCGTTCGTGCGCGCCGGGGTGAGCGTGTAGAACGTGAGATAGGCCTGCTTGTCGAGGTACTCGACGTAGAGATCGCCCTCTTGCGCCACGTTGGCGCCGGGGACGAGCGGGCCGGTCTCCGGCACATCGGCGTAGCTGGTGCGGCCGACGAAGCAGCGGGGGATCGGCTTGTCGTTGAGCCACACCCGCGCGTCGCGCACCTCGAGCTTGTCGCCGGGGAGCGCGATCACCCGCTTGATGAAGTCCTCTTCCGGGTTCTCGGGGAACGCGAAGACGATCACGTCGCCGCGCTTGGGCGGCATGGAGTTCCACAGGCGCGTCTTGCTGAACGGCACGAGCGGGCCGTAGGCGAGCTTGTTGACGAAGATGTGGTCGCCGACCAGCAGGGTGGGGATCATCGAGCCCGACGGGATCTTGAACGCCTCGATGACGAAGGCGCGGATCGCGAGCGCGACCATGACCGCGACCAGGATCGACTCGGCGTACTCGCGGGCCTCGCTCTTGCGCCAGCGGCCGAGCCGCTCGTCGACCGTGTCCTCGGCCTTGTCGTGGGCGGCGGTGAAGCGCTGCTCGTCGAAGGTGGTGGCGTCCATCGACTTGGCGAGCTCGTCGAGCGCCTCGTCGAGCTCGCGACGGTGCTCCTCGCGGAGGGTGCGCTCGATCTCCTTGGCGTGCGCGCGGCGGATGGCGCGGACCTCCTCGCGCAGAGCACGGGCGCGGTCGAACCGCTTGCGCATGGACGCGGGGAGCCCCGGGCGACCGCCGATGCCGGCCGCCTGCGCGCCCGGCAACGCGAAGCGCTGGCTGTAGAGGGCGATCGCCGCGATCGTGTACAGCACGATCGACACCGGGATCGGCTGCCCCCGAAGCATTTCGATAAACGGCGTGTCGGGGAACGCCGCGAGCACGAAGACGCGCGACTGCGCGATGAGCAGCGGGACCGCGAGGTACCACACCCCGGCGAAGAGGAGCCGCGCGACCGGCGACTGCTCGGGCGGCGTCGGCCCGCGTTCGTCTCCTCGCGCCAACGCCTTTTCGCCCGGACCAGCCTCTTCGGCGTCCGCGACGTCTTTTTCGGACGTTTCTTTCTCGCTCACGTGGTCGGGTCCGAAGCGGGTTCTAGCCCTGTGCGCAGAGCGGCCGCAAGGCCCGCTTTGTTCCCCGCGACCGCGCGGGCTAAGGCGACGGCATGAAACGGGAAGTCGAGAGCCGGCTCGCGAGGGCCCTTCGCGAGGTCGCCCGCGCTCGGGGCATCACCGCCGCGCTGCCCACGCCCACGATGGAGCGTCCGAAGAAGCCCGAGCACGGCGACTTCGCCACCAACGTCGCGCTCGCTTCGGCCAAGGTCTTTGGCCAGAAGCCGCAGGAGATCGCCGCCGCGCTCCGCGGCGCGCTCGAGGGCGACCCCCACTTCGCCCGCATCGACGTGGCCGGTCCCGGGTTCCTCAACGTGAAGCTCTCGCCCCGCGCCTTCCACAGCGCCCTCGCCGAGGTCCTCGCCGAGGGCCGCACCTTCGGCCGCGCGCGCGCCGCGACCGGCGAGCGGATCAACCTCGAGTTCGTCAGCGCCAACCCCACCGGCCCCCTGCACGTCGGGCACGGCCGGAGCGCCGTCGTGGGCGACATCGTCGGTCGCCTGCTCGACGCGGCGGGCCACCGCGTCATCCGCGAGTACTACGTCAACGACGCCGGCAACCAGGTCCGTCTCCTCGCCGAGAGCGTCATCGCCAAGGCGCGGGGCGAGGCGGATCCCGAGGGCGGCTACGGCGCCAACGCCTACGTCGACGAGCTCGGCGCCTGGGCGAACGACCACTATCAAGAGCTTATCGAAACACGCGCGATCGCCGAGCTGTCCCGCCGGCTCGTGGCGGTGATGCTCTCCGGCTACACCCCGGGCACCGGCATCCAGCGCACGCTCCGCACGCTCGGCATCTTCCACGACGTGTGGTCGTCCGAGGCCGCGGTGCACATGGACGGCCGCGTCGAGCGCGCGCTCGACACCCTGCGCAAAGAGGGCTGGCTCGAGGACCGGGAGGGCGCCACGTTCTTCCTCTCGACCAAGCTCGGCGACGACAAGGATCGCGTCGTCTTCAAGTCCGACGGTGGCCACACCTATTTCGCGAGCGATGTCGCCTACCACAAGGACAAGCTCGATCGTGGCTTCGACCGTCTGATCGACGTGTGGGGCGCCGACCATCACGGCTACATCCCGCGCCTGAGCAACGCGCTCTCCGCGCTCGGTCTGCCCAAGGAGCGCTTCGAGGTCATCCTCGTGCAGATGGTCTCGATCCTGAAGAACGGCGAGCCGTACCGCATGGGAAAGCGGCTCGGGAACTTCATCACCATCGACGAGATCCTCGAGGAGATCGACGAAGCGACGGGCCGCCCCGGCTCCGGTCGCGACGCGATTCGCTACTACTTCGCGGCGCGCCGCACCGACGCGCACATCGACATCGACGTTGAGATCGCGAAGAAACAATCCCTCGATAACCCGGTGTATTACCTCCAGTACGGCCACGCTCGGCTGTGCTCGATCCTGAAGAAGGGGGCGGAGGAGTGCGGCCTGCTCGAGGGCGAGCTCCCCGTCGACGTCGACGCGCTCGCGCCGCTCACCCACGGAGACGAGCTCGCGATCGTGCAGCTCCTCGCCGAGTGGCCGGACACGATCGCCGAGGCCGCGCGCGGTCGCGAGGCGCACAAGATCGTCACCTACCTCACCACGCTCACCCAGAGCTTCCAGAGCTACTACACGCGGCTGAGCAAGGAGAACGACACCATCCTCCCGCGCTCGTCGGCGCGCGCGGACGGCTCGTGGCGGAGCGATCCGGCCACCGTTGCCAAGGTCGCCGCGCGCCTCGCGTGGGTGCGCGCCATTCGCGACGTCTACGCCGCGGGCCTCGAGCTCCTCGGGATCAGCGCGCCGGAGCGGATGGACCGCGTGGCGGTCGAGGAGACCGAGTAGTCACTTCTTCCGCAGCCACACCCGGTCGATCCCCAGCGAGCGCCGCGCCATCGCGTTCGCGCCCACGCCGATCGTCAGCGAGTCGACGGGCCCGGTGAGCGTGAGCGAGCCCTCGAAGCGGACCCACGCGCCCTTGGACGGCAGCGCACGGAAGACGTGCTTCTCCGGCCCGCCGCTCGGCGCGATGAGGAACACGTCGCCCTCGGCCGCGTTGTCGTCGAGGCGCTGCACCGAGGCGCCGAATTCGTAGACGGCGCCCGCGACGCCGGTCAGCGGGATGCGCACCGACGTCGCGTCCCACTCGCGCGCGGCGTCGAAGCGCGCCCACCTCGCGCAGTGATCGGCGCCGCCATCGACGAGAGTGACGGGCGTGCGCCAGTCGCTCTCCGCCTCGAACGACCCGTTGGGCACGAGGTTTCCGACGACATCGTCGCACGCGCCGGTGTCGCCGGCGTCCGCGCTCGCCTCCGCGCTTGCCTTGCCCGAATCGACGGCCTCCGCGACGGACTCACCCTGACACCCGACGATCAACAACGCGACGGCGATGCGCACGGTCGGCAGAGTGTAGCTCAGTGCGGGTCGACGCCGCTCTTCACCACGAAGCCCGGCATCTTCTCCTTGGCCTCGAACGACGAGCGGTACTTGATCGCCTCGTGCTGGGTGCCGAACGGCCCGATCTTCACGCGGAACCAGGTGCCGCGGGTGGGGATCTCGGCGCGCTGCACGTGGGCCTTGTGGCCGCGCGCGCGGAGCTGCGTCGCGAACGCGTCGGCCTCGGCCTGGGTGCGGAAGCTCGAGACCTGGACCTGCCAGCCGCCCTCGGCGCCGGACGCGACGAGCGTGCCGCCCGCCGACATCGGGTCGGTGGCACCCGCGGCGAGCGCGGAGAGCTTGTCCTTCGGTTTCTCGGCGGAGGGCGACGGCGCGATGTACGCGTTGCCGGTGAGCGCGTGGCGCGCCGGCAGCGGCACCACCGAGAGCTTGTCGGTCGCCGGCGGCGGCGCGGGCACCGTCATCGCGCCAGTGGCGGTCGCGGCGGCGAGCGCGGTGGCCGGGTTCGGCTTGTCGGAGAGGATGCCCGGGAAGGTCACCTCTCCCGGGAGGATCGTCGGCGACGCGGTGCTCTTGCTCGCGAGCTCGGCGAGCGGGTCGACCTTCTTCTGCGCGGGCGTCGACGAACGTCGCGCGCCGAACGCCATCGTCGCGAAGAGGACGCAGGCGCCGCCCATCACCACGAGCGCGAGCGTCGCGCCGCGGCCGCCGCCCTCGCGCGGACCGTCTTCCTGAATGCGCTCGAGGTTGCGAACGCTGGCGGCGTCGTGGATGTCGATCATGGCCTTGCTCCTGCGGTACCGCGCACCGCCGGCCGCGGCCAAGTTCACTGCGCGGGCGGCGCCGCGACCACGCTGTGGATGAGCGCGATGACGTCTGCCGCGTCCCTCCGCGGCGCGACGTGGAGCTGGGTTCCCGCGAGGCCGCGAGCCTCGCGATCGAGGATGATCGGGAGCCCGCGGACGTTGGCCTCGGCGACGAAGTCCGGCAGGAGTGGGTCGTCGGAGGCGCCGCAGACCACGACGGCGTCGAGCCGGAACGACGAGAGCGCGCGCATCGCGTCCTCGACCCGCTCGACGCAGGCGACCTGCATGGGCCGCTCGTGCTCGCGCAGACCGTTGCGGATCGGGGTGACCAGGTCGCGGTGGCCGACCATCATCACCGCGCGCTGCACGCGCATCGCCCGGGAATCGGGCACCGAAGACACCGGTCGCAATCGGCCCGAGGCCGTGCGCGCCTCGTCGAACGCGCGCTGCACCGCCTCGATGAGATCGCCCCGCTCGAACGGTTTGCGCAGGAACTGGTGCACGCCGACCCGGCCGCACCAGTCCTCGACCTCGGGCGTGCCCGACATCGCGACGAGCCCGAGCCGGCGCCCGACCTCGCGAATGCCCTGGAGCAGCTCGCGGCCGTCTGCGACGGGCATCCAGAAATCGAAGATGACGACGTCCGGGCAGAACGTCAGCACCTCCTCGAGCCCGAGCGCCCCGTTGTTGGCGCTGCGCACGTCGAAGCCGGAAAGCCCCAGCATCGTGCGTGTGGACTCGAGCGAAGCTGCATCGTCATCGACAACGAGAACGCGTACCTCCGAACTTTCACCCATTCCCTGGAACCCCCCCGGGTCACGCTGCCAACTATCCAGATTCGTGATCCGAGCGATTCGGTCAAGGAATAAGAGTCCCTGCAAAGTAGAGACCGAGCGCATGCCGAGCGACGTCGGCCATGGACTGTCCGGTTGGACGCGCACGCCGACGTGCTAGAACGATGCGCGACCATGGAACGAAAAGCGCTACCCGGCCTACGACGCGGTCGACTCGACCGTGTCCCGCCGCGCTCGCGCCTCTCGGTGGTCACGACCCACCACGCGCTCTTCACGGACGTGAACGAGCGTCGGTGCGACCTGTGCGACGCCGTCATCGCCGAGGGCGACGAGGCGGGTGGCAGCGGCCTCTACATCTGGACTCGTGGCGAGGAGACCCGCTACGAGGAGCCGCCGCTCTGCGCCACCTGCGGCCCCGAGCTCGCCACCGTCGCGTTCCGCAAGTGGGACGAAGAAGAAGAGGAAGAGGGCTGAAGCGCGGACCGCGCCGCGGTAGAGCGCCGCCATGGCTCCCGCACGCTTTCAGTGTCTCTCGGGGTGCGCCGGCGCGTGGCCGCTGACGCAAGCGATCTACCGTTGCCCCACCTGCGACGGGCTCCTCGACGTCGTCCACGACCTCGACGCGCTCCACAGCACCCGGCCCGACAGCTGGAAGGCGATCTTCGACGCCCGCTACAAGCGCACGATCTGGCCGTTCGGCTCGGGCGTGTGGGGCAAGAAGGAGTGGGTCTCGCCCCAGATCCCCGACGACGCGATCGTCTCGCTCGACGAGGGCGGCACCAACCTGTTCTGGGCGGAGCGGCTCGGTAGGGAGCTCGGGATGCCCGAGCTCTGGGTGAAGCTCTGCGGCAACTCGCACACCGGTTCGTTCAAGGACCTCGGCATGACGGTCCTGGTCTCGACCGTACGCTGGGCGATGCGCGATCACGGGCTGAAGGTCCGCGCGATCGCGTGCGCCTCGACGGGCGACACCAGCGCGTCGCTCGCCGCGTACGGCGCCACGGCGGGCATCCCGGTGATCGTGCTCCTCCCGCGCGGCAAGGTGTCGACCGCGCAGCTCGTTCAGCCGATCGCCAACGGCGCCCTGGTGCTCGCCCTCGACACCGACTTCGACGGCTGCATGAAGGTCGTCCAGCAGCTCGCCTCCGAGGGCATCGTCTACCTCGCCAACTCGATGAACGCGCTCCGCCTCGAGGGGCAGAAGACAGTGGCGATCGAGATCGTGCAGCAGTTCGACTGGCAGGTGCCCGACTGGGTCATCCTCCCGAGCGGCAACCTCGGCAACGCGAGCGCGCTCTACAAGGGCTTCTCGATGCTCAAGGAGCTCGGCATCACCCACAAGCTCCCGCGGCTCGTGGTCGCGCAGGCCGAGCGCGCCAACCCGATGGTCCGCGCGGTCCGCGAGGGCGCGACGACGGTGACGCCGATGAAGGCGGAGCCGACGCTCGCGACGGCGATCCAGATCGGCGCGCCGGTCTCGGCGCCCCGCGCGATGCGCGCGCTCCAGGCGATGAACGGCGTCGCGATCGACGCCACCGAGGACGAGCTCGCCGACGCGGCCGCGCGCGCCGACCTCACCGGCATGTACTGCGATCCGCACACCGGCGTCGCCCTCGCCGCGCTCTTCAAGCTGCGCGCGAATGACACCATCAAGGCCACCGACCGGGTCGTGGTGGTGAGCACCGCGAGCGGGCTCAAGTTCACCGAGTTCAAGGTCGGCTACCACGAGCGCGCGCTCACCGGCGTCGACTCCCGCCGCGCCAACGACACGGTTAATCTGCCGCCGGACTTCGGGCAGGTGGTCGACGCGATTCAGAAGCGATTTCCCGGGTAGCCCTGCGCCTGCGCCTGCGCCTGCGCCTGCGCCTGCGCCTGCGCCTGCGCCTGCGCCTGCGCTCGCGCCTGCGCTCGCGCCTGCGCCTGC
>JALHOE010000045.1 GCA_022843175.1 Deltaproteobacteria bacterium
GGTGCGCGGCGCGCGCGCGGGCGCGGCCGCTGCTGCCTGCCCCGGAGCGCCGCCTCGCTCGCACGCGGGAAGGGCGAGGAACATCACGGACGCGAAGACGGCGAGGGCTCGCATCGCGCTTATCTAGCCACGCCCCCCGCGGTCGTCGATGACCCGGAAATTGTCCCGCTTGCTCACCCGGTGCCATCCTCGCGCAGAGCAGGCACATGGTGACGGGACAGCGCCTCGGCCCGAACCTCTACCGACTGCTCGACGGGCACCGGCTGCGCGGGTGGACGGCGGTCGTTCAGGGCGGGCTGTTCCTGCTCATCCTTGCAAACGTGCTCGCGGTGGTGCTCGAGACGGTCGAGCGCTTCGCCCACGCACACGCGCTGTTCTTCGAGTGGCTCGAGTGGGGCTCGGTCGCGATCTTCCTCGTCGAGTACGTCGCGCGTCTCTATGCGTGCACGTCGTCTCCCGACGCGCGCTTCCACCACCCGGTGTGGGGCCGCGTGCGGTTCGCGCTCACGCCGATGGCGATCGTCGACCTCCTCGCGATCGCGCCGCTGTTCCTCCTGCTCGCCTTCGGGGTCAACCTCGGCTCGCTGCGGATTCTGCGCCTGCTCCGCGTGTTGAAGCTCTTGCGTTACTCGCCGGCGACCGCGTCGCTCGGGCGCGTCATGTACAACGAGCGCAAGAGCCTCGGCGGCGCGGTGGTGATCTTCAGCGTGGTGCTGCTGCTCTCGTCGACCGCGACCTACTATGCGGAGCGCGCGGCGCAGCCGGTCGCGTTCGGGAGCATCCCCGCCGCGATGTGGTGGGCAATGGCCGCGCTGACGACCGTTGGCTACGGCGACACGATGCCGAGCACCCCGCTCGGGCGGGTGATGGGGTCGGTGATCACGCTCATCGGCATCGGCGTGATCGCGCTCCCGACCGGCATCGTCGCGAGCGCGTTCCTCGAGGAGTCCAAGCGACGCGACTTCACCGTGACCTGGTCGCTGCTGGCGGAGGTGCCGTTCTTCCAGCGTCTGAAGGCGCCGCGGATCGCCGATCTGGTGCGCATCGTGCGCCCACGCTTCGCGCGCGCCGGCGAGGTCATCATGCGGCGGGGCGACGAGGGCGACTCGATGTTCGTGATTGCGTCGGGGACCGTCGAGGTCGACCTCGGCAGCGAGCGCGAGCCCGTGCAACTCCGCGCCGGCGAGTTCTTCGGCGAGCTCGCGCTCCTCGAACGGGTGACCCGCACGGCGACGGTGCGCGCGCTCGACGAGTGTCGGCTGCTCGAGCTCGAGGCGACGGACCTCAGCGCGCTGATGAAGCAGCACCCGGAGCTCGACGAGGCCGTGCGCCGGATCGCGAAAGAGCGACGCACCCTCGCGGAGGCGTGACTACGCGAGGTCGGGCAGCGACCACTCGTGCGCGTGCGCGCGCTCGGCCGCGCGGCCGATGAGCTGACCGGCCCACCGATCGATCGCGCGCTCGGCGGTGAGCGGACCGAGGCTCTCGAGCACGACCGTGCGGAGGGCGAGCGGGAGAAACTTCGCCGCCGCGCTCCGCGCCCGCATCGCGCGGAACGGCGCGCGCATGGCGAACTGCGCGTCGGGCCTGGTGGGTCGCTGCGAGAGCGCGGCGCGCGCCATCGTGGGGTCGACGAGGCCCGCTTCGAGGAGCGAGTCGAGCTCGGCGGGCCCGACGCCCTGGAGGAAGCGGCGGAACGCCTCGGACGCGGCGAGCAGACCGCCGTGCGCGCGCCGATACGCCGCCGCGTAGCGCCGGAGCCCGGTGTCGCCGCCGAGGTCGTGCTCGTGAGCCGCGGCGTCGACGAGCGCGCGCGCGGCGAGCAGACCCATGCCGACGCCGCTCCCATGCGACGCGTAGACCTGGCACGCCGCGTCTCCCACCAACGCCACGCCGTGTGCGCCGAGCGTGGTGTACGGGCGGCGAAGCGGGATCGCGCCGGCGCCGCCGAACAGCGGGCGCCCGAGCCACGGCACGCTCGCGATGAAGCGCTCGTAGAGCTCGAGCCCGTTGGGGACGCCGAGCGCAGGGATCGACCCCGTGAGCACACCGACCTCGCGCAGGTCCTTGTGCGTGAAGAGCGTGAGAGTGGAGTAGCCGCCGGCGATCCCGGAGAAGCCGAGGCCGTCGCCCGGACGCACGCCGTGCCGCGCGAGCACGGCGCGCAGCCGCTCGGGATCGGTCACCTCGTGCTGGAACTGCGCGGCGGCGCACCGCTCGACCCCGCGGACCTCGGAGCACTCGGCCGCGAGGCCGGGGACGCGGCCGCGGATGGCGCCGCGGATGCCCGTCGCGTCGACGATCAAACGCGCGCGGAGGGTGAAGCGCTCGCGCCCGTCGACGAACGACACGCTGCGCGCGCGGTCGCCGACGACCTCTACGGCGTCGACACCGCCGTGCGACACCGCCACGCCGGCGCGCTCGGCCTCGTCGACCAGGCGCGCGACGAGCCGCCTCATGTCGACGTGGATCATCGGCACCTCGCGGAGCTCGATCTTCGTGCGGCGCGTGGGCCCGACGAGGTGGACGTTGTGTGGCTCGACGCCGAGGGGTGCTTCGTCGCCCGTGGGCCGCGCGATGGTCGCCTCGTCGAAGCACCATGCGGGGACTGCGTTGACCCAGCGCGCGCCGGTCTCGCCGCGCGCGCGCTTGTCGACGAGCGCGACGCGCACGCCCCGCGTGGCGAACAGGAGCGCCGTCGCCGCACCGGCGCTGCCGGCGCCGACCACCAACACGTCGACCTCTGAATCGCGGTTCACGAAGGGATCTACTCCTGCGAGAGAGCGGCAAGCAACAGCCGGACGGGCTATAGAAGCAGCGACATGCTTCGTGCCCTTTGTTTCAGCTTGTTGCTCGGGTGCAGCGCGCCGCCTCCGCCGCCACCCGCTCCGGTCGTGGTGAAGAAGGCCAAACGGCCGGATCCGCCGCCGCCCGCGCCGCCGCGCTCGCCGCTGTTCGTCCTCGGCTGGACCGAGCACCTCTCCGACAAGACCCCCAACCCCACCACGCTCTGCGCGATCGAGGGCGCCCTCTTCGTGTGCGGCACGGGGCGGGTCGTGCGCCTCGAGGGCGATGACCTCATCCATGACGACGCCCTCGAGGGCGGACTCCTGCGCGACGAGAGCGGCGCGCTCCACGGCTCGATCCACGCGATGCTCGGGCGCTACCCGGACGACGCGTGGCTCGTTATGAAGAGCGGCCTCAACATCGGCACCGAGGCGCTCTATCGCCGCGCTGGCA
Source organism: Deltaproteobacteria bacterium (assembly GCA_022843175.1). Lineage (GTDB taxonomy): Bacteria > Myxococcota_A > Polyangia > Polyangiales > JADJMO01 > JALHOE01. The sequence goes on from JALHOE010000045.1 coordinate 3,241, forward strand.
GCCAATGGACGCTCGCCAAGAAGTGGAAGATCGAGTCGGTGACCGGCTCCCTCGAGCACCTCCATTGGAAGCCGGGGAAGGTGGCGGTGCTCGCCAACTCGCTCGCCGGCAACGACAAGTCGACGGTCGAGGTCGTGACCAAAGCCGGCGCTGCGCCGATGCCCGCGCTGCCCGCGGCCGGCGCGTGTCCGCAGTGGCTGCGTTATCCCTCGCTCGGCGTCGCCAAGGACGGCTCGCTCGTGCTCACCGGCACCCGCTGCGACGGCGATACGCCGGCGTGGCTGCGCCTCGCGCCCGGCAAGGCCGCAGAGAAGCGCGACGGAACTCCGGACTTCGCCGCCGCGCCTCCCGCCGAGTACGCGATCGTCAGCAGCAACCTCGTGCGCCGCACCGCAGACGGGTCGACCGAGGAGATCCCGCTGCCGCCGCCGCCCGTCGCCGACGCGTCCACGCTGGTCCCCTTCCAGGTGATCATGCGGAGCAAGAACGACTACGTCGTCGCGGCGCGTTTCAAGAAGGAGCGCATGACCGGCGTCGCGATCCTCCGCACCACGCCCGCGAAGAACCCCGCCAAGCTGTAATCCCATGGCCCTCGCACGCGGCGTGTACTCGATCGCGCGCACCAAACGGCGGCGGTTCCTGTGGTGCGCGTGGTGGACCGGGGAGCCGACCGCGCATCCGTTCCGCGCGCCCGATCGCTGGGGCGGCGCGCGGACCGAGGACGAGGCGCGAGCGCTCGCCGAGCGCGCGGCCGGGATGTCCTTGCAGCTGATCGACGCGCACTGGGCCGCGGCGTTCAAGCGGCAGCGCGCCGGCCTGCCTCCGTTCGTCACGCGCGAGCCGCGCGCAGTCGAGACGGCGCGTCCGCCGCCCCCGGTCGACCCGCACACGGTGCTCGGCGTGGCGCCGCACGCGCCGATCGAGGACGTCAAAGCGGCGTTCCGCAAGCAGGCGCTCGAGCATCACCCCGATCGAGGCGGCAGCGCCGACGCCTTCATCGCGCTCAAGCGCGCGTACGACGCCGTCGTCGGGCGACGCCGCCGCAGGTGAGCTACGCCTTCATCCGCTGCGCGATGCGCGTCGCCATGCTCATGATCGCCAGCTGCGGGTTCACCCCCAGGCTGGTGGGCATGATCGAGCCGCACGCGACGTAGAGGTTGTCGGTGTCCCAGACCTTGCCGTTGGTGTCGACCACCGACGTGCCGCGCGCGACGCCCATCTGGCAGCTCCCGAGCGGGTGCTGCGACGAGCACTCGAGCTGGTGGCCCTTCACCTGCTCGAAGGGGAAGCGCGCCACGCCGTCGGCGTCGAGCGGCTCGGTGCCGAACACCGGGAGGATGATCTCGCGTGCGCCCGCGGCGAACCAGAAGTCGGCCATGCGCCGGAGCAGGCGCGGGATGCGGCCGAAGTCGCGCTCCGACATCCGATAGGACATCACCGGCTCGCCGGTGAACGGCGCGCGGTGGACCTCGCCGCCGGCGTCGTCGTGGAGCATGCCGCCGAAGATCGCGAGGTGCGCGACGTCCTTCGCGCGCGACCAGTACTTGGGACCGAAGCCGGGCAGCGTCGCCGCCATCACCCCGTTGGGGATCGCGAGCGAGTTGAAGAGCATGCCCTCGCTCTCCTCGTAGTGATCGATGTAGGCGGACTGCAGCGCGCCCTCCCAGCCGCGCACCGGCTCGTCGAAGCGCGCCATGACCCGGAAGCTCGGGTGCAACGTGAGGTTCTTGCCGAGCTGCGGCGAGCGCACGCCGCTCCGTTCGAGGAGCAGCGGCGTGTACATCGCGTTCGCCGCGACGACGACCCGCTCGGCGCGCACGCGCAGGCGGTGCTTGTTGTCGTCGAGGTCGCGGAAGGTCGCGTCGACGCCGGTGGCTCGGGCGCCGGACATCTTCACGCGGTCGACCCGCACGTCGGCCCAGATCTCCGCGCCTGCCGCGACCGCCCGCGGCAGGTAGCTCACGTCGACGCTCATCTTGGAGCCGTGCGGACAGCCGAAGTTGCAGCGGCCGCAGCCGTCGCAGCCGCGCGTGTTGCGGCGCATCGGCTTGAGCGCCGCGCCGAACTTCGCGGCGCCCTCGCCGAAGAGCGCGGTGCCGCGCGAGCGCATGTCGGCCGGCACCTCCTCGACGTGGACGTCGCGCTCGACCTGCTCGAAGAACGGCGCCATGCCCTTGGGCGACAGGTCGCGGAGCTCGAGCTCGCGCGACCATTGGTGGAGCACGTGCTCGGGGATGCGAAAGCACACGCCGCCAGTGAGGATCGACGAGCCGCCGACGGCGCGTCCGGTCGTGACGTTGATGCTCGGGCCGCCGCCGACGCCGACCGCGAGCGTCATCGCGGCGTCGCGCCACAGGTGGCGGATGCTCTCGCTCTGGCGCATGCCGCCGTGATCGAGCGCGGGCACGTAGGGCCCCTCTTCGAGGACGAGCACCCGCTCACCGGCCTCGGCGAGGTGGGTGGCCACGACCGCGCCGCCCGCGCCCGAGCCGATGACGACCGTGTCGCAGTCGAGCTCGAGGTCCTTCTTCTCGAGGAGCCCGCTCCGCACGGTCATGCGCGACTCCGCAGGCACGACGCAGCGGTGTTCGTCTCCGCCTGCGTGGTCGGGTGCTCGAACCAGAGGATGCACAGCATCGCCTTCACGGCGAGCGCGGCCGGTCCGAGCGGCGACGCCTCGAGGCGCTCGAGCGCACGCGCGCGCTGCGGGAGCGACAACGACGAGAGCGGGAGCGGCCGAAACACGAACCACGGCGCGACCCACATCAACGCGAACAGACTGAGGCGCAGCACCAGGCGCGCGGTGCCGTTCGAGCGCGCGTAGAAGTCGCCGAAGTCGGACTCGATGAACTCGAGGCGCGCCGCATCGGGCGGCGAGCCGTCGGGAGAGAAGAGCGCCTCGGCCACCGTGCGGGCCGTCGACCGAACCGACGGAGGCACCGCGCGGGCGCGACGCCGACGCACGTCCACGTCGGGGTGCGCCGGTGGAAGCGGCGGGAGTTGCTCGTAGCCCGGCGGGCCCTGAAGGACGGGGAGCTGCACTGCGCCGGTAGCTTAGGTCCTCGGGAGGCTGACCGTCGCGGCGAACACGAGCTGAGCGGCGAAATACAGGGGCGCGCCCCACGCGCGATGAAAAGCTGACGGGCGGACGAAGCGGTTGAGGGCGACCGAGAGATCAGAGCAGTAGAAGGCGAACGCGGCGATCGGGATCCGCACGTCGCCCCGGGTCGCGAACGAGAGGGCGAGCATCGCCGAGAGCACCCCGACGTAGGCCATGACCGCGGGCTTGAGCTTCGCCGGCGCATGGCCGACGAAGTAGCGCCCGAGGAAGAAGCCCGGCACCGCGACGGCCGCGAGCGCGATGACCGCGCGCTGCACGTCGACGCCGCGCACCACGAAGGCGATCCCGTACGCGACGTGGGCGGCGAGGAACGAGAGGATGCCGAGGCGGAAGATTTTGTCGTCGCGCGGGATGAGCAGCACGTCGCCGAGCCACGAGAGGCAGAGCGCGCCCACCACCCATCGACCATAGGGGGCGCTCGGCATGCCGTAGATCAATGCAGCGACGATGAAGGCCGTCGACGCGGTGGGTTTTGCGATCCACGCGATGCGGCTCCCGCGCGACTCCGCGATCAGCATCGACAGCACGGCGACGGCGGACACGACCCAGAGAACGAGCAAGCTCGCGATTGTAGGGTGTGCGAGACTCCTCCGCGATGCGCGCGCTCCTGCTCACCCTCGTCCTTGCCGGCTGTGGTGGATCGGCGAACCCGGCGGCGGATCCGTCGGACGCCGCGGTCGCTGACGGAGAGCCCGTGGACTCCTCGGGCCCTCTCCCCGGCGAGGACGCGGCGCCGCCGCCCACCAGCGGCAAGCTCGCCGTCTCGCTCGAGGCCGACAAGGGCGCGGGCGCGGACGTCGTCGTCTCGCTCGGGGTGCCGTTCCCACCCGGCGCGCTCGCCGACGCGAAGAACGTCGCGCTGTTCGACGACGCCGGCAAAGAGATCCCGATCGCGGCGACAGCGCTCGCCAAGTGGCCCCGCGACGGCTCGGTGCGGAGCGTGCTCGTAGCGTTCCGCGCCACCCTCGCGGCGTCGGCCAAGGCCACCCGCGAGCTCCGCTACGGCGCGCCGCGCACCGCCGACGCGGGCACTCTCGCGCCCAACCCCGACGGACCGATCGCCGCGACGCTCCCCGCCGAGTGGCTCTCCGCCTCGCGCGTCAGCGGCGTGTTGCTCCCGGTCGCCGCCAACAAGAAGTTCGCCGCGTACGACACCGAGCTCGAACAAGAGCTGTTCAAGATCGCCTGGAGCACCTTCGGCTCGAACTGCGGCAGCACCACGAACCACCGCACCTACTACGACTCGCCCCACGGCATGTACCAGCTCTACGCCCGCGTCGGCGACGCGCGGCACTACCGGCGCGCGCGCGAAGAGGCCGTGTGGTACCGCGCCAACGAGCTCCGCTGGTACGAGGGGCGCGCGATGGCGGTGCAGGTCTGTCAGGCGGCCGGGTGGACGCCGGCCACGATCATCGACTGGGGCGTCCTCCGTCGCATGCTCGGTCAGGGCATGCTCGACGACTACCTGCTCACCGGCGACCCCGCGGCCAAAGAGGCCGTGCTCGGCCTCGGCGAGGCCTATCGCCGCAACCTCCCCGCGCTCACCAGCGGCAAGGAGGTCACGCTCGAGGTCACCGAGCGCAACATGGCCTGGCCGCTGATGGGCCTCGCCGCGTACTACGCGCTCGATGCGCGCAAAGAGGTGCGCGACGCGCTCGACAGCGTGGCCGCGCGCACCATCGCCTGGCAGGCGAAGGGCACGAGCGGCGCGTTCGAGCACGACATCGTGCGGCCCGACCCGAGCGAGTGCTCGAACGGCCCGGCCGGCGGCTCGCCGTTCATGACGTCACTGCTCGTCGACGGCCTGATGGACTACCACGCGCTCACGGGCGACGCGCGCGTGGCCGACGTCGTGAAGAAGGTGGCGACCTGGTACGAGACCAAGGCGATCACCACCGACAAAAAGGCGTTCCGCTACCTGTGGAACTGCGCCTCCGATCCGTACGACGACTCGAGCTACGCCGATCTCAACCTGCTCATCGGCCACGTGTTCGGCGCCGCGTATCACCTCACGAAGGACAAGCACTGGCTCGACTTCGGCGACACCATCGCCGCGAGCGGCGTCGACGCGATCTACGTCGCGCGCCCCAAGCAATGGAACCAGGGCGCGCGCGCGTTCGGTCGATACCTCGGCTATCGCGCCGAGGGGGCCACGCCGTAAGCGAGGCTCAGAGTGCGCCGCAGGTCGACGCGTCAGGCGTCGAGCTGATGCAGCTGCCGCCGCGGCAGGTGGCGACGGGACACGGACACTGGATGCAGTAGATCTGCGGGCAGTCGAGATCGGTGCTGCACTCCTTGACCGCCGGCGTCTTCGCGCAGCGACCGCAGCAGTCGCCGTTGCTGTAGACCCGCTGCTCGCCCTCGGGGCACGCGACGGCGGCGCAGAGCACGGTCGCGCACTTGCTCGGGCGGCCGACGCACGTGGGACAGCAGGTGCCCTGGCTCTGCGAGAGGTGCTGGCCGTCCGCGCACTGCGGCACTGCGCACTTCACGTAGGAGCAGTCGATCTTCTGCGCGCCCTCGCTCGTCGTGGCCGAGCCCTCGTCCTCGGCGGTTGTTGCCGCGCAAGCGACGGAGGAGACGGCGACGAGAACAGCAAAAAACGCGCGCAAACCGGACATGGAGACCCCCTGCTTCATTGTGGAGAGATGTAGTCCCCTATTTTGTCTTCTGCGCCCCGTCAAGCTCCGAGGTGGGGGCCGGGCCCGCCGGGGTCCCCTACGCTCAGCGTTTATGCGAGCCCTCGTGGCCCTCCTCCTCGCGGCGTGCTCGCCCGCCGAACCGGCGCCGTCGACGCCGGACAGCGGACCGAGCCCCGAGGACCACGTGTTCGGCGGGGAGCGACCGGTCGCGTTCTTTCGCGCGCCCGACGGTGCCGATCCGAAGAAACCGATGCCGCTCGTGATGGTGCTGCACGGCTACGGCGCGAGCGGGCTCCTGCAGGCGGTGTACTTCCGGCTCGACAAGCTCGTCGACAGCAAGCAGTTCCTCCTCGCGGCGCCGGACGGTAGCCCCAACGACAAGGGCACCCGGTTCTGGGCCGCCGTCGACGGCTGCTGCGACTCCGGCGGCAAGAAGGTCGACGACGTGAAGTACCTCACCGCGCTCGTCGAGGAGATCGCGTCGGTGTGGAGCGTCGATCGCAAGCGGGTGTACCTGGTCGGGCACTCCAACGGCGGCGCCATGGCCTACCGGCTCGCGTGCGAGCCGACGCACCCGTTCGCCGCCGCGGTGATGCTCGCCCCCGCGTACTTCGCCGCGGCGACCCGGTGCGCACCAACGACTCCGATCTCGATCCGCCACCTGCACGGCACCGCCGACGAGACGGTCTCCTACGACGGCGGGTCGATCGGACTGCTCGGCCCCACGCTCGACTTCGTCTCGGCCCCCGCAGCCGTCGAGGCGTGGGCGAAGATGAACGGGTGCGCGGCCACGCCCGACGAGAGCGCGGCGCCGCTCGATCTCGATCTCGACGTGCCCGGCGCGGAGACGAAGATCAGGCGTTATCCGTCGTGCCGCGGCGGCGTCGCCACCGAGCTCCTGACGATGACCGGCAGCAAGCACGTACCCCTGAACCTCACGCCGGACATCGGCCAGCAGGTGTGGTCGTTCCTCGAGTCCCACCCGCGGCCCTGAGACCCCGCCACGCGATTCGTGGTCACCGCGCGAGGTCGAGCTGTCCCACTTGCGGCACTTCCTCGCGCTCCGCCGCGGGGGGCTTCGCCGCCGGCACGGGGAACGACACCGACACCGTCGTGCCGGCACCGGGCTTGCTGGCGATGTCGATGTTGCCGAGGTGCGCGCGGACGATCCCGAGCACCGCGGCCATGCCGAGCCCGCGTCCGTGCTCCTTGGTCGTGAAGAACGGCTGGAACACCCGCGCGACCGTGCCGTCGTCCATGCCCCTGCCGGTGTCTCGGACCTCGAGCAGCAGCTGCGGCGAAGAGCCCGAGCGATCCATCGAGAGTCGCACGACGACGCTCCCGTCGGTGTCGTTGGCCTGGATCGCGTTCATGAGCAGGTTCATGAGGAGCTGACGCAGCCGGGACGCGTCGCCCAAGATCGGCGGTAGACCCGGCTCGGCCTCGACCTGGACGGTGACGCCCGCGGGCACCATCGAGCCGAGCATACGGACCGTCTCGTCGGAGAGGCTCGCGAGGTCGACGGCGCGCGGTTGGATCGGGCGCCGGCCCGCGTAGGCGAGCAGCTGGTCGACCAGCTCGGCCGCGCGCACGGCGGTCTCGTCGATCGTCGCGATCGCCTCCGACCGATAGCGCTCGGTGCCCGCCAGCGCCACGTTGGCGCGCACGATCATCATCAGGTTGTTGAAGTCGTGCGCGATGCCGCCGGCGAGCAGGCCGAGCTCGCTCAGCCGCTTGGCCGCCTCGAGCTCGCGCTCGAGGGCGAGCCGCTGCTCGGCGGCGGTCTCGCGCTCCTCGATGCCGATCGCGAGCAGCAGCGTCGTGACCGAGAGCGTCGCGAGGAGGCTCCAGAGACCGATCGCGTCGACCTGCGCGTTTCCGGTGCGGAACGGACCGGTGTGGGCCGCGGTCGCGACCACCGCGGCGATCGTCACCAGGGTGGTCGCCGTCGTCGCGCCGCGCAGCCCGAAGCGCAGCGCCGCCCACACGAGCAACGGGAAGGGCAGGAGGGCCAGCGCCGTGCTCGTGGGCGCCCCGGGATAGAACAGACCGAACGCCGCGCTCGCGATCGCCGGGGTGAGCACCGCGATGACCGCGCCCTCGCTCCTTCGCGGCGGCGGCAACACCCGCGGCCGCGCGAACGCGAGGACGAGCGGCGTCACGACCAACACGCCGCCCGCGTCGCCGAGCCACCACACCAATGCGGTCGTGGAGATCTGCGCGAACGGTTGGTGCGCGAGGAGGTGGAGCCAAACCGCCGCGTTCGCGGCGGCGACCAGCGTCGAGCCCGCGGCCACGAGGCCGACGAACATCACGACGTCGCGCAGGCTGTGCAGTCCGCGGCGCAGACCTCCGCGGTCGATGAGCGCGTCGGCGACCAGCGCCTCGGCGGTGTTGCCCAGCGTGATCGCGAGCGCGAGCGTCGGCGACGACCCGACGGCGAGGTTGGTGATCAGCGCGCCGACCGCGACGCCGAGCGCGAAGCGCCTGCCTCCGAGCCATACCGCCGCGACCGCGAGGCCGGACGGCGCCCACAGCAGCGTCGCCACGCGGTTGTAGGAGCCGAACGCAAGGCCGAGGCGACCGGTGAGCACGTACGCGACGACGAGCAGCAGCATGAGAGCCGCATCGGCGCGGAAGCTCCTCTCAAGACCAACCCCCCCCACGGGCGCGGCGCGTCTCTTCATCGACGTGCCAAGCGTAACGCCAGCGGCGCGCGATTCGAGCGCGACTGTACCGATTGACCGCTATGGTGGGTTTTCGTCTGCCCACGACAGCTGGGCCATGGAGCCCTCGATCACTCTCCGCGGAGCCGGACGATCAGCACCGAGCAATGGGCGTCGCGTGCGAGGCGCGCGGCGACGCTCCCGAGCACCATCCGCGCGACGCCGCTCCGCCCGCGCGACGCGACGACGATGAGCGAGGCCGACAGCTCGTCGGCCAGCTTCACGATCGCTGCGGCGGGCTCGCCGACGACCACCCGCGAGGTGTCGTGGTCGGCGGACTGCTCGCAGATCTCGCGCAGTCGGTTGCGTGCCACCGAAATGGTCTCGGGATCGGCGCCCTCGGTGTTCGCCAACGCGCTCAACGCGGTGTACTCCGCGGCCGGCTCGACGCAGTGGGTGATGGTGACCGGCGCGCCGAACCGCTGGGCGATCTCGTGGGCTGCGGCGACCGCCGGCAGCGACGGCTCGGAGAAATCGGTTGCCGCGAGGACGTGCTGCGCGCTGCCGAAGTCGGGGCGTGCGACGAGGACCGGCACGTGCGCGTGCGCGACCACCCGCTCGGCGACGGCGCCGAAGATCCACCGCGTGCCGCTCGCCTCGCGACCGCCGAGCACGATCAGCTCCGCCGAGACGTTCTTCGCGACCTCGAGGATGCGCTCCGCGGAGCTGCCGTCGACGACAAGGAGCTCGGCGCCCGCGTCGGGGGCGAGCGCGCGTACCCGCTCGCCGAGCCGCGCGAGCGCTTCGTCGTGCTGGTTCGCCCGGGCGGTGACGTGCAGCACGATCAGCTTGCCGTCGTAGCGCTTACGCCAGGCGTCGCCGCTCTCGATGGCCTGGTCGCCCGCGGGGCCCAGATCCGTCGCCACCAGGATTGTCGCGTGGGTCTTCATGGTGGCCCGCAGGGTAGTCGGTGAGCGCGCGGGGTACAGTCACTGCTTGACGATCCATGCGAACGAGACCCACGTCGCCGCGACCGCGCCAGCACCCGCGAGCAGCGCCAGGGCGAGCGCGGCGCGTTCGCGCGCGAGGGCGGCGAGCAACGAAGACTCGAGGCCCACGTAGGCGAAGGCGGGATCGCCGTCGCGTCCGCGCACGAGCGGGATGTTGGGGTCGAAGCGGTACGCCGCGCCGTCGGGCACGCCGACGGAGGACGGCAGCACGCGGTCGACGCCGCCGTAGATCAGCAGCGGGTCGTCGCGCTCCGCGACCACCCACTCCGCGCGGTAATAGCGGTGCGTCTCCGAGCGAGGGAGCGTCCCGATCGCGCTTGCGAGCCAGGACGGCGCGGACGGCATCCCGTCCTGCCAGGTGATCGGCGGCTCGGCGCCGCCGTCGATCCGGCAGTGCTCGATGGCGAGCACCCCGCGGCCCGTCCCGTCGAGGATCGGAATGTATTTCGGGTACCCCGAGGCGACCACCTCGCGCTCGTGGACCGAGGTCTTGTTGTTGCTGCTCTTGAACGCCCAGCCCTCGACGATGCGAAAGCGAACGATCGCGTGCTGCTCTCCGTGACGGAACCCCTCGACCTGCGGCGCGTCCGGCGCCACGCGCACCGCGAGCTCGCGATCGGGCGCGGCCGCGTCGGCGAGACCGCTGGTCTCGGTGTCGAGGAGGATTCGCCGCGCGGCGCCGAGCGTGCGCAGACGCGTCACCACCAGCACCGCGACCGAGCTGAAGAAGATCGCGACGAACACGCAGAAGAACCACGGGCCGTAGATCGTCGTCCACGCGAAGCTCGAGGCCAGGGAGCCCACCGCGCCGATCGCGATGTACACGAACAAGAGGACGCCCGGGGGCGAGACGCCACGTTTGCGCGCGAGCAGCTTGACCACGGCGCGGAGGTGCACGAACCAGGCGGTCACGCCGAGGAGCGCGAGCACGGCGCCGAGGACAATCAGCGCGAGCGCGCCCTGCGCGTGGCTCGTGAGGTACGTCGCGCGCACCGACGGCCCGCCGACGGTGAGCAGGATCGGATCCTGCGGCGCGTCGCAGCCGATCAGCGTCTTGCCCTTGGTGCAGGCCTCGACCCAGACCGCCTCCGTCTCGGAGAGGCAGCGGATCGACTGAAACTCTCTGACGTCGGGCTTGATGCGCTGGAGGTACGAGACGGTGGCCGCGTCGCCGCCGGTCGGCCGTCGGGGCGGCTCGTTGCGAAAGAGCTCGATCTTCTGGGTCTCGGAGAGCTCGTAGGTCTCGCCCCCCTCGAGCTCGACGCGGTTGTCGCCGCTGAAGTGGGTGTGCTTGGTGTTCTTGCCGCTCTTCCAGCCCGCGATGCACGGCGGCACCGGGAACGTTCCCCCGGGGTGGAAGGTCGCGAGTCCACGGACCACGCCCTTCGCCCGCTCGGCCTTCGACGCGGGGAAGGGGATCCGCCGCAGGTCGGCCTCGTTCGCCTGCGCGTTGTGGACCCCGATCGCGATCGCGACGAGCCCGAGCAACGTCAGCATCACGCGGAGCAGGCCGCCGGTGGACGACCGCTGTTGCTGTCGCATTTCGCGAGAGGACCACAATCGCCGAGCCGGCGCGCGACGAGGTGGATCATTAAGGCCTGAACGTTTCGCACGCGAATCAATTGCCGCCGGCCGCAGGAGTCTGTAGAGAGCAGGAAGTTCAACTTCCTACTCGTGGTGGGGCCTATGCGATTCTCCGCTGTTTTCCTGATCCTGCTCGCCGGCTGCTCGTCCAATCCGACGCCCACGGGCGATCCCCCCGCGCCGCCGACGGACTCCGGCGGGACCCCGCCCGGGTCCACGTCCACGGCCATCGTTCCCGGCGTCGGCGTCGGGGAGCTGAAGCTCGGGGACACCTACGGAACGCTCAGGGCGAAGCTCGGGGCCGCGGAGTCCGAGCTCGGTTTCAACCGGCTCGTGTTCGGGCGCTGGACGCAGAAGAAGCTCGAGATCGTCTTCGCCTCGCGCGAGGAGGGCTCGCTGTCGGACGACGCGATCGCCCTCGCGATTGGCGTCGAGCGCGGCGCGGACGTCGGCGGCGTGGCGCGTCCGGGCATGACTCGCGCAGAGCTGCTCGCAGCGCTCGGCGCGCCGAGCGACGAGATTAAGACGTTCCTCTACTGGCCGAGCGGCGTGTCGGCGCAGCTGAACGGCGACGTCGCGGAGCGGATCGCCACCATCACCAAATACGTACCCGAGACCGCCGTCGCGGAGATGGTGCCGAGCAAGGGCTCGGTGTCGAAGCCGCTCGCGCTCGACAGCTCGGTCGTCTCAAAAGTCGGCGCCGTCGATATGCACCTCCACCCGGGGCGCTTCGGGCGGATCCCGGTCGCGACGAGGAAGGTGTTCGTCAGCGCCACGCCCGCGTTCACGCAGCTCTACTCGCCGGCGGTGATCACCGCGGGGCTCGACGCGTACGCGCCGTTCGTCGGCGTGAAGGCGCAGACCGATCTCGCCAAGGTCGAGCACGCGCTGCTCTTCGCCGTCTACACGCAGAAGACCACCGGCTGGCTCGCGAACGAGGACCTGGAGGCGATCCTCACCGATCCGCGCAACGTCGCGAGCGACGGGCTGCCGTGGGCGTTCGGTCTCGCGAGCATCAACTTCTTCGACGGCTACGTGAGGGCCGACGGCACGCTCGACGCCGCGGTCGCGAAGGCGCGGCTGGACGCGCTCGGTTCGTACTTCGAGCGGCGGCGCGATCTGTTCATCGGCATCAAGCTCGCGCACCCGCACCAGCAGGTGGCGTTCGACGACGCGCGCTACCTCGGCGTCTACGAGGTCGCCGCGAAGCACGCGGTGCCGGTCTACCTGCACACCGGCTTCTCGCCGTTCGAGGGCGCGAAGAACGAGCGCGCCTACTACGACCCCGAGGGCCTGCGGAACACCATCAAGAACAACCCGAAGGTGAAGTTCATCCTCGGCCACGTCGGCCAGGGCGACGCGCTCGCGGTCGAGCACTGCCTCGCGCTCGCGACCGAGCTGCCCAACGTCTTCCTCGAGATCTCGGCGCTCAACCGCCCGATCCTCCGCGACGTCGACGGCGAGGACGTGCCCCCCGCGACCGACAAGCCGCTGTACCCCTACGTGCTCGAGCAGGTGAAGAAGCGCGGCCTCGTCGACAAGACCCTCTTCGGCACCGACGGCCCCCAGTACGCCGGCATGGTGCGCAGCTACGTCACGTTGATCCGCGAGTCGATGAAGGAGAAGGGCTACACCGACGACGAGATCGCCAAGGTGATGTCGCGGAACTTCTTCGCGGTGTTCTTCGGCGCCTCATGAGGGGACGCGGCAGTCGAACAGCACCACGCCGGGGAAGATGGACTCGCGCGCGGTGATCTCGAAGCCCGCCTCGCGGAGGTGAGCCTCGAGCACCGCGGGCGGGTGATACGCCGCGAGCCCGGCGACCACCGGGCCCCACAACAGCGGGCGGAGCGAGATCGCCGCGCAGAGGAAGCGGCCCGAGGGCCGCAGCACGCGCGCGATCTCGCGGAAGGCGCGGACCTGCTCGAGGTAGAAGTGTACAGTCAGGAAATGCCGTCCGAGCGGGGAAATGGGCTCAGACCAGACGGAGCAGGCCCCGGCACACGACCTCGACGACGGGCCGCTCGGGATGCCGACCGAGCCGGGGATCTCGGGCGTGCTGCCATTCCGTGATCTCGACGATCACGCGCAGCTCGGCGGCCATGGCCAGCTCGTGAAGGCGATCGATCACGCGGCGACCATGGCGCCGCAGTCGGCGCACCGGATGCCGTCGACCGCATGCTTCTCGAACGAGTGACCACCACACGCGTCACAATTGGCGAGGTACTCGACGCACGCCTTGCAGAGCGCCTCGTACGAAGTGCCGTCGATCTGCGGACCCCAAAACCAGATCGGGCCGGGGCAGCGCACGCAGTGCTCCGGGAGCCTGTTGCGGAGCCGCTCAAGCTGCGCGGCGACTGCGACCCCATCGATCGTTCTCATCACTCGCTCTCGCTCTCTGCCTCGGTACGCCACCGAGCGGCATCGAGGGCCGCGCTCTGCGCGATGAGCCTCGACATGGTGATCGCCTCCCAACGCACCCCCAGGTCAGCGGCACGTCGGAGGACGTGCACGGCCTCGGCCTGGCTCATGCCGGTCGCCCGGCGGATGGCGCTGACGGTGCGTCGCTGATCTGCGGTGAGGCTCCTGCCCGATCCGGCGCACCGCCTGCACCTCACCCAAGAGCCGTTGTTGGGGACGTCGCCGCTGCCGTGGCAGCACGTGCAGGCGCTCACTTGGGATCTCCCGACTTGGGGTTGATGCCTGCAGCGGCGAGAAGGGGATCTAGAGCGAGGTCGAGCGCGATGGTCTCGACGCGGCCCGGCATGGTCACATTGCCGGTGATCACGACCGCCGTGCCCTCCGAGCCCTCGATCGCCTCGTCGATGCCGACCACCAGCTTCGGCTCGGGTGCGGCGATCTCGACCGCCGTGCGCGACATACCGGTCTTGTGCGAGGTGGGCGTGCGCGGGGGCGTCGGCGAGGTCGAGCCGCCCTCGATGGCCTCGTCGATGCCCGACACCATGCCGAGCTTCGTCGCCATGCGTCTGTCGTAGAGCGGCACGTGCGCTGCGAGTGTCGCGATGATCGTTCGTTGCACGGACAGCCCGAGTGCGCCCGCGTGCGTGCTCACGCGCCGGTAGAGGTCCTCATCGAGGTGCACGCGGATCGATCTGGTCTTGCTGGTCACGTTGGTCCTCTCGGCCGCGTTGGTTCGTGCGGCTCTCAGAGGACATGCGGCACAAGTAGATCACCGGGGCGGGATCGGTGATGCTCGGGGGCATGCCCACTCTCAAGAAGCCAGCCCACGGGTCCGAACGGTTCCGGGTGACCGACGCAGACTTCGACTCGAAGGTCAAAGCCTGGATGGACAAGATGCGCGGCGACTCCGCGGCCGAGGGCAAGACCTTCGAGATCATCCAGTTCGAGGTCATCAAGGTCGGAGGCACGGAGGCGTACCGAGAGTACTTCTGGCGCTCTGAGGCAGCCCCTCCGAAACCCGTGACGCTCGGCCGCGGGAGCACCGTCGGCGTCGTACGCACGCGCACGCGGCGCTGATCGGCGTCCACCGGTCGCACGCCGAGGTCGGTGCGGTTGGCGGTAAGAGTGCGTTGTGGTCGCGACGCCCCATCACCTCCCGGCCATCGGAGAACTGGAGTCCGGTCTCGGCGCTCTCGGCGACCGAATCGATCCTAATCGTCGCACAGCTCCACGTCGTCGCGCGTCAGGTCCATCGCGTCGAGCACCTGATCGACACTGAGCAGTTCGAAGATAGCCACTCCTTCGATTACGGCGACGACGTGCGTGCCATGGTCGTGGATCTCGATGGCTTGGAGCAGGACGGCCCGCGGCTCCGGCTGCTGCGGCAGAGAGGTGCGACGGATTCGATAGCACCTCATCTAGGCACGTTCCCATGATGCGAACCACCGTCAAGGTCGGCAGCCGCACGTCGGCGGCGGTTCAGGAGTGCGGGGGGCCATCACCCCGCAGGGGTGATGCGCCGCTTGCTGCCCCCGCGTACCCTCGACACAAGCGCCCACGGTCGCCCCCCGCCGGGCCGGGGCGCGGCGCGATGCCGTCGTGTGCGGTGTGCTCGGTGGCCTTGGCGCGCTGACGGCCGCAGTGGGCGCTTACGACGGGACGTGCAGCAGCCCGATGATCGCCTCCTGCACCGTGAGCCGCAGCGAGCCCGCGTACATGCGAAGCCGTGCGTCGAGATCGGCGTCGAGGCGAAGGGTTCGGGTGTGGGTCTTGGCTTGCTCGTCCATCGGATGTGTCTCCGACAGGTGAGACGGCACAAGTAGATCACCGGCCGGCGTGCGCCTCACGACGCGCATCGACGAGGGCGTCCAGGTGTTGGGCTGCGAGTCGAAGCTGGTTCGCCGTCACCGTGACGACGCGGCCGTGCTCCTCGACCTCGTGTGCGAGAGTGATCAGGTGCCGCGCGATCTCCCAGAGCGCCGCCTCGTTGTGCGGGTAGCGGGGCGCGTTGGGCTCGCTCTCCCAGAAGTCGTCGGTGACCTCCGGCCGGCGCGGGTAGACAGAGCAGGTGGGGCAGCGGTCGTAGAGGTCCATGACTGCGAGGTACACCGGTGGAGCGTTGTCCTTCCGGGCTGCCCTACTGCCCTGCCGGTGCCCTACTGCCCTCAGGGAGAGTAGGGCACCGTTCTGACCTGGGATTCCGAGCGGATTTCGTCGTACTGCCCTACTGCCCTACTCTTTAAGAAGATAGATATACGTATAGAGAGGCAGATCGATCGATCGACACCCCCACAGCGATCGATCGATCGGATCGTATAGGGGGGTGTATGGGCCCGGATCGGTAGGGCAGGTAGGGCAGGTAGGGCACGCCCTACAAAACAAGTGCTCCCCGCTGCCCTCCCCCGAGAGCCTGCCCTACTCGCCAGTAGGGCAGCCAGCCGATCGGTCTCACCGCCTGGCGGCCCGAACCAGCCTCGCCCGATCCCAAGTCGGCGCTGGGAAGCGTCACGCAGGTCAGCGTCTCGAAAACAAGGTTAGACGGAAAACACAAGCGGATCGCGAAGCGGTCCGCGGAAGCACTTGTGCCGTTTGCTTAGTACCGGCGGGAGCACTCCGAACCTTCCCCGCTCGGCGGAGACCTTGATGGCCAACGCGACGACGCCCCCGAACGACAACCCGCGCATCAACGTGGCGCTGCCCGCCGAGCTGCACTTCGCGGTGCGGCTCGTCTGCCTGCGCGAGCGACGCACCCTCCAGGACGTGACCGCGGAGGCGCTGCGCGCATGGGTCGAGACGAAACACACCTGATCCAGATCAGAAGCCGGCGTGACGTGCAGCCGCAAGCGGGCGCCCCCGCATGCACGGACCCCAAGAAGCACGAACGCCCCCGTCGAGAGGGGGCGCCGTGCGATCGAGGCTCGATCGTGTCCTACGAAAGCAACTCTGATAACAAGAACTGCGCACTCACCGTCACCGTCTTCCCCGAGGGGGGCCGCAAGAATCCGCAGGGCCAGTCGAGGACAGTGCCCGCGTTCCGCACGTTCTTCGAGAAGTTCTGCGAGGCCGCGAAGGCCCCGACGAGAGCCAAGCACGATCTGCCAATGTGGACCGCGGCCCAGCTCGCGGGCGACTACGCGGACTCCGGCAACTTCCTCGCGATGACGGCGATCGTCCGCGACATCGACAACACGGAGCGTGTCGAGGACGTGTCTCAGCCGCTACCGGCGGATCGACAGACAACGATCGAGAAGTACCTCGCGGCGCACGCCGGGCAGCAGGTCGCGATCTACACCTCGTACTCGCACGCGCCGGAGCAACCGCGGTTCCGCGCGGTGCACGCGCTCACGAGGCCGATGTCGGCCAACGAGGCGCGCCGCATCCTGCACCACGAGGCCGCGCGCCTCGAAGAGCAGGGCATCGCGGTGGATGAGTGCTCGCTCAAGCTCGTACAGCGCTGGTTCGTCCCGTCGCGGACCGAGCACTACGAGTGCCGGTACCAGGACGGCGCGCCCCTCGACATCGACGCGATGCTCGCGGCGCTGCCCGCATCGACCGCGACGGAGCCCGAGAAACGCTCCGAGACTACCCGTCTCTGGCAGTGGGTCCGCGACTGCGAGGACCGCATCGAGATGCGCGACCTGCTGGAGGCAGACGGCATCGCAGTGACCCGCGGCAAGTGCGCACTCCGTGAGGAGCGCACGCCCTCGTGCCGCGTCTACGAGCACCACCTGCACGACTACGGCGACGGCACGCACCTCACGATCTACGGCTACCTCCGTCAGCGGCGGGGCCTGGAGCACTGGGACGCGCTCGAAAAGATCGCCGAACTCGCCGGGGTAGAGGTCATCGATCGCGACGTGGCCGATCGTCCTGCCATCATCGATCCGCAGGACGAGTTCGACGCGCTGCCGGCGGAGCTGCCGGAGCTTGGCCGCGAGAAGGTGCTGCGCAACGTCTGCCGCGCCATGGCGACGCTCGACAAGGCCGACCGGGATGTCTGGATCGAACGCGTGGTCGAGCGCTACGCCGGGCAACCGAAGATCAAGAAGCCCGACCTGCGCAGCTCGATCAAGAAGATCGTGCGCGAGCAGATCGAAGCAGCGGACGAGGAGCGAGACGCGGCGCAGAACGCCGCACTGTTGGCGGCATCCTCGGCATCGCCGACGGGCTACGTCATCGAGGGCGGAGCGCACGCCGTCGTGCTCCCCATCGGGGTGCAGCCGCTCTGCAACTTCACGGCGCAGATCCGGCGCACGATGCTGCGCGAGACGCCGAGCGGGGATGTGCGCGTGCACGAGATCGCCGGGTACCTCTCCGATGGCACACCGCTCCGCACCATCGAGGTGCCAGCCGATGATTTCGCGGCAATGCGGTGGGTCGAATCGCATTGGGCACCCGCGGCCCGCGTCAATGCCCGCACGGGCAAGGCCGGACGTGATCTTCTGCGGGAGGCCGTCCAGGTGAACTCGCCGATTGCGCCCGAGGAGCGGGTACACACTTCCACGGGCTGGACGACGATCGACGGCCGCAGGCGCTACGTGCATGCCGGCGGTGCGGTCAGCCACGGCGATGAGCGCCGTATGACCATCCTCGGGGACAAGAAGCTCGTCGCAGTGACGGACACGCCGCGCGTGGACATCGACACCAAGGCCATCGCGCTGCCGATGGGCGACGCGTCGCCCGCGCAGATCCGCGAGTCTGCGGAGCGGCAGATCGCATTCCTCGATGTGGCCCCGCGCAAGATCACGATTCCGCTGCACGGCATGGCGTGCCTCGCGCCGTTGCTCGACGTGCTCAAGGGGGACTTCACCGTTGCCGTCATCGGCGAGCCCGAGGCGATGAAGTCGTCGTTGTCGGTCGAGGTGCAGCGTCGCTTTGGTGACCACGTGCGCGAGGTGAAGGATCTACCCGCGACCTTCCGCGACACCTCGACGGCGATCGAGGGCGTGCTCTACACGGCGAAGGATGCGCTAGTCGTGATCGACGACTACTGCCCCAAGGGTTCTCCAAGGGAGGCCGACCGGCAGCGCGCCGTACTGGAGAATCTCGTACGCGACGTGGGCAACCGGGCAACGCGCCGCCGCGCTACGGCCTCGCTACATGCGGCCACGTACCGGCCCCCTCGGGCCGCAGTCATCGTCACGGCCGAGGAAGATCCGAGCGACACGACCTCGATCGCCAACCGCATCTGCAAGGTTCTTCTCCGGAAGGGCGATGTGGACACGGGCCGCCTCGGCGCGTTGCAGCGCGGGGGAGATACCTCGACTGCGCAGCGCGCATACATCGAATGGATCGCCGCGCACGGGACCGACCACCTGCGCGACCAGTACCTGGCGACGCTCGATGAACTCCGCATCGAGGCCGAGGCGAAAGGGCTCAAGGCGCGGCAGCCGGACATCCTCGCGCAGCTCATGGTGGCCATCGACCTGCACGTGCGATTCACTGTATGGGTCGGGGCGCTCACCACGGCACGCGCCGCCGCACTCCGAGAAGAGGCACGCGCCGCCCTGCTCGACACCGCCGCGGAACAGGCCGAGGACGATCGCGAGGCGAGACCCAGCGCGCGGTACGTCGAGGCAGTCCGCGCCCTGCTCACCAGCGGGCGGTGTAAGCTCGTGACCCGCGACAAGACGTTGGCGGAGGAGTCGTCCCCGACCTGTGCCGCGATCGGATGGGAGCATGACGGCGCGGTCTACCTGGAGCCTGCAATCACGCTCAAGTACGTGATCGCTCACCTGCGCGACGTGGGCACGCCGCTCACGGTGCGCGAGGCGACGATCCGCGCCGACCTGGAGCGCCACTTCGGCCTCGTACGCGACGGCAAGCAGCTCACGCGCAAGGTCTCCCTGGGCACGGGCCGCCCGCGCGTCCTGCAGATGCAGGCGGAACACTTCCGGGACGAGGCTATGTCCGAGGACGACGCCAAGGCCATCGCGAAAGAGGCATACGAGCGGCACGCAACGCCCGAGGATGTCGCGGAGAACCTCGTGCGGGTCGAGGGTGAGGTGACCCGTTGGACGGTGCTCCGCATCGAGACGGTCAAGCAAGGGCTCAAACTCCGCGTCAGATCCATGACCACTGGTACGTGGGCCTGGGTGCAGGTTCGGCACGACGATCCACAGATGAAGATCGTGCGCGAGGGCGATGTCGTCGAAGGGCGCGCATACAAGATGGTGGACGGTGAGACGCGCGTGCGCGTGTCGAGCTGGGACGAGGAGGTGGCGTGATGGGTAACGTGAACTTCGGGACAGTCGTGCACCACGTGTGGCGCGGAACGACAGAGACGTTTTGGATCGATCTCGATGACGGACGCATCGCGATCCGGATCGTGCCGATCGACTCGCCGGAACTCGTACACCTCAACCTTGGTGACCGCGTGCGGTGCATCGGACACGAGCAGCGCGGCGGGATGACCATCGTGCAGCACACGGAGCCGACCGACATGCCCGCACCGCGCGGACCGATCACCTCTTGGGTCGTGCTGCCGGGCGAGCAGCCCAGCAACCCCGAGGACGCCTGCGTCGTGGGGTCGATCTAATGCCCACCAACCTCATCGTCCGCCTGCTCCTCGGGGACATCCTCACCCGTGCCGAGCGCGCCGGCATGCACATCCTCCCATGGGCGCACGAGTTCGCCGCGACGATCAGACCTCGCACCCCGAGAGCATGACGATGCCGTCGTACGACTCGACCTCGGTCCGCATCGGCGGGGTCGAGGTCATGCACCCGCGCATCGGCAGCCGCGAGGACATGTTCAACGCGATCGTGCAGGCGGTCTGGGATCTCGTTAATGAGCGGCTGCCGTTCGCCAACCCGACCCCCGATCCCGAGGTCGTGCGGCGTGCTGCCTGGATCGTCGTCGAGTCGATGGAGCCCAAGATGGAGCCGGTGACCACCAAGCCCGGCCCCGTGCACTGGCAGCGTCTACTTGGGCGGTGATCCGTCGACTCCCAACGTCTGAGCGGTACGGTACGATCGGCTCCGTGCCGACGACGATCGCGGAATTCCTCTCGAAGGCGATTTGGCTGGCGCCGCTGATCCCGCTCGGGGTCTTCGCCTTCGCCGTCTGGCAGTACGTGCACCCGCCGACCGTGATCAAGCGCGAGTCGGAGATCGCCAAGATGCTCAAGGAGATGAACGTCAGCGGGTACCGCGACGTGATCGCCTCCCTGGAGCGGCACGTCGCACGTCGCTACGGCGCCGACGGCATGGTCAGCAAGGCGGACCGCATCATCCTCACGGCAGTCATTTCGATGTTCGGCCTCACCTTCGGCGGGGGCTACGCGTTGCTGTTCGTCGATGGGTGGAAGCGATGGTCTGGTCTGGTCTGGCTCGTGACCGCCTTCGGCATCTATCGCATGTATCGGCGTGCCCTCGTCGTGCGTGAGACTGCGAGGACCATGGCAGCGAACGCGCGGGAGTTGCACGAGGTCTACGACAAGATCGACGCCACGCGGGACGAGTCGAAGGCCATCGCGGCCGAGATCGTGCGTATGAACGCCCTTGCCGACCGCCTGATCGAGCGACGGAGGACGATGCTCCTCTCGACGAGGATCGACCCGTCGGCCGAGACTTCCCTTCGCGAGGACGAACGCGACTTTCACAGGGAGCTGACGAACCTCTCGGCTAGATCGAAGCAGTTGAAGGCGTCGACCGACGAGTACCTTCCCCGTGTGACTGAGCTGAAGGGGATGGCCGATCGTGTGCGCTCGACGGTCGAGGAGAAGCCGACGCCGAAGCTCCCGGAGGGCGACAAGCCGACGCCCCCCAAGCCGTGACGGTCTAGTCGCACGCCTTCGCCGTCCTCGGCTTCGCGAGGTTGACCGTCGCAACGAGCCACGGCGGTCCGCCGTCGCCGTCCCATCGCACGTGAGCGAGGTGTCCGAGGAGATCGACAACGGTGCCCTTCCATCCCCATCGGCCATCGGTCGGATCGCCGCCGGACGTGACCCACACGAAGTGCCTGCTCCACACGCAGGCGTCTCCCACGGCGAAGCGTTGGGGTGGGTATGCCCTCGGAGGGAGCGGCGCTGCTCTGCGTGCCATCTCGAAGGAGGACGCATCGGGGATTTCTCGACGCTCCCTCGGCCGTCTGGTCCCATCGCGATGTGGACCGACAGCAACACGATCGGCTCGGCGCGGAGCTGGCCGACCTGTATCTGCGGCTCCGAGTACCCGACCCGCCCTCGCACGTGACCACGTACCGCGACCTCCTACGTGCCAAGCGCCTGCACGAAGAGCCGCACCCGTGGACGAAGCCGGTCACCGTCGTTGGCGGGCCGGGCAGACCCAGGAAAACGGCGGACACACCGACCGCGGTTACCAAGAAAGGGGCCAAGAAGGAGGGGCAGGGCCGCCCCTGCGAGCACTGCGGGCGGACCGTCTACCCCTTCGCGCACGAGGCCGCGAAGGCGATTGGGGTCAATGCCCGCACCATCCGGCGCTGGCTCGGCATCGCCGGCAACCTCGATGAGCGCGTCGACCCCCTCATCGAGGGGACCGACGCAGCGCGCATCGACGCGGAGTTGACCTACCTCTCGAAGCAGGAGCCCGAGGTGCAGGTCGAGATCGCGACGCAGCTCCGGCAAGGCGCGCGCAACGTGAAGGAAGCGCACCGTCGAGCAGTAGCGTCACATCTACCCGAGAGCGTCAGCCTCCCCGACTACGTGCAGCTCATCCCCGACGACTTCGCGCCCGCGCTGTCGAGGCTCCAGCCCGAGAGCGTGCACTTCGTGCTGACCGACCCACCGTGGGAGGAGGAGTTTGCTTCCGGCAAGGCGTACGGCCGGATGTCCGGATACGAGGTCCTCGCCGAGCTGACCCACCGGATCCTCGTCCCCGGCGGACACGCGGCGATCGTCATCGGCGCAGGACACATGCCCGACGTGCTCGCTGCGTTCCTCGGTCTGCGGGCCACACCGCCCCTCCAGTGGCGCGGCGAGATCACGCTCTTCTCCTACCGCCGCCGGTACGTGGACATGGGGCAAGGGCTCTCGGTCGCACATCACCCGGTGCTCATCTTCCGCAAGGCGGGCGGTGTCCGTGAGTTTCCCGTCGCGGCGAGTGTCCTGTTCGACGGCCAGCGTTGGGGGCAGTTCGCCTGGGCGAAAGGGGAGCGCGCAATGCGCGACCTCATCGACCGCTACACCCTGCCCGGCGAGACGGTCTGCGATCCGTTCCTCGGCAGCGGGACCACGGGGGTCGCGGCCGTGCGTCTCGGTCGTCGGTTCATCGGTTGCGAGGTCGATCGAGAGGTCATGTTCCGCCTGGCTGCGGAGGCGATCGGCAGGGCGACGTGGAACGATCCGGCCGCCGTGATCAAACGACGACGGCAGCTCCGCAACCTCCGCGATGTCGATGTCATGCGGCGCCATCGCCGCACCAAATGACCAGTTCGCGCGACCTCGGAGAAGGTCAACGTCCCACGCGACGGACTCGACCCGCGCCGTCGAACTCGATCGTCGGGCTTCCGACGCCCGCGCTGTAAGCGACGACCATCCCCGCGGACGGCGAGCCGACGGCCGGTGCAGCGCCGGTCGAGACCGCCACGACGTTCCCGCCGAACCGCATCGCCGCCGGATCGCCGGGGGCTTCGGGCGCCGGCATCGGTCGGCCGGTGTTGATCGCCGCGATGGCCGCGAGCGTCTCGTCGTCGTCTTCGGCGCCGGGACCGCCGGTGCCCTCGGGGTAGAGGGGCTCGATGGCTTGGTTGGCCATGCGCGTCCGTCGCGACGGTCCACCGCCGCGAGGACGACCGCTCGGCTCGTAGTCGCCACCTGCGTACGGCGCGACCGGATCGAGCATCTCCCAGTTGATCGTGCCGGTCGTGTCGCCCGTCGCGGATGCGCCCCCCTCGGGCGGGAACGCCAACACGGGGCCGTTCGGCGTTTGGATGGCGCGGCCCGCGAATCCGAGAGCCCTCGCCTGCTGCGCCGCGATGAAGGGATCGCGAGAGAGCGAGACGGCTTCGGTGACGGGGTTGGACGTGCTCACGAGGTTCGGATCCGCATCGCCACCGCTCCCACCGGACTTGGAGCCTCCACCGGCTTTGGTCCCGCCACCGGGCTTAGAGCCTCCACCAGACTTGGTGCCTCCACCGGACTTGGTGCCAGTGCTGGAGCTGGAGCTGGAGCCGGTGCCACCTGATTGTCCCTGCGCGCCACTCCGTCGGCCGCCGCTTTCGCTGCCGCTTCCTTGCCCCTGCCCAGTGTCCGTCTGACCGCCTCCCGTGCGGCCGCCCCCCTGCGCCTGTGGGGCTTGCGCTCCGCTGCGCGCGCCCGGCTCGGGATTCGACCCGCTCCCCAATGGCTCACCCCAGAGCCCCCGCCATTCGGCGCCACCACCGCCACCGCCACCACCGCCGCCACCACCGCCACCACCGCCGCCCCCACCGCCACCACCGCCGCCACCACCGCCACCACCGCCACCACCGCCACCCTTTCGACCACCCAAAGCGGCATCACTCGGTAGACCGTACTGTTGCTTCAGCTCGTCCAGGTCGCCCCATGACCCGAACTCCCCCATGAGGTCGTCAAGGGCGTCGCCGAGGTCTCCGAACGTTGCATCCGGCGACCACGCGAGCGGCTCTGAAAGACCGTGAAAAAAGTCTTCTAGTACGCCGTCAGGCGGGGGGCGTTCCCCGCCGTACACGAATCTGAGGTACTGCCAACTCGAATAGGTCGTGGGAAATGGAGCTTCCCAAAACTGCTCGTCCCTGTACACAACAAACTTGACGACACTACCGGGCAACCCGGTAAAAACAACGTACTCTTGAAGGAACTTAGACGACTTGTCCGTGAACAGAATACGAATTTGAACGATTCCACCCTTCAGCACGTCTCTGCGCCAGCCGACCAAACGCGTGTCGCCCGAAAATACGTGCGTCACGAGCGGAACATCATGGCCCCCGAGCCTGAGCTGAATCCGGTCCTCGCGATATGGATTTGGTGGCGGACTGGTGTGCCCAGGAACGAACAATCCAATATAGCCCATTGATTACCCTCCAGGCGGCCATGTCAAAGAGCACGGACCAAAGAGAAGCAGCGATTCATGTGGAGTCCATGGCGGAATTCGCACACGCCCCGGCGTCGCTGCGCCGTTGACGAAATCCCGTCGGCGGACGGCGATTGTCTGCGTGCCCGCCAGCGATTTAGCGTAAGTAAATGCCGACAGTTTGCGCAACAGGCAGTCAGGATCATGGTCCCGCGAGTAGCAGCCCTTATGAACCATGACGGTGCCGTGCGGGTCGATGGTAAGCCTAATCAGAGAATCGTGAATGCTGCTTGGTCCGACGCACTCTTCGAGTTGGCCCTCGACGTCTGTCCAGCTTCGGGCTGTATAGCGGAGCATCGCCGGCCTATCGCACGCGATGGTTTCGATGCCCATAATACAGAGCGTAAAGCGCAAAGCGGAAGAATGGCTGTTCATCCTCGAATCATACCTGCCGTCCGGCGACTGCGCTCATGCGAGCCATGCAAACGCGCTCGCTTCCCATGATGAAGTGAGTCGCGAGGCACCAGCGATCTACGCCTACGCATCTCTCCCCACCAGATCGACCCCGATCGTGACGTCGCCGCCGATCGGCGAGCCCGTTGCGGCGAACCGCAGCGTGACCGAGACGTACCGCCCGATCGGCACCGACGACGAGAGCGCGACGTTGAGCAGCGTGCCGTCGGTGACGTTACCGTCGATCGTGGCGGTTGCCAGCGGGTTGGCCTCGTCGGTGAACACCGCCGCGGGGTCGTCGTCGGAGACCAGCGCGTTGTAGACGTTCACAGTCGCGCTGGCGCCGGAGCCGGTGAGACCGTTGTCGTAGACGCGGAGCTGCAACACGCCTGACCGCCAACCGAGCGTGTCGATCAATTGCATCAGCACGTTCTCGTTACCGCCGGTCGAGATCGCCGGAGCGAAGAACTTCGTGCGCCTGCACACCTGGACGTTCATGCCTGCCATGTCAGTTCCCTCCTGAATCGAATCTCGTCTACGCGTCCCTGCCAATCAGGTCGACGCCGATGGTGATGCTGCCGCCGACGGTGGTGCCCTGGAGCGTCGCCTCGACGACGAGCAGCACCGAGACCGACTCCGCGATGGCGGGATAGGGGTTGTTGCTCGGATCCGGGGTCGGCAGTTTGCTGACCAGCAGCGCCGCCGTGCTCGGGCTGCCCGGCGTGATCTCGACCAGCGCGAGGGGGACGGAGTTGCTGATGAGTTGCGTCAGCGTGACCGCGGGATCCTCGGGCGCGACGACACTGTTGACGACCGCGATGCTGACCTTCGCGTCCGTGCCGGTGAGCGAGTTGTCGTAGACGCGCACCTGGAGCGTGCCCGACACCCACCCGACGGCGTTGACGAACTCTGCGATCGGCGGCAGGAACACGCTGCCGGGACCCTCGACGGCAGGCAGCGTGATGGTGGTCTTCCGCAGGACCGTGATCTTCACGCCGCCCATCAGGAAGTCCTCCCGATCAAGTCGACGCCGACGGTGATGTCGCCGCTGACCGACGTGGCGGTGCCGAGCAGGATGGTCGACATCTGGACCGAGACGTAGCGGCTCATGCGGTGCGGGACGGCGCTGACGAGCAGCGGAAGCGCGGCGTTGCCGGGCGACGTGGAGTCGACCTGCACGAAGGTGAGCGGCGTCGGCTCGATGAGGGTGACGGCCGGATCTTCCTGCGAGACCGACGTGTTGTAGACCGCGAACCGCACCGCCGCGTGCTGGCCCTGCGGCGAGACCGAGAAGTTCGCGGAGTAGACGCGGACCTGGAGGACGCCCGACACCCAGCCGAGGGTGTCGATGAACTGCGCGAGCGGGTTAATGGGCACCGGCGTCGGCGGCGTCGCGAGGTAGAGCTTGGTGCGCCGCAGCGCCTCGATCTGCATTCCTGACATGGATGGTCCTCCCTGAGGTTCTTCGCGTCATCGAGCCCACGAGGGGCGCTTGCCGTACCCGTACGCGCGGATGTAGTGGATGACCGCGGCGAGCAGGTTCGCGTTGCCGCCGCCCGTCGCGGCAAAGAAGTCGATCGCGTTCGTGGTGAAGTTCGGACTGCTCGTCGTCGGTGACGCCGACGTGAGGTTGAAGGCGGTGCCGCCGTTGACGCGGTACTTGATGACGGTCGTTGCGTTGGCGCCCGTCTCGACCCAGACCTGCACGACGTCGCCCTTCGCGAACGCGATCGCGGCCGACGACACGAACGAGACGCCGTTGATGCGCACGGCAACCTCGTGCGTCGTGGCGGCGATGTACATGTAGTCGCTGTTCGCGGTGTAGAAGAGGAAGCGATCGGCCGTCATGGCCGAGACCGCTTCGAGCGCCGTGAACCTGAACTCCAGGCGGATGCTGTTGTACGTGCCGTTCGTGGTCTGGAGGACGGCCTCCGATGCCTTGTAGAGCCGGGTCATCGCTCGTGTGACGCTGGTCGTCGTCGTAAGCGTCGTCGACGAGGCGAACCGCCGTGAGTCGTGCTGCGCGCCGTAGACGTAGATGGTGAAGGCCGCGTTGCTGCCGTTCGCGCCGTACACGTAGAGGCCGGTCGCCGCCGCCGTGGCCTCGAACGAGATGCGCTGCCACGTCGTCGTCAGGGTCGCCGCCGTGCCGTACTCGACGTTCGTTCCAACGCGGATGTCCGCGGTGCCGGACGCCACGCGAGCCCAGAGCGACACGACCTCACCGACGGCGATCGTCGCCGATTGCGCGAATCGCGTGGCGTTCGCGACGCCGCTGCCGTCGTAGACGACCTTCGAGGCTGCGTTTCCTCCGGCCGGATCGGTGACGTCGGAGGTGTTGGCTGTCGCCGTGACGCCGGTGCCCTTGATCCAAGCTGACTGAGAGACGTCGGAGCTGTGGAGAATGTCGTTGGTGTTCGCGGGCTCATGGAGGAGCCCGACACCCGTACCGACGTCCCCAATCGCCGGCACGTCGGTAGCGACGCCCGAGATGACCAACGACGACTCCGACGTCTGCGCTGTCGCCGAGGACGCACGTGCGAAGACGAGCGGCATGGCTGCGATGGCGGAGGTGTTCGCCGACCCGTTCGTGGTCGTTGAGACCGGAAGAGCACCGAACTCCGCGCGCCACACGATCCCGTCGCCGAGCTGCCAGAAGCCCGGCTGCGGCACGTAGAACGCGCCATTGTGGATCCACGAGTCCATCAGAGGAGCTTGAGTACGCGGAGGTTCTGGGTACCGCTGGCGACGATGCCGTAGACCGCCCCCTCGTCCTGGACGGGCAACGTGATGCCCTTGCCGGGCTCGATCTCCAGACCCGTCGAGGTCGTCACCGCGCTGTCGCCGATGAAGACGCTCGCGGTGTTGCTGGACGGCGCCTGCACCATGATGCCCGCGTTGGCGGCGCCGCCGGAACCACTACCGAGCGCGGTCGCTGTTGTCGCGACCGTGACGGCGGAGAGCGTCTTGAGCTGTTGCGCGATGATCATCTCGATCGTGCCTCCCTCGATGCGACGTCGCGACAATCGGCGCGACGCCCGAGGCAACCAGCAGCGACCGTGCCGAAAGCGAAAGCTCGGCGATT
Organism: Deltaproteobacteria bacterium; assembly: GCA_022843175.1. Taxonomy (GTDB): domain Bacteria; phylum Myxococcota_A; class Polyangia; order Polyangiales; family JADJMO01; genus JALHOE01. Next base: position 31,214 of record JALHOE010000045.1, read on the forward strand.
CACGCGAAGCATGGAAGTGCCGCCCGTGCAGCCGTCAGCTTCTTGTCGCCCCGATCGATCGAGACACTTACGGCGAGGTGTCGAGCGCTGGGTGGTGACATCGCGCCGACCAGCACATCGCCCTATCACCCCAGCGGGGTGATGGACGAACCCAGCGACTTTCGAGTAGGCGCGCACGCGCGCGAGGCAGCGCCACAAACGACGAAAGCCCCACCCCGCCGAAGCGAGGTGGGGCTTCAACCGTCGATCGCGACGGAGAGAAGAACTGTTAGATCAGGCGGCCAGTGGCCTCGGGGCACCTTCGTTGATCGCCAACGCTGACGTCGGCACGTACGGCGCGAGGCCGCTGCCCTCGGTGAGCTGGACGCCCCACACGCCGATGAACTTGGACGTGTCGCCCGCGTAGCCGGACGACCCATCGGAGTCGCCGAGCTGCACGAGGTAGACCTCGAACGGGTGTAGTTAGACGCCCACGCGGTAGGGCTGCTGTGTGGGCGCGAGCGGGGGAGGGCTTAGACCGAGGCGTACAGACGTTCGAGCGCCTCGCCGAGCCGGTGCGTGATGACCTTGTCGAGCACCTTGCTCCAGAGCGGGTGCCGCCGCTCCGACTTGCCCCACACCTGGGGAGCAACCCTTGCGTCAGTCCGGTACGTCATCGACGCGAGGTCGCCGAAGGCCGGGAGCGTAACGATCGCGTGGATCTTCCCCTCGGGGTCACGCTCGTACGCAACGGTGAGCCGCTGCCCCCCGAGCAGGTCAGCGAGGATCTCGCGGCGACGCTCTAGGGTCGCGTCCATGCTCTCGTCGATGATCTCCTCGATGCGTCCGAGCAGACCGCGCTCGGTGCTCTCACGGCGTCTGACCTCGTCGGCGTCGGCCTGTACGCGGGTGCGCTCCATCTCGTACGCGAGCTTCTCGGCCTTTAGCTCGTCGTTGCGGGTGACCCACACCTCCTGCGCGAGGTGCCCGCTCTCGTACGCCTTCCAGAGCTTCGACATTCGGGAGACGACATCCGCGATCTTGGTGTCCACGGCAGCGAGGGACGCGGTGTGATCGTCCTGTTTCTTCTTCGTCGTGCGTGCGTGGATGGCGATCTGTATCAGGCGTGTCGAGATCGCGTCGGCGAGTCGTCTGTCGAAGAGGTCGGTCCGCACTGACAGCTTGCAGCGGTCGCATCTCGTGTAGTTCCGCGTCAGGCTCCGGTGATTCTGCACCGTGCCCCTGCACTTCGCGCACCGCATGTACCCCGACGACAAGAACACCGCACCGGCATCGTGTGTCGTGTCCTGCCGGTATGCCGCGACCTTGGCCGCGAGGTCGGCCGAGATCAGGGAGGGTGCCTCGATGCGGTACGGCCTGCCGTTGTAGACGCCCTCGATGACGCCGTGGTGATAGCTCCCGGCCTTGTCGATGATCTTGCGGACCGTGTTGCGGGCCCAAGTGGCATGACCTCGTGTAGTCGGGATCTTGTGCTTCGCGAGCATGCGGACCGTGTGCGACAGGCCGCCCTCGACGAACCAACGGAGGATGCGGTGCAGAACCTCGACCTCCTTGGGGTGCGGGACCAGCTCGTACCCGTCCTTGCGATCTCTGCCGTTGCGTAGCTGCCGAGCCCACCCGAACGGGGGCTTGCCCCCGAAGGCCGCCTGACCGCGACCGAGGCGACTCGTCTTGCCCGCCCTGGTCGTGCGCATGATCGTCTCGTGCTGCGCGTTGCCGACCATCATCTCGACCTCGAAGGCCATCGTGTTCGGGTCCTTGATCCCGGACTCGTCGATGAGCTTGGTCCCGGCGATGCGAAGAACGGCACGGATGCGCGCCGCGTCCTCCGCGGACTGCACCTGCTTGTCCTCATCGCGGCTCGTGGAGTCCACGCGGGACACGCGGGAGAGCGAGTACACGACGAGGTAGTCGACCTGCACTCGCTTGGCGCGCACATCCTTGATCAACGTCTCGAACGCGCGACCCTCAAGTAGGGTGCCCGAGATCCCGTTGTCCTCGACCCACCCGTCCTTCTTGGGGCCATAGGGGACTAGGGGGTGTCCCTAGTTCGACGGATCCGATTGTTGGATCATTCCGATCGGTTACACGAAGTCGTTGTGCTGCCGCGCGCGTTGTGATCAAAAATTGCGATGCAGCGGCATGCTCTGACCGACGAGCAATGGCGTCGTCTCCAGCGAGTGCTTCCGAAGCAGCGAACCGGTCCGGCGGCACTGAAGGGCGACCGTGTCTTCATCGAGGCGGTCCTCTACCGCGCGAAGACTGGGCTGCCGTGGCGTGATCTTCCCGAGCGGTTCGGGCCTTGGAAGTCCGTCTACAACCGGTTCGCGAACTGGGCGCGGAAGGGTCACTGGGCGACGATCTTTCGCGAGCTCCAGCTCGAGATCGACGACACCGGATCAATCGTCGACGGCTCGGTGGTCCGCGCACATCAAGATGCGTCGGGCGGAAAAGGGGGGTCCAACGCAATGCTTTGGGCCGCTCTCGAGGAGGCTTTTCAACAAAGCTCCACGCCGTCGTCGACACCAAAGCGCGTCCGATCCACGTCACGCTCACGCCGGGCCAAAGACACGAGATGATCAAGGCCGACGAGCTCCTTGAACACGCACGTGGCAAGGCCCTGATTGGCGACACCGGCTACGACTCGAACCGCTACCTTGCGGCGGTGCGGAAGAAGGGTATGAAGCCCGTCATCCACTCGAAGCCCGAGCGCCCGGTTCCGCATCGGCTCGTGAGAAAGCTCTACCGAAAGCGCTATCTCGTCGAGGTCTTCTTCCACAACCTCAAGCGCTTCCGCGCGATCGCCACGCGGTACGACAAGACGGCGCGGAACTATCTCGCGCTCGTTCAGCTCGCATGTGCACGCCTATGGCTGGAGGAGAACTAGGGACACCCCCTAGCCGGAGGCCATGCCGCTCGACGAGGGCGCGGCATCTCTCCCGCTGCATCTCGATCGTTTCGTCGGCCTTCTGCTTCGCGCTGCTCGTGCGGCAGTAGACGATCGCGGTCCTGGGGTGCTTTGCGGCCATTCCCCGAGACTATCGAGGCATTTCCGGTGTGGCTACTCCCAAAGATAGAAGTGGCAGGAGATCGTGTTGAGCACGACGTCGAACGACGCGTCGTCGAACGGGATCGCATACACCGAGCCCTGAACCAGCTCGACGCCGGGGTTGTGCTTGCGCGCCTGCTCCAGCATCTCGCTCGAGAGGTCGAACCCCACGAGCTCGAGCTCGCCGTAGTCCCTCGCGAGGTGCTCGAGGAACAGCCCGGTGCCGCACCCGACGTCGAGCACGCGCTCGCGCGGCGCGGGCTGCCAGCGGGCGAGGATGCGCCGGTGCACGCGGCGATAGAACAGCCCCTGCGGGACCGGGTGGTCGTAGAACCGGCTCCAGATCTTGAACACGCGCGCGACGCCGCGTGCGTTCGCGCTCACGAGGCCTCCCAGCGCGCGCGCACCGAGCGGCACAGCGCGGCGTCGTCGTGGAGAGAGCGGCCGAACGAGGGCAAGAGCCGACGACACCGCGCCTGCCACTCGGCGGAGGCAAAGCGCTCGGGGAAGCAGCGCTCCAAGAGCTCGAGCATGATCGCCACCGCGGTCGACGCGCCGGGGGACGCGCCGAGCAGCGCCGCGATCGAGCCGTCGGCGCTGGTGACGACCTCGGTGCCGAACTTCAGCTCGCCGCGCCCGCGCGCGTCGGCCTTGATGATCTGCACGCGCAACCCGGCGACCTGCACCTCCCAGTCCTCTTCGCGCGCCGTCGGGCAGTACTTGCGGAGGATCGCGAGCCGCTCGTCGGTCGAGAGCATCGCCTGGCCCACCAAGTACTGGGTGAGGTCGGCGTTCTCGACGCCGGCGCTCATCACCGGGAGCACGTTGGCGATGCCGATGGAGCCGAGGAGATCGAAGAACGAGCCGTGCTTGAGGAAACGCGTGGTGATGCCCGCGTAGGGGCCGAACAACAGCTGCTTGTCGCCGTCGATCCAGCGCGAGTCGAGGTGCGGCACGGACATCGGCGGCGCGCCCACCTCGGCCTTGCCGTAGACCTTCGCGTGGTGGCGCTCGATCAGCGCGCGGTTCGTGCACCGCAGCCACTGCCCGCTGACCGGGAACGCGCCGTACCCCGCGCACTCCGGGATTCCGCTCTGCTCGAGGAGCTTCAGCGAATAGCCGCCCGCGCCGATGAAGACGAACCGCGCGCGCACGACGCGCGTCTGCCCGCTCGCGAGATCGCGGATCTCGAGCCGCCACGGGCCGTCGCGGCGGATGCCCGAGACCTCCTGGCCGAAGTCCACGCTTACGCCGGGCTGCTTGGCGAGCGAGTCGATCAACGCTCGGGTGAGCGCGCCGAAGTTCACGTCGGTGCCGCACGCCATGCGGGTCGCGGCCAGCGCGTCGGTCCGACGCTCGCCCTCCATCACCAGCGGGAGCCACTCGGCGATGCGCGTCGGATCGCGGGTGAGCTCCATGCCCTCGAACAGCGGCGAGCGCAGGAGCGCGCGGTGGCGCTGCTCGAGGAACCGCACGTCGTCGTCGCCCCACACGAAGCTGTAGTGGGGCACGGTGCGCACGAATGCGCGCGGATCGCCGAGATCGCCCTCTTCGACGAGCGACGCCCACAGCTGGCGACTGAGCTCGAACTGCTCGGCGATGCGCAGCGCCTTGGAGACGTCGACCGAGCCGTCGCTCGCGCGCGGCGTGTAGTTCAGCTCGCAGAACCCGGCGTGGCCGGTGCCCGCGTTGTTCCACGCGTCGGAGCTCTCGGCCGCCGCGGAGTCGAGCCGCTCGAAGATGCCCACCGTGAGCCCGGGATCGAGCTTGCGGAGGAGCGTGCCCAGCGTCGCGCTCATGATGCCGGCGCCGATCAGCGCGACATCGACGCTCGAGTCGTCGTCTTGATTCGTCATCGCGGCCCGGTTGGGGTCATCATAGGCCCCTCGTGCCGATCCCGGATCTCCTCTGCCACACCCCCACGCGGCGGCTCGACGCCCGGCGCACCAGCCAGGCGCTCACCTTCGCCTTCGCGCAGGGCATCTCGGACAGCACCTGGGAGTCGTTGCTCGAGAAGGCCACGCTGCCGGAATCCACCTTCCGCGCCGACTGCTTCGCGACCGAGCTGTTCGTCGCCGAGCTCGTGGCCTCGTGCGCCACGATCGAGATCGACGGTAGCCAGCGCCTGATGTGCGCGAAGTGGCTGGAGCGGCTCCTGTCGCAGCCCCCGTCCGAGCGCGCCACGATCGTCCTCCGGCAGGGCGTGCTCGCCGAGCTGCTCGCGTCCGAATCGGCGCGCGGTGAGCTCGAGCAGCTCTACGAGCGGCTGCGTCGGCTCCGGGACCTGTTCGGGGTGACGCCCGGTCGGTCGACCGACGTGCTGCGGCGCCGGCTCGAGATCCTCGGCGCAATCCGCGACGTGATCACCAGCATGGCGACCGCGTTCGAGGGCTCCACCTCAGCGCTCGCGCGGGTGCGTGCGTTCGCCGTCGAGGTGCAGGAGTCCGATGGCTACCGCGCGCTCGTCGAGCTGCTCGCCTACGACGACCACCTCGCCACGGTCGACGTGCAGGTGCGCGTCGGCGCCGACGGTCGGGTGCGCGGGCTGTCGCTCGCGCGCGTGCGCGAGAACACCGCCAGTCGCTTCGCGCGCACCCCGCTCGGTCGCTGGCTCGCGCGGTTCATGCTCCTGTTTCGCGGCTACAAGTTCGACGCCGAGGAGCTGATCGCGGGCGCGATCGAGCAGGTGTTCGAGGGCCTCGAAGCGGAGCTCGCGGCGCTGTTCCAGCTCGCCGGAGACCTCGAGCTCTACCTCGCGGCGCTCCGGCTGCGCGCGCGCGCCGAACGCGCCGGTCTGGCGATGTGCATCCCCGAGCTCGGCGAGACGCGCACGCTGTCGCGGCTGTTCAACCCGCTGCTCCTGCCGCACGAGAAGCGGGTGGTGCCGTGCGAGCTCGCGCTGCCCCGGCCCGATCTGATGGTCCTCGTCACCGGCCCCAACTCCGGCGGCAAGACCCGTCTGCTGCAAGCGATCGGGCTCGCGCAGCTCCTCGCGCAGTGCGGGTTCCTCGTGCCCGCCGAGTCGGCGACGGTTCGCCCGGTCGACTCGCTGTTCGTCTCGTTCGGCCAGGCGCCCGCCGCCGACGCGAGCGAGGGCCGCCTCGGCACCGAGCTGCTCCGCGTGCGCGCGTTGTTCGAGACGCTGTCGGTCGGGGGCATGGTGCTCGTCGACGAGCTCTGCTCGGGCACCAACCCGTCGGAGGGCGAGGAGCTGTTCCGGCACGTCGTCGATCTGCTGGCCGAGCTCGAGCCGCAGGCGTTCCTCTCGACGCACTTCCTCACGCTCGCCGCGGACATCGAGCGCGCACCGCCGAACGAGCGGATGGCGTTCCTCCAGGTCGAGCTCGATCCGGCGGGCGTGCCCACCTATGGGTTCGTGCCGGGCGTCGCCAAGACCTCGCTCGCGCATCGCACCGCGGCGCGGCTCGGGGTGACGCGCGACGATCTCGCGGCGTTGGTCCAGCGGGCCGTGCGGGCGGCTCAGCGCGCCCCCTGAGGTGAATCCTCTGCCTGCGCGGGTGGCTCTCACAGAAAACCCCGCAGAAAAGGAGCCACTCATGTGTCGTCGAGTCGAATGCCCGTCCTGCAACAAGCCGACGTTCGCCGGTTGTGGGATGCACGTCGAGCAGGTGCTCTCCGACGTGCCGCGCGAGAAGCGCTGCGATTGTCGCGAGAAGAAGGCCGAGCGCTCCGCCAACGACCCGTCGCTGTTTCGCCGCTGGTTTGGTTAGAGCGGGCTAGGCGCTCGCTGACGCGCGCGCCTATTTGACCAGGCGCGCGCGTCAGCGAGCGCCTAACCCGCCCGGGCGTCAGAACGGCTTGGTCATCATCAGGTAGATGATGGCGACGATGCCGATCGTCTCGACCCACGCGAGCCATAGTCCCCGCGGAGACGAGAGCAGCGTCGCGAGGCGCTCGGCGTTGACCTCGGGCGCCGCGAGCTCGCGGCGGATCGCGCGGAAATAGGGCACCGCCAGCGGGAACGCCGCGAGGAACAGCACGGTGAGGAGCGCGATGGACGTCCAGATCCAACCGCTCCGCCACCAGCTCGCGAGAAACCCGGCCCACACGCCGGTGCCGACGAGCAGGAGGAACGAGCCGTACATCAGCGAGCGGGTCGACGCGGAGAGATCGAGCATGGTGCGGATGCGCACCGGATCGCGCTCGCCGCGGATCTTGAACGTGACCGTCGCGGTGGCGCCGTGCGCGGCGACGAAGCCGAACGCGCCGAGGACGTGGAGGAAGCGCAGCAGTAGGTAGGTGTTCATCAGCGACGCGTGAGCGTGAACACGGCTTCGCCGCTCGCGAGCGCGAGGCGGCCGTCCTTGAACGTCGACGGCGAGTACTGCGCGGTGAGCGACTTTCCGTCGGCCGTCTTCAGCTCGAGCCAGCCGCTGGTGAGCGTGGTGGTGAAGACCTCGAGCCCGCCGGTCATGGCGGCGGCGTTGAACGCGCCGTCGGACGTGGTGAGCTTGCCGACGAGCCGCACGCTGGTGGTGTCCATGCACTTCGGCGCGAGGTCGGTCGACAGCGTGCGGTTGCCGCACTTGGGGGCGGCGGTGGGGGCCGCGAGCGCGAGCTCGAGATCGATGGAGCCGGTCTTGCCGCCGGAGGTGAAGGTGCCGGTCCACTTGCCGGCGAGGGAGCTCTCGGCCTCGGCGGCGCCGAACTTCCAGTCCGGCTCCGAGCTCGACGACGCGCACGCTGTCAGCGCGCAAACCAGGAGAAGTGAACGAAGCATGCGTCAAGCAAAGCACGCGCGCGCGGCGGATGCATGCGCTACAACGGTGCGCATGCGAGCGCTGGTCATGATCGCGCTTCTGCCCGCGTGCTCGTCGGGGGAGCCGGAGAAGCCCGTCGAGTCGCCGTGCACCGTCACGCTGGGAGCGGCCGAGGGCGCGGACCTCGTCGTCGTCGGCAAGGGCTCGTGCGCCGGCACCACCACCTTCAAGCTCCGCGTCGCCACCGGCGATCCGGCCGCCCCCACCTGGTCCGACGCCGCGAGCTCGCCGCTCAAGGTGCGCGGCGCGTGGACGGTGCGCGGCGACGCCGTCGTGCGCACGGTCGAGGTCGAGAACCCCGGCGCCGACGCGACGCTGATCGGCCTCGAGTGGTCGGCCGAGGTGCTCGAGGGAGACCGCGTGCTCCATCAGGGCTTCCAGAGCTGGAGCTACACCGGCGTCGAGCAGCGCCCGGCGTCCGTCGCCGAGGCGCTCGGCACCGCGCGGCCCGGCGGCGACGCCGAGGATCCGGTCGACGAACGCGCGGGCGTCTCGTGGTGGGTCGGCGCGGTGATGAACGAGCGCGGGCGAGGCGTGCTCGCCGGCGCCGACGGCGGCACGGTGCTCCCCACCTTCGTCGCCGTCGACGGCAAGCGCATGCGCATCGTGCAGGGCATGCGGGGCGACAGCGTCGCCATCGCCAAGGGCGGCAAGCGCACGCTCGACGGGCTGTTCGTGTCGCTCGGCGACGTGAACGCGCGGCTCGACGCCTACGCGGCGCACGTCGCAGCGCTCCACCCGCCCGCGCTCCCGCGCCGCCCCGCGCTCGGCGGCTGGGGCTCGTGGAACCTGTACTACGCGAAGATCGACGCCACGAAGCTCCGCGACGAGGCCGCGTGGGCGAGCAAGACGCTCGGGCCGCTCGGCCTCAAGGACTTCCTCCTCGACGACGGCTACGAGTCGAACTGGGGGAGCTGGTCGGCCTCGCCGATGTTCGGCGCCGAGCTCGCAACCCTCAACGCCGAGCAGCGCGCGCTCGGTCTCTCGCCCGCGGTGTGGCTCGCGCCGATCTACGTCGATCTCCGCGACGCCCTCGTCACCGCACACCCCGACTGGTTCGTGAAGAAGCCGTCGGGCGAGCTGCGCACGTTCGTCAACTTCGGGCCCACGTACGCCGCGCTCGACGTCACCCACCCCGAGGCGCGCGCGCACGCCGTCGACTCGCTCAAGCGCTACCGCGAGTGGGGCTACCGCACGATCAAGATCGACTTCATGTTCGGCGCGGCGATCTCCGGCGTGCGGCGTGAGGCGATCACCGGCCTCGAGTCCTACCAGCGGTGGATGAAGGCGATCCGCGACGCCGCGCCCGACCTGCACATCGTCGGCTGCGGCGCGCCGATCGTCCCCTCCGTCGGCTGGGTCGACTCCATGCGCACCGGCCCCGACGTCGCGTTCGAGATGAGCCCCGAGGCCACTTGGCCGTTCGTCGCGTCGCAGGCGCGCCACACCGCGTTCCGCGCGTTCACCGACGCGTGGTGGGCGCTCGACCCCGACGTGGTCATCCTCCGCGGCAAGGGCATCGACGACGTCGAGGCGTGGTCGTTCGTCGTGTCGAGCGCGCTCGCGGGCGGCAACTGGCTGAGCGGCGACGGGCGGCAGTCGTCCCCCGAGCGGCTCGCGATGATGCTCGCCCCCGAGATCCTCGCGCTCACCCGCGATGGCCACGCCGCGCGACCGGTCGACCTCGGCGAGCGCATGGACGACCGACCGATCGGCACGCCGATCTTCGTCGGGAGCTCCGAGGTCGCGATCCCGCACGTGTGGAAGAAGCGCGGCGCGGTCGGCGTGTTCGCGTGGGATGTCGACGGCTTCTCGCGCTCGATCGAGCTCCCCGCCGGCGCGCGCGAGCTCGTCGTCGAGGGCGGCAAGGTCGTCGCCAAGCCCGCGTCGTCCGGCGCGGTCGCCGTGCCGCGCCACGGCGCGCGGCTCTTCGTGTTCTGAGCTCACGAAACCTCGTGAAAAGGGTCGACGAAGGTTCGTGAATCGCGGGCCGATCGCCGCCGTATTTGCGTGAAAAGCGCGGTAGCGACGTTGGCACCACCTTCGCTCATGGCGGGGCACACGGCCTCCACGGTGGGGGCCCCAAGGAGCCCATCATGTCCCCTCGTTCTTCGCTTTCACTCCTGCTGCTCGTCTCGTCGCTCACCGCGTGTACGCAGCCCATCGGCGACGCCGAGCAGACCACGCAGAGCGAGGACGAGCTGATTCTGACCCCCACCTTTCCGACCCTCACGTTCGCCGACCCGACCAAGGGGCTCGTCGGTCGTGGGTACAACCGTCGCGCGCCGCTCTCGCGCCTGCGCTTCAACTCGGCGCCGGTCACGATGGGCGGCGGTTGGTCCGAGGTCGCTGCGACCGACCGCGCGCAGTGCGTGGACTTCAGCGGCGGGATCGTCGCGCCGAGCGCCACGCCGCCGATGCGGGTGTCGACCCGGACCCTGCTCGTCGACAGCAGGGCGAAGTTCCTCGAGGCCTCCACGTTCAGCGGCGGTCAGACGGGCGAGGCGAACGTGGTGCTCCCGATCGAGGGGATTCCGGTGCCGGTGGGCGCGACCCTCGATCGCACGATCGGCAGCGAGAGCCGCACCGACGTCTCGGCCGAGACGGTCGACCTCACGCTGATCGCCAAGGCCGTGGTCCTCGATCCGATCCGCGGCTCCGGCAACGCAACCATCCGCACCGCCGTGATCAACGACGTCAACGCGTTCCCGGCTGGCAGCGCGCGCAAGAACGCGTTCTTCGCCAAGTGCGGCGATCGCTACCTCGACTCGCTCACGATGGGCGGCGCGATCGCGATCGACGTCTCGCTGTTCATGGCCGACGCGACCGTGTTCCGCAAGCTCAAGGCCAAGGTCAACGACTCCATGAACCTGGGCCTCGGCGGCGCGTCCGGCGCCGAGGGCGCCGCGGCCGACGCCAACGGGGCCGACGCCCTCGCGGCCCTGCTCGACGTGCTCAGCGTCTCGGGCTCGAGCAACGTCAACGCCGACTCGAGCTTCACCTTCGAGGGCAAGACCGGCACGCTGCGGATGAACGTCCGGACCCTCGGTCCCGTGCTCGACACGACGAACCTGACCATCGATCAGGCCATTCAGATCGTCTCCGGTTGGGGCTCGCGCATCCAGACCAAGCCGGCGGAGCGCGCGGTGCTCGGCGCGGTGCAGAAGACGTACTCGACGACGACCAACGCTTCGCTGCTCTCCGGTTCGCTCCCCGGCGAGCTCGACGTCGCGTACGCGACGATGATGGAGCAGGTTCGCGAGTACTACCTCACGCACTACATGGTGCTCAACGCGTTCGGCGACCTCGAGCGCGATCTCGTCGTGACGCCGATCGCGGAGCGCGCCGAGGCGTGGTTCGACACGATCCCCTCCAACACGACCATCACCACCGCGCGGCGCACCGCCCTCCAGCACGCCTTCGCCAACGCGCGGGCGATGGAGTGCCTCGTGGAGATCGCGCCGGGCAGCGCGACCAGCGTCTACACCGCGTGCCTCACCCAAGCCGTGGTCGGCGACACGTCGACCAGCTCGACGCTTGGCTCCAAGTTCCCGCGGCTCGTACGCAACATCCCCTCGTTCGGCACGTCGACGATCAACGTGGGCACGGTGGGGCACGGCCTCGGGCTCTATCCCGCGATCCCCCGCCGTCGGGCGCGCCTCGCGATCACCAGCACGTTCGCCGACTTCCACCAGCCGCTCGCCGCCGAGGGGATCAACTCGCCGGTGGGCACGCAGGAGGACAAGCTCTCCAACGCCTGCAACATCGCCAACATCGACGGCCGTGTCGTGTTCCGCTCCGGTCCCGCCGACGACGGCGACTGGCTCACCGGCTCGCGCTGCGACTGGTCGGCCTTCAACGGCTTGGGCGCGCGCCTCCGCACCGGGTGGACGGTGCGAGGGACGTACGCGAAGCGGGTCTCGGGGAGCAACCCGGGCGGCTACTGGGACGCGCCCGGCGCGTTCGACACCGTCGGCGCGATCGAGGGAACGGTGAAAGCGGAGAAGTGGTTGTCCACGTGGTCCGGGGTGCAGCTCCTGAACGTCGAGGCCACGGGTCCGATCGCGATCGAGCAGGCCAACCTCTTCCTGGTGCCGGGCGCGCACTCCATCCGTTTGGCGCTGCGGCCCCAGTCGTGAGGCGTGCTTAACTAGAGGGAGGCCACGCCATGACCGTCCGCTCCGTCCTCGTCGCGCTCCTGGTCTCGGGCTGTGGTGCCAGCGAAGAAGCTGTCACCACGGCGCCCGGCGCCCTCGTCGGCGCGCTCGCGGGCACCGACGCGCGGGTCGGGCTCGTCGTCAACGAGGAGCGGGGTGTCCTCTACGTGTGCGGCGGCGAAGCGACGCGCGCGAGCCTCACGCGCTGGTTCTCCGGCGCGCGCACCGCGAAGGGGCTCGACTGGACGACCGACGACCTGCGGGTCGTCGCGTCGCCCAGCGGCGCGGGCTGGAGCGGCGAGGTCCGCCGGGCCGATGGAAGCGCGCTCTCGTTCTCGCTGTCGCCGGCCGCGGCGGGCACGATCGCGGGCCTCTACGAGGCGAAGCTCCCCGAGGGCCGCGCGGGCGTGGTGGTGTTTCAGGCCACGTCCGCCGAGCCCGCGACGATCCTCGGCGCGTTCAAGAGCACCGGCGGCGTGTTCGAGCAGGTGCTGCCGGTGCGCGAGGTGGCGCGGGCGGCCAACGGCATCGAGGTGCGGATCGCCGCGCGTACGTTCTTCGTTCAGCCTGTCGCGCCCTGAAGCCGGGGCGAGAGCGTGCGGAGGATGGTGCGGAGATCGTCGGAGCTCGCCGCGGCCTCCTCCGCCGCGGCGGCGCGGGTGCGCGCGGCTTCGAGGTGTCTCGCGCGCGCCCCTTCGTCTGCGCGTCCGGCGTGCGCGAGATCGACGAACGCACGAAGCAGGTGGACCACGCGCGCCGCTGCGGGATCGCGCCGCGCCACGAGGCGTTCGGCGCGGGCGAGGCGCGCTTCGGCCTCGTCGACGTTTCCTTCGAGCGCGAGCGCGGCACCGAGTCGCGCGAGGCAGAGGGCGAGCGAGCGCGCGTCGCCGGTGAGCGCGAGGAAGCCCTGCGCGCGCTCGAGTCGGCGGCGTGCGGCCTGGACCTCGCCCTCCTCGAGGTCGAGCGCGGCGAGGTTGCCGAGCGTGACGCCGAGCAGCCGCACGTCGCGATAGGCCTCGAGCTCGGCGATCGCCTCCTCGTAGTGGCGACGTGCACCCGGGCGATCGCCCCGCTCCTGCTCGAGGAGCGCGAGGTTGCCGAGGAAGATCCCGTGGAGGCGTAGATCGCCGACGGCGCGCAGCAGCGCGATCGCCTCGCGATAGTGCTCGGCAGCTTGCGCGAGCTCGCCCGAGTCGTGGAAGAGCGCGCCGAGGTTGCCGAGCGCGCGCGCTTCGTCGCGTTCGAGGCCCGCGGCGGCGAGGTCGGCGATCGCTTCGTCGTAACAAGTTCGCGCGAGCTCGAGCTCGCCGCGGGTGTGGTGGAGGACGCCGAGCTCGAGGAGGAGCCCACCGTCGCGTTCCTGCTCGATGGCGCGCTTCAGCTCCTCGAGCGCGTGGGCGGCGCGCCCGCGTGCGGCGAGCGCGCGGGCGCGGATGCGATGGAGCCGCGCCGAGCTCGCGTGCGCGCGCACGCGCTCGACGAGCGTGACGAGCTCGTCGGTCGCACCGCGGAGGAGGAGCGGCGACTCGAGCGCGGCGAGGAGGGTGATCGCGCGCTCGCCGTCGGGCGCGTCAGAGGCGAGCGTGTGCTCGAGCGCGAGCTTGACGTGCGGCTCCTCGGCGGCGAGCCGCTTCTGCGCGTCGAGGCTGCCCGACCGATCGAGGAGCGCCGTCCATTCGGCGGCGCGCGCCGCGTAGAACGTGGCGTGACGATCGAGCGCCGCGCGGCGCTCCTCCTTCGACAGCTGCTGGAGCGCGAACGCGCGGATCGGCGCGAGCATGCGGAGGCCGCCGGCCTCGCTCGAGAGCAGCGCCTTGGAGCGGAGCCGCGCGACGAGCTCGTCCGCGTCGGCGCCGATCACCGCCCCGGCGGCGGCGAGCCCGAACGCTGCGGGAAACACGGCAGAGAGGGCGAGAGCGCGCTGGCTCGGCGCGTCCAATTGGGCGTACGAGCCGGCGATCGCCACGTGCATTGCGGCGGCGAGATCGTCGGCGCGCGGTAGTCGCTCGCGGAGGCCCTCGACCCCGAGCACGTCGATACGACCGGCGAACAGCTCGACGGCGAGCGGGATGCCGGAGACCGCCTGGACGATCTCCTCCACCACGCCGTCGTCGAAGCACACGTCGCCGAGCACGGCGCGCGCGCGATCGAGGAAGAGCGTCGCCGCTTCGTCGGCCCGCAGCGGACCGAGCTCCACCTTCTCGCCCGAGAGCTCGAGCCGCTCGCGCGACGTGAGCAGGAGCCGCATCGCCGGCGCGCGGGACTGCATGGTGGCGCGCCACGCGGCGAGCTCGGGTGCGAGGTGGTCGACGCCATCGAGGATGAGCAACGGGCGCGCGCGGGCGTGGAGCGCGCGGCCGACAGCGCGC
>JALHOE010000046.1 GCA_022843175.1 Deltaproteobacteria bacterium
CAGCTTCTGCTCGTCGATCGGCGCCGCCGGCTCCGGCGCGACGCTCGCGGGCTTGACCTCGATGGGGGGCGGCGGCGGCGGCTCGGGCTCCGGCTCGGGCTCGGGCTCCTCGTAGGTCTCCTCGCCCGCGAGGTAGGCCTCGAACGCACGCGTTCGGTCGCGATCGACGAGATAGGTGTCGTACTCGGCGCGGCGCGTCTTGTTGGCGAGCGTGTCGTGCGCGAGCGTGATGCGGCCGAAGATCGCCTCCATCTTCGCCTTGAAGGGGCCGAGCTGCTTGCCGAAGTAGCGGTCGGTGTGGAACGTGGAGGCGAGCTGGTAGTAGGCGTTCTTGATCTGTTTGCGCTCGGCGTCGCGCGGCACCGCCAGCAGCTCGTAGTAGTCCATGTCCTCGAGCCAGCCGTGGAGGTCGAGGATTCTGCCCTTGAGCTCGCGCTCGAGATCCGCGGGCTCGTCGAGATCGGACGGGCCCCACTTGCGCGAGCGCGAGCGGGTGAGCGTGCGCGGAGAGCGCGCGGGCGCCGGCTTGCTCACGGCGATGTTGACCGACGAGCTCGGATCCTTGCTGGTGTCCGGCGGCGGCACGCTCCACGGCGGCTTGTCGCCGAAGAACGCAGCGCGCAGCTCGACGAGGCGCGCGAGCAAGCGCTCGGTCTCGTCGTACGGGAAGCCGCACAGCGTCGCGAGCTCGCCGAGCGACGTGCGGCCGTCGATTCGCGACAGGACAAAACCCTCCCGCGCGCCGAGCGGCAGCTTGGTGAAATCTGTCCCTGGCGCGAGCTTCGGGACGCTGCTCTTTTCGCGCGTGACGGACAACCGGGCGTACTCCCCTTCGGGAAATATAGCTGCTCGGCGCACGTGTAGTGAGCGGTTACCCGCCGTCCGGTGCGTCTCCGATCGAGTCGGTCACCGCGTCGGAGCCGACATCGCCGGACGCATCGGCCGTCGCGTCGACCCCGGCGTCACCCCCGGCGATCGAGCTCTTGTCGCAGGGGGCCGCCCCCTCGTCCATCCAGCGGCGCAGCAAGCGCACAGACGCGAGCGGCAGCGGCGCGAAGATGCTCGAGCTCTGGTCCGGCGCCAGCGCGTCGTGCGGCATCGGGGCGCCGGGTATGCGCTTGCGCAACTCCGCGAAGGCCCTGTTCATGGCGGCCACCTCGGCGGCGCACGCCGCGTCGCCTGCGGGGCACTCGGCGTCGGCCCGCGCGCGGTAATCCATAAGGATCTTATAGAGAAGGAACGAGCGGGCCGAGCCGTCGCCGTTGGAGGGGCTCGGGATGAGCGGGAGGCCGGTGGGGAAATCGGACGTGGTGCGCCCGCCGCCGCTCGGATCGTCGGGCGACTGCACGAGGACCGCGCCGCGGCCGAACGCGGTCTCGCAGATCGCGGTGTTGTTGATCAGCGAGAGGCCCATCGCGGGTGGGCTGTTGTTGTTGTCGCCGTGGCACCTCGCGCCCGCGCACGAGGCGCTGAGGGTGCCGAGGGCCGCGCGGGCGCGCTCCTCGCGCGTGGGGAGCTCTCCCGGGACGAGCGGATCGATCTCCGGCTCGAGCTTCGGGTTCATGGAGACGACGAAGCGCACGAGCGCCTCGCCCTCGAACCGCGTGCCGTCGAACGCGGCGAGGCGGTTGGCCGGATCGTCGACGCTCTTGATGCGGAGGAGGTACTCGGTGCCGGCGATCAGCTTCTGGTCGTCGCGCAGCGTGAACACGATCGCGCGCTCGATCGGATCGACCCGGACCTGCTTGAAGTTGAGGTTGCCGCTCGAGCCGCTGACGATGCGGTAGTTGTCGCGGAAGATGCTCGACGGCGCCATCACGCGGTCGAACTTGAGGACGACCCGCGGCTGCGGCGACACGTTGGTGAAGCAGAACGCGTCGCCCGCCCGGGGCGTGCACGGGGCCGCATCGGCGCCCATACGGACGGACAGGAGCTTGGGCGAAGGCCCCGGCGCTCTGGCGTAGGAACCCTCGCCCTTGTCGCAGCCGAGCGCCGCGCCGAACAGCGAGGCCAGAAGCGGGGCTAGAAGCGAAACCGAGCTCAGGACTCTGCGTAGAGCTGGAGCTGCTCGCGAATCGTCTCGTTGTTGATGCCGTTCTGAAGGTAGTCCTTCAGCGTGTCGGCGAGCGTGATCAACATCTCGTCGATCCCGTTCTCCTGCGTGAGCTTCTCGAGCAGACTGCGCGCCTCGCGGCTGCCGTCGTCCCGCAGCATCGCGCGAACCTGCTCGAGGGAGATCTCGCCCTGGAAGTCCAGGTACATGTTCTCGAGAAGGTAGCGGACGAGCTCGTTCACGGACGGCCTCCTTAGCGGGCGGGTCTACGGGATCTACGGAGAAGGACGAATGGCTATACCCCCCCCGCAAGGGGATGGGCAACAACCTTTTTCCACAATCCTTCTGGGCAGGTTTCATTGGCACTGCTTGAGCTTCTGGTCGCCGACGTCGTGGCAGACGAAGCAGGGGCGCGGGTTCTTCGCGAACATGGAATCGCACTTGTTTGTGAAGCTCGGCCCGTGCGGGCTGGCGCCGGCGCCGCCGACCCCCTGCGTACCGTGACAGACGACGCAGTCGCGCTCCACGTGGCAGCTGACGCAGGCGCTGATGTTCTTCTGGGCCTCGTAGGAGTGGTGGCCGGGAACGCGCTTGGGCGCCGACCACACGGTCGGGTCGGGATGGAACCGCACGGTGGCCGCGACCCCGCTCGGGCTCGACTGGGCGACGCCGACGCGGGTGTGGCAGGGCAGGCAGAAGTTCTGCTGCGAGTGACATGAGCTGCACTTCGGGTTGTCGAACCGCGAAGCGACGGCGTGCATGTTGAGCCAGTCGTTGGGGTGCACGCTCCGCGGCTTCACCTTGCCGTCGTGACACGCGACGCAATAGGCCTCGGTGTGGCAGCTGCCGCAGTACCCGCTGTCCTGGCCGGCCACCTTCTTGTGGCGTTCGATCCAGTCGGCGCTGTGGTTGCTGTTCTTGAGCCACTTCGGCGGCATGAGGATGCCGGTCGCGAACATCTGCTTGAGGGTGCCGTCCTTCTCGGTGAGGTGGCACGTCTTGCACTCGCTCTTCGCGCCCGCCGTCGTCTTGGCGAGGCCGCCCGCGTCGCCGTTCTGGTGGCACGAGAAGCAGCCCTTCATGCGCGGGAGCTGGTCGCGCGTGGCGAGCTCGAGCTGCGAGACGTCGCCGTGGCACTCGGCGCACTTGATGCCCTTGGCGAAGTGAACCTTGTGGTTCATCTTCAGGTTCGCCGTCGGGATCGACAGCTTCTGCACCACCACCGCGCCCTTGTCGTTGGTCTTGGTGTTGAGGTGACAGGCGTTGCAGGCGGCGGGCGGCGAGTCGACCTTGTTGGGCTCGGCCTCGTCGATGGAGTGGCAGTCGGTGCAGAGGTCGTGCTTCTTCGGGAGCAGGTCGTCCGAGGCCGCGACGCTCTTCTCGCCGCCGGGGTGGCAGTAGTTGCAGGCGAGCTTCTCGTTGATGACGTGTCGCTTGTGGTTGAAGCGGACGGTGAGCTTCTGGTTCGGATAGATCGCCGCCGCCGGGCCGTTGTCCGGGTAGTCCGCCCCCGGCGGGAGCCACTTCTTGGGGACCGCGCCGCCGCCCGAGACCGGCGCGAAGCCGGTCGTATAGGTGGGTGCCGCGGCCGGCGTGGCGCTGGCGCTGCCGCCCGAAGCCGAAGCCGAAGACGAAGCCGCGGGCGCCGGCTTGGTGTCCGGCGCGGCGACCGCGAGCGCCGCGCCGAGCAGCGTGGCGCACGCAACGAGGAGTGCCCCGTGCTTCACAGCCAGACCCTCACGTTGAGCACCGCGAGCACGCGATACCGCATGCCGACCAGGCGGTTCATGTCGTGCTCGAACTGCAGCATCGCGTTGGCGTCGGGGGTGAGCTTGTACCCGGCGCCGACGACGTAGCCCACGCTGGTGGCGTCACGGGTGTTGCCGAGGCCGTCGGTGCGGAGCTTGTCCTTGAAGTTCCACATGCTGAGGCGGCCGTCGATGAGGTACCGCTCGAACAGCGTCTTGTCGTAGGAGAGATCGGCGCCGACGCGCTGCCCCTGATCGCCGGTGAGGCCGCTGCCCCGCAGCATGAGGCGCGCGGTCGGCCACTTGTAGCGGAGGCGCAGGCCACCACCGGGAGCAGAGGAGCTCGCGACCTGGCGCGCGCCCGGCTTCGCGTTGGGATCGTCGCTCCGGTAGCGGCGCACCATCGCGTCGGCGGCGACGTTCATGCGGTCGCTGACGTCGACCTCGACGCGCGCGGAGAAGTCGTCCATCGGCTCGTAGCCGAAGATGTTGAAGATCGAGTCGGCGTCGAAGATCGGCTTCCAGTAGGTGTAGTCGAGGCTCGTGGTGACGCGCTTGTGGACGAAGAGATCGGTCCCGACCTCCACGTTGCTGAACTGCTTGCCGTACAGGTCGTAGACGAGGTTGCCGCGCACGCCGGCGAGCTCGCCGAGCGTGAGGTTGAGCCCGTAGCCGAGCCGCTCGCTCGAGGTGCGGGTCTTGTCGTAGATGCCCATCTCCTGCGGGGTCGCGCCGAGGAGCGCGCCGCTGCCGGCGACGAACGACTGGCCGGTGTTGAAGGCCTTGCGGTAGCTCAAGCGGCCGCTGATCCAGGTGGGGCCGGCGGTGAGGAGCGACACGCCGTACACCGGCGCGAGCGCCGGCTGCTGGATCGAGGGGTACGCGCCGCTGGGGAGATCGGTGCGGTCCCAGCGCACCACGCCGTTCATCTCGAAGCGGCCGATCTGCGGGTTGGTCGTGAGCGGGAGCCCGCCGCGCACCTCCCAGCCGCCGTACGCCTCGACCGCGAAATACGCGGGCGTCGTGATGCGGAAGAGCGCGCCGTCGAACGCGTACCAACCGAGCGGATCGACCTGGTACTGGCGGCCGACCTTGAACGAGAGGTAGCCGCCGGCGAAGCGGCGCCCCTCGAGGTAGCCGTACATCAGCTCGACGGGCGCCGGCTGGAGCAGCGGCACGTAGCGCGCGGGGCTGCCGCGCTCGAGGGAGTATTCCTCGCGCGACATGCCGAAGTCCGCGTCGAGGCGCATGCGCGCCTTGAAGGTGACCTGCGGCGCGCCCTCGCGGGTGGTGTCGCCGATGTTGTAGACGCCGAGCTGCAGCGTCTGCGTCACGCGGCGACGCGAGAGCACCGGATCGCCCGTGAGGCCGCGCAGCTGGTAGGCCTGACCGATCGTGGAGGCGTCGACCTCGGCGTCGTAGGCGCGCGCGCGGGGTGCAGCCGTGATCGAAGCCGTCAGCAGCGGGATCGCGAATGCGAGCGCAAGGCTGTGGAAGCGCGCCACGGCGGGCGAGTGTAAACGCCAACCCCCGCGATCGGGCAACGGAATGTTGCCGGGATCCGCCGAGTAGCCGGCGATTTACTTCTCGTCGGAGAGGGCCGAGGCGAGCGCGAGGCCGCGCGGCCCCTCCCCGACCACCTTCGCGACGCGCGGGTGGGTGTCGATCGAGAGCCGCACGCCATCGCCGCCGAGGGCCCGATACGCGTCCTCGCCCCACTCCACGATCAGCGCCCACCCCTCGCCGCGGCGGGCCCGCAGCCCGAGCTCGGACAGCTCCTCGTCGAGATCGCCCCCGAGCAGGCGGTAGAGATCCGCGTGAACGATCGGCACCCGCGCGCCGGTGTCGCGCCCGTACTCGTTCATCAACGTGAAGGTGGGACTCGGCACCGCGATCTCCGCCGGCACGCCGAGGGCGCGGAGCAACGCGCGCACGAGGAACGTCTTGCCCGCCCCGAGCCCGCCGGTGAGGACGATGAGATCTCCCGGCTGGAGCTCCCGCGCGAGCGTGTGTGCGAGGCGGACCGTCGCGCGGCGCGTGGGGAGCGCGATCATCAGAACCGCGCGAGGATCGCGAGCTCGGCAGAGGTGAACAACAGCGGCGTGTCGGACGGCACGTAGCGGTTCTTCCACGCGAGCTCGAGCTGCACCGGCTTCGCGACGGCGAGCGACAGCGTGGGGTCGAGGCCGAGCGAGACGCCGGCGATGCCCGAGCCGAGCGCGCCGAAGCCGCCGATGTTGGCGCCGAGGCCGAACGCGAAGGACGACGCGGCGATCATGTAGCGCGCGCCGACGTCGCCGCCGAGACCGCTGCCCGGGCCGTGCGTGCCGCCGAAGCGCAGGGTGAGCTCGAGCCCCTTCACGGTGGGGAGCGCGTAGTTGGCGTGGAGTGTCCACGCGAAGAAGCGCGGCGACTTCGTGGCCCGTTCGTCGCGGACCGCGAGGCTGCCGATGCCGCCCGCGGCGCCCACGGAGAGCTTGCCGTGCTCGCCCCAGACCAGCGGCGGCGCGACCGGCGCGGGCTTCGGCTTCGGCAGCACCACGTCCGGGGGGGGCTTGGGCTTGTCGTCCTTCTTCTTGCTCCACGGCAGCGGATCGTCGCCGAGCCCCTGGGGCCGGAGCATGAGCAGCAGCATCTCGGTGACCTGCGTCGTCGCGTCGACCTTCGGGTCGAGGTCACGCGCGAGCGTCTCGATGCGGCCGCTCGCGACCTGACAGACCTTGAGCTCGACGTGGGTGCCGTACTCGTTGCTCGCGACGGTGGGCTCGACGACCCAATCGGCACCGGTGGTCTTGCCGATCGCGATCATGCCCTCGCTCGTGCCCGCCTTGTCGCCGGCGGCGGCCTCGCCCTGCACGATGTCCTGCTCGCTGACGGTGGCGTGCCCGAGCGCCTTGGAGGCCGTCTCGCTGGCGGCGCGGATGTTCGCGCGCTCGTTGATCGGCGCGGGCCCGCGTGCGGGCAGCGTGGCCACCTTGTCGGCGAGCGCGGCGCACGACCACACGATCGCCGCCACCGCGCCCATACTGGCCGCATACCGTCGCATCACGGGCGGACTGTAGCGGGCTCGATCGCGAACCGCCAACTAGCGCCGACGACGCGCCGCCACCGACATCGCGAGGGCCGAGCCGATCACCACGAACCAGGTGAGCGAGCTCCCCGAGCCGGTCGCGTTGCAGCCGAACACCGAGCCGCCCTCCGAGGAGCCGGGGCACGGGTGGTTGGTCGTCTTGGTGACGTTGCGCGTGCGCGAGAGCTTGCCGAGGGTCGAGGCCTGCAGCTCGAGGTCCTGCCCGAGCGCCGACTGCGGGAGCTCGGCGAACAGGCGGGTGACGTGCACGTTGGCCTTGCCGGGGAACGCGCGCTCGATGTCGGTCTCGTCGGTGTCCTTGGCGAACACCGTGGCGCCGGCGTCGTTCTCGGTCGTGCCCGCGGGCAGCCCCGCGAACAGCCGCGCGCGCGGGATCTCGTCGCTCATCTCGGTGACCCAGGTGCGGCCGCCGTTCTCCCCGAGCTTGCCGATGAACACCGGGTTGTAGTTCGAGCCCATCGCGGCGAAGTCCCACGTGAGGTCGTCGTTGGCGATCTGCGCGTTGGGGAAGTTCTTGGCCTCCCAGCGGCCGTCGCCGAGGACGAACAGCTTGAGGCCGACCTTCGCGCCGGTGCCCGCGGCGATCATCCGCAGCGGCAACGAGGGGGACGAGCCCTCGAACGAGATGCGGATCGGCTCCATCTTCGTCACCTCGCGCTGCGGCACGAGCTTGACGACGAGGAAGCCGAAGCCCTCCTTGATGTACTGATCGATCACCGGCGCGACCGCGGGCGGCAGCACGTAGGCGTGATCGGTGAGCCAGGTGGTGAGCGCGGTGCCGTCGGTGGCCGAGAGCTGCGTCGCCTCGTAGGGGCCGACGACCTTCTGGTCCCACACGCTCACCCCGGAGTCGGCGGCGCTGCCGGCGGAGGTGGGGGCGGACTCGTCGTCGCTCGAGGCGAAGAGGCCGCGGTTGCTGCTGCGCGGGCACACCGGCTGCGGCGGGCCGACGATCTGCACGGTGGTCTCGCCCTCGAGGCGCTGGAACAGCTGATCGCTCGAGACGCCGACGTCGACCTTGCCGCGGATCGGCAGCACCCAGCCGAACTCCTCGGGGCTGCCGGTGTACTGGATCTGATCCCACAGGATCGTGCGCGTGGCCGAGATGGCGAAGGCCATGCGGTGGGCGGTGACCTGCGTGCTCGGCCCGGGCGGCACGAAGCACCCGCCGCACGCGCGCGCGTCGCGCTCGGTGGCGACGCCGGCGAGGGCCGCGATGGCGAGGGAAACGAGGAGCGTCTTCTTCAGCATGGGATCCCTCTCAGCGTGACTTGCGACGGACGGCGCTCGCGATGGCGAGCCCGGCGATGGTGGCGAGCGCCCACGTCATGGTGGCGGGCGAGGAGGACGAGGCCGCGCAGCCGAACTCGCCGCTCGACGAGGGCTCGGCGCCGGCGCCCGGTCCGGGCGAGGGGCCGGTGCCGCCGTCCCACGCGCCGCCGCACTCCGGCGAGATGCCGGGGCAGTCGATCTCCACGAACTCCTGGCAGCGGAAGTTGACGCTCTTGGGGGCCTGACGCGTGCGCGGCACGACCCCACCGAGCGACGCCTGCAGATCGAGATCGGTCGCGAGCGCAGCCGAGGGCAGCTCGGCGAACAGGCGCGTGACGCGCATCGCCGGCTTCGCCGGGAACGCCGTGTCGAGCTCGGTCGCGTCGGTGATCGTCGAGAAGGTGGTGCCGGCCTCGGTCGTGACGGTCCCCGGCGGCAACCCGGAGACGAGCGTGCTCTTGGTGACGTCGTCGCTGGTCTCGGTGACGAAGACGTTGCCCTTGTGCTTCTCGATCAGACCGATCTCGAGCGGACCGAGGTTGCTGGCCATCGCCTGCCAATCCCACACGAGGTCCGCGGTCTTCACCTCTTCGTTGGCGAAGTTCTTCGCCTCCCAGCGGCCGTCGCCGAGGACGAACAGCTTGATGCCGACCTTGGCGCCGGTGCCCGCGGCGATCATGCGCAGCGGCAGCGTGGGCGACGAGCCGTCGAAGCCGATGCGGATCGGCACCATGCGGTCGGCGCTCGTCTTGTTGGGCACGAGCTTGATGACGAGGAAGCCGAAGCCCTCGGCGATGTATTTGTCGATCACCGGGCCGATCGCGGGGGGAAGCACGTAGGCGTGATCGGTGAGCCAGTTGCGGAGCGCGGTGCCGTCGCTCGCCGAGAGCTGGGTGGCCTCGTAGGGGCCGACCACGTCGGTGCTCCACACGTCGACCGAGCCGGTATCGCTCGCGGAGGACGCGGCGTCGGCCCCGTCGAACGCGCCGCCGCGCTCGGCGCACGACGTGCGGCAGCGCTTGTCGGGCGGCGGACACGTGGGCGGCGGCGGCGCGGTGACCTGCGGCGCCGTGGCGCTCTCGAGGCGGTCGAACAGCTCATCGCTCGAGACGCCGACGTCGACCTTGCCGCGGATCGGGAGCACCCAGCCGAAGTCGGTGGGATCGCCCACGTACTGAATCTGATCCCACAACACCGTGCGCTTGGCCGACACGGCGAACGCCATGCGGTGCGCGGTCACCTGGGTGCTCGGGCCGGGCGGCACGAAGCAGCCGCCGCACGCTCGAGCGTCGCGCTCCGCGACGACACCGGCCGCGAGGGTGAGCGCCAGCGCTGCGATCAGGCGATGGGACTTGAACATGGGCGGTACGCCAGAGCTAGGAACGTGCCAGGGTCGCCGCACGGAAACAGCGACGATTTCGCGATCGAGGGTGAGCCAACGAGTGCCAACGTGGACGCGACCGGGACCCGGCCCTAGAAACCTCTCCCCCCAGCATGGCATTGCCGCAATTCGCGGGCACCTCCCGCTACCTCACCGACGCCGGTCTCGAAGCTGCTGTCCGCTGCGCCCTCGCCCTCGAGCGGCCGCTCCTCGTGAAGGGCGAGCCGGGCACCGGCAAGACGCTCCTCGCGACCGCGATCGCCGAGGCGGTCGGCACGCCCGACACGTTGATCCACTGGCCGGTGAAGTCGACCACGAAGGCGCAGGACGGCCTCTACGTCTACGACACCGTCGCACGCCTGTACGACGCGCGCTTCGGGGACGGCGATCCGAAGGACATCCGCCGCTACATCAAGCTCGGCCCCCTCGGTCGCGCCTTCCTCGAGTCCACCGCCGAGCGCCGCTCGATCCTGCTCATCGACGAGGTCGACAAGGCCGACGTCGAGTTCCCCAACGACCTCCTCCACGAGCTCGATCGCATGCGCTTCGCCATCAGCGAGACCGGCGACGAGATCGTGGCGAGCGCGCGGCCGGTGGTCGTGATCACCTCGAACAACGAGAAGGAGCTGCCCGACGCGTTCCTGCGCCGCTGCGTCTTCCACTTCATCGAGTTCCCGGATCGCGCGCGAATGAAATCGATCGTCCGGGTTCACCACCCGGAGGTCGACGAAGCGCTCGTCGAGCAAGCGATCACCGCGTTCTACGGCGTGCGCGAGTCGCCGCGCCTGCGCAAGCGGCCCTCCACCAGCGAGCTCATCGACTGGATCGCCGTCCTCGCCCGCGAGGAGATCGCACCCGACAGGCTGCGTCGCGACCTGCCGTTTCTTGGGGTTTTGTTGAAGAAGGAACAAGACCTGGAGGCGTGGATGCAGGATCCGCGACGCGGAAGAGCGTGATAGCCTGATCCCCCTCGATGGCTGCCTGCCCGCAGTGCCAGTCGGCATACGATGCAGAGACGCATCGGTTCTGCCCGACGTGCGGCTTCCCGGTCGGTGAGGTCTCCCAGCGGTCCGACGATCCGCTCATCGGCAAGACCTTCCCCGGCGGCTATGTCCTGCTCGAGCTGATCGGCGTCGGCGGCATGGGCCGCGTCTATCGCGCCGAGCAGAAGGCGCTCGGGCGCACGGTGGCGGTCAAGGTCATCCACCAGCACCTCCACGGCGAGGAGGGCGCGGCGGCGCGCTTCATCACCGAGGCGCGCGCGGCGTCGCGGCTCAATCACCCGAACGTCGTCGGCGTCATCGACTTCGGCCGCACCGGCGCGGCGGACGGCAACCTCCTCTACCTCGTCATGGAGTACCTCCGCGGGCGCGATCTCTCGCGCATCGCCTACGAAGAGGGCCCCCTCGCCTTTCCGCGCATCGTCGACATCCTCAAGCAAACGCTCAACGCGCTCGACGAAGCCCACCACCTCGGGATCATCCACCGCGACGTCAAGCCCGAGAACATCGTCCTCGAGCCCACCCGCGGCGGCGCCGACTTCGTGAAGGTCGTGGACTTCGGCCTCGCCAAGCTCCGGCCCGACATGCTCACCGGCATCGTCAGCGGCGGCACCGGCATCACCTCGCCCGGCATCGTCTGCGGCACGCCCGATTACATGTCGCCCGAGCAGGGCCGCGGCGATCCGCTCGACCCGCGGAGCGACCTCTACGCCCTCGGCGTGATCATGTTCCAGCTGCTCACCGGGCAGCTGCCGTTCGAGGCCGCGTCGCCCACGCAGGTCGTGCTGATGCACCTCCAGCAGCCGCCGCCCGACCCGCGCAAGCTCGTTCCCGAGCGGAGGATCCCCGACCCGCTCGCCGAGGTGTGCCTCACCGCGCTCGCGAAGGACCGCAACAAGCGGTATCCGGACTCCACCGCGTTCATCAAGGCGCTCGACGCCGCGCTCGGCTCGAACTCGCTGCAGCGCACCACGCCGAAGAGCACGGTCACCTGCGGCCAGTGCAAGAGCGACGTGCCCATGGGGCAGAAGTTCTGCGGCGAGTGCGGCGCGCGGGTCCTCACCTCGCAGCCGGCGCCCACGCGCGCGAGCGTTCCGCCCCCGGCCCCCGCGGCCGTGGCGCACACCCAGCCCGCGCCCGCCAACCGGGTGAGCGGCGCGCGCCTGTCGCTCCCGTTGCCGCTCCTCGGTCGCGACGAAGATCTGCAGTGGCTCGAGGACCGCCGTCGAGAGGCCGACAGCGGGCCCCGCGGCGCCCGCATCGTCGGCGACGTCGGCGTCGGCAAGACCCGCTTGCTCAGCGAGTTCTACGCGCGCGCGCGCACCGAGGGCGACCGCGTGATCGAGGTCTCTCCCGACCCGGCGCACGCCGAAATTGGATACTTCGGGCTCGCGGACGCGATCGAGAAGCTCACGGGCATCACGGCTTCGACCGATCTCTCGCGCATCCCGATCAACGACCCCCAGCGCGACGAGGTCATCCGCGGCCTCCACGAGGTCGTCCTCAAGCCGCTCGGCATCAAGCTCCCCTCCGACGTCCGACGGTTCGCGGCGGCGGTCGCGCTCAAGTGGGCGATCAAGCGGGCCTCGGCCGACGCGGACGGCCGCCGGCTGATCCTCGGCTTCGACGATCTCACCCGGTTCGACGGCGCCACGCGCCACGCCATCAGCGACGTCCTCGGCGAGCCGCCGATGGTGCCGGTGCTCATCGTCGCCTCCCACCCCTCGGGGTTCGACGCGGGATGGCCCGCCGGTCGCGCCCACGCGCGGGTCATCAACGGCCTGCCCACGTCGGTCGCCGTCACCGCGCTCCGCGGCCTCGCCCCGCAGACGGCGGCGAGCGCCGCCGAGCGCCTGCAGGAGTCGCAGAACCGCGGCGTCGCCCCGCTCTACCTCGACCAGCTCGTTCGCTTCGCGCACGACGGCGGCGGAGTGGCGCCGTCCCGCGTGGCCGACGTGATCGTCCTGCGCGTCGAGCGCCTCGGCGCCGACGCCCGTCGCGTGCTGCAGGCGGCCGCCATCCTCGGCGACGACGTCCACAACGACACGATCGCGCAGCTCCTCCCCGCCGGCGCGCCGGTCGCCGCGTCGCTCGAGAAGTGCGTGAAGTCCGGGATCCTCGAGGAGTCGATGGGCGGCTACCGCTTCGCCCACCCGCTGTTCCGCGAGGTGGCCGCCGCCACCATTCCCGCCGGCGCGCGCCGCGATCTCCACGCCCGTGCCGGCGAGATCGCGCAGGACGCCGGCGCCGCGATCGAGGTCCGCGCGCTCCACGCGTTCTACGCACAGAACGCGCTCGAAGCCCTGTTGATGCTCGAGCAGGTCGCCGACCGCTGCACCCAGCGCGGCGACGACGAGGGCGCGATCATCGCGCTCCGCCGCAGCCTCGAGCTCGCGCGCCGCGCGCTGTTCCGCGGCGACCTCGACGATCCCGATCGCGCGGTCGTCATCTTCAGCCGCAAGCTGGGCGACGCGCTGGCGCGCGCCGGCTACCTCACCGACGCCGAGGGCATCCTGCGCGAGGCGCTCGACCTCGCCGGCCCCGCCGACAGCGATCGCGCCAAGGTGCTCGAGGGCCTCGCCCGCGTCGCCCGCGCCCGCGAGCGCTACCCCGAGGCGACCGCGCTGCTCAAAGAGGCGATCGCCACCGCCAACCGCAGCGGCGCCCGCGAGCTCAAATCCACGCTCGAGCTCCTCGAGCAATCCTGGCGCGCGGCCTGAATAGCCCGTGATGGATATTCACGGGCTCGCGGTCACAGCAAGAAGCAGTGCGCGACGTTGATCTGTTGGGTCTCGGGCGGGACGGTGCCGGTGATCTGAACGCCGGCGTTCATGCTCAGGTCCACGAGGCGGCCGCCCGCGCCCTGCAGCACGCGCACGACCGGGGCGCTGCGCTTGCGTGGGTCCTTCGGGGCCTGGATCACGACGGCGATCGTGCCGTCCGACAGCCGCACGGTGGAACCGACCGGGTAGACGCCGACGACCTCGGACAGGAGCGCGACGACGTCCGCGTCGAGCGCGCCGCCCCGCGCCTGCGCGACCACGCGGCGCAGGGCCTCGTCCGGCAGCGCGTCCTGCATGGCCAGGTTGTACGCGGCGGCGACCGCGATCACGCGTGAGAAGAGGTGCGGCTTCATGCCGAGGCGATACGCCTGCGCGGTCGGATCGCGCGACAAGCCCGACTCGTAGACGATCGCGCTCCGCACGAGCGACGGCCGCGCGACGGCGCCGTAGCGGCGCATCATGGAGACCGCCGCCGAGACGCGCGCCGAGGCGTCGTGTCCGGCGGCCTGCGCCTCGGGCGTGGCGGTGACCGCCTCGTTCCCCCGCCCCGACACGCCGAGCGGCGCGAGCATGGCGTTGAGCGCGAGCTCGCCGTAGATGCGGCGCGGCAGGCTCAGCGAGCGCGAGAGCAGGAGCGAATACGCCGCGGTGTTGACCATGTGGCCGGCGGCGGTGCCGCGGAGACGGGTGAGCTGGGTGAGCCCGACGAGCAGGTCGGGGTACTTGATCGCGGTGGTGACGAGCTCCTGGCCCGCGCGCTTGAGCCGCACCAGGCTCGGGTTGCCGCCCGCGAGGAACAGGCCACGGAACTCGGCGCACGACGCCGCCGCGTTCGCGTACGCGTTCACCGCGGCGAGCTTGGGGTCGAGCTTGTCCTGGTCCTGGTCCTTCTTCTCCTTCTCGACGCGCTGGAGAAAGCGCACGCCGGGGATCACGTGGGTGACCAACGGATCGCTGTTGCGCGCGCGGATGGCGTCGCGGAAGGACACCACCAGCGGGCGCAGATCGTCGACCCCGAGCGGCGCGAGGAACGCGATCTCCTCGAGGCCGAGCTGCTCGAACGCGCGCGAGACGAAGCGCATCGCGCCGTAGGAGCTCGCGTCGAGGCGGACCAGCGTGCCGTTGAGGAACAGCGCCTTCTCGATGGTCGCGAGGGCGAGCGGCTTGCCGACGCCGTCGCCGAAGTGCCACTTGATGACCTCCTCGAGCGAGGACAGCGGGCGCTCCCAGAAGCGGTTGTTGATGTCGTAGAGGAGCGCGCTCTTGAGGAGCACGTAGACGCCGAGGGCGAGCTTGCGACCGGCGGCCGCGAGCTCCTCGTTCTTCGCCTGGTTCTCGAGAACGCCCCCGAGGTTGCTCACGGGCCCCTCCGCGGCGCGACGGAGACCCCGCGCTGATTGACCGCGGTCGCGGCGATCGAGAGCTCGTCCCAGATCGGCTTCGGCAGGTGCGCGGTGGCGATCACCTCGATGTCTTCCTCGACCGCGAGCGACACGGGGGCGGCCTCTTGCTCGACCGGGCGCTTGAACTTGAGGATCGACATCGCGGCCTCGCAGGCCTCTTTGATCCGCTTGCTGCCGAACATGCGCTTGGCCTCGGCCTCGAGCGTGGCCATGTGTTGGTCGTCGCCGAGCGCGGCGATCGCGAAGGCGGCCGAGCAACGGCGATCGTCGAGGTCGTCGCTGGTGAACATCGCGCGGGTGGCGAGGACCTCGACCAGCTCCTTGGCCGCGCGCCGGCCCGCGGCGGACGCGTAGGCGAGGAAGGCCCGACGCTTGTCCGAGTAGTCCCACGCATCGAACGCCTCGCGGCTGATCACGGTGCGGAGACGCCGCGCGATCTCGGTGTCGAGCACCCGCGGCAGCGAGAGCAGCCCGACGCGGCGCAGCTCGGGATCGCTGTCCTCGACCGCGAGGAGAGACGCGCCGATCAGCGTGGGATCGGTGTTCGGCGCCGCGGCGCGGATTGCCTCGAAGGCCGCGCGGCGAACGAGCGGCGAGAGGTGATCGAGCGCGACCAGCATCTCGACCCGCGCGCGAACCGACGGCGACGACTTGAGCAGGTAAATCAGATCGAGCGCCAGCCCCTCGTCGGCGTCCCGGATCTGCTCGCCGATCTGCGCGAGATCGTCGCCGAGTCGATCGGCGAGGAGCTGGCACACCGCGCGGCGCCGGGACGACAGCCCGATCACGCCCAGCTGTTTGACCAGGGCGCGCGACTCCTTCGCCGGAATGAGGGCGAGGAACGTGAGCAGCTGCTCGGTGCCGGTGTCGTCGGCGATCGCCAGCTGGTTCATCACCTCGGCGAGGAACTCCGGGGTGGCGATGGCGCCAAGGATCTCCTGCGCGACGCGCTTGCCCTCGATGCCGGCCATCCGCGCGAGATCGCCGAGCGCCTTGAGCACGCCGATCGCCTCGGCGAGGCGGTCGCGGCGCGAGGCCTCGACCGCGAAGTCGCGCACCAGCTTGACGAGGTCTCCGCGGACCTTGGGATCGCGTTGGGTGAGGATCTCGAGGAAGACGATCTCGAGGAACTTGCGGAGCAGCGTCTCGTCGGTGTCGACCTGGGCGATCAGCGCCTGGCGCGCGCTGTCGTCGTTCGCGATCTCGTTGCCCCGCTCCCACGCCGTCGACACCTCGAGATCGCGCTGCGCGCGGTCGAGCTCGCGCTCCTTGGGGGGACGGACGAAGCGCGCCGAGAGGTCGGGCGCGAGGTTGGGCGAGAGGGCGTCCTCGCGGATTTGCGCGGTGAGCTGGGCGCGCTTCTCGTCCTGCTCCGGATCGGTGTCGTCGGTCTTGAACGACTCGCTGACGACGTAGCGGAGGTGGCGCAGATCGGCGTCCCACAGCATGGTGACGAGGTCGTCCTCCAGCGCCATGTTGGAGCCGAGGAGGCTCTGATCGCGGAGGATCATGCACAGCGCCGCGACCTCGTCGGCCTCGACGCCCGGCTCGAAGATCACGCGCTGCACGCCGTCGCGGAACAGGAGGAACGGGTACGACGTGCGGAGCTCCTGATCGCTGTAGATCGACTCGCCCTCGAACAGGGCGTCGCTCCCGATGAACGAGAGCGCGAGCTCACCGTAGGTGTCGGCGAACAGGCCGAGGCGCTTGACGGTCTCGTCGACGAACCCGCGCGAGGTCTTGTGCCGGATGCCGAATTGGCGGAACGACTTGAGCGTGCGCTCGATGGCGATCGCGACGTCGGTCGCGGCCTTGGCGCGCGCCTGGTGCGCCTTGCGAGTGTTCTCGTCCTCCTCGACCAGCCACTCGCCCTGCTGGGCGGGCGCGCCCGGCGGTGCGAGCGAGCGCTTGGGCGGGCCGAGCGAGCCTTCGGACATCGAATCCCCGGAAGGAGCCTATCAGAACGCGACCACAGGGGCCTACCGAGTGCGACGCGCCTTCTCCTCGAGACCGCTCACCCCGCGCCGCGCCGCGAGCGCTCCGAGGACGGCGCGCAACGGCACGCCGCGCGAGGCGAGGCCGACCATCAGGTGATAGAGGACGTCGGCGGCCTCGGAGGCCACGCGCTCGTCGGACTCGGACGCGATCGCCCGCGAGAGCTCGTCGGCCTCCTCGCGGAGCTTGTCTCCGATGCGACCCGCGCCGGCGTCGAGCAGGGACTTCGTGTAGCTCTTGCCGGCGTCGCTCGCGCGCCGCGACTCGATCTCGCGCGCGAGCTCGTCGAGCGCGGGGACGGCGGGCGCGACCTTGTCGTCGTCGGTGGTGGAGAAGAAGCAGGTCTCCTCGCCGGTGTGGCACGAGGGGCCGGCCGGGTCGACGAGCACGAGGATCGAGTCGCCGTCGCAGTCGAGCAGCACGTCGTGCACCGCGAGGTGGTTGCCGCTCTCCTCGCCCTTCGTCCACAGCCGGCCGCGCGAGCGCGAGAAGAACGTGGCGCACCGCGTATCGAGCGTCTTCTGCAGCGCCTCGGCGTTCATCCACGCGACCATGCGGATGGCCCCGCCGAGGCGGTCCTGCGCGATCGCGACGCAGAGTCCGCGCTCGTCCCACTTCACCGGCATTTCAGGAATACCTCGACGGCCCGATCGACCTCGCCGTCGGTGAGACCGCCGCCGCTCGGGAGGCACACGCCGCGCGCGGCGAGGCGCTCGGTGCGCGGGAGCGGCGAGGTATCGGTGAAATAGGGGAAGGTGTGGAGCGGCACGAAGAAGGGACGGGTCTCGACGCCCTGTTCGAGCATGCGCGCGAGGAGCTCGTCGCGCGCGGCCTCGCTCGGCAGCCGGTCGTCGATCACCGCGTGCAGCCACGGGACCACGTTCTGGTTCTTCGGCCGCTCGGCGAAGCGGACGCCCTCGACGCCCGCGAGCGCGCTCCGATAGCGCTCGCCGATGCGCTGCTTGCGCGCGCAGAGGTCCGCCGCGGCCTCGACCTGCGCGCAGCCCACCGCCGCCTGCAGGTTGGTCATGCGGTAGTTGAAGCCGAGCTCGGGGTGGTAGTAGCGGCGCTTGCTGTCCATCCCGTGGTTCTTGAGGAACTTCAGGCGCGCGCCGAGCTCGACGTCGTCGGTCGTGATCGCGCCGCCCTCGCCGGTGGTCAGCGTCTTGTTGCCGAAGAACGAGAAGATCGCGGCGTCGGCGAGCGAGCCGGTGGGGCGACCGTCGACCGTCGAGCCGGCGGCCTCGGCGGCGTCCTCGATGAGCTTGATGTCGCTGCGGCCGATCGCGGCCAGGCGCGCGCGCAGCGCCGCGTAGTCGGCCACGACGCCGAACAGATCGACGCCGATGATCGCCTTCGTCTTCGGGGTGACGCGGGCGAGCGCGTCGTCGACGTCGAGCACCCACGAGCGCTCGTCGATCTCGCAGAACACCGGCTTGGCGCCGCAGTAGAGGACCGCGTTGGCCGTGGCGACGAACGTCTCCGACGGGACGATGACCTCGTCGCCCGGACCGACGCCCCAGGCGTGGAGCAGCAGGTGGAGCGCCACCGTGCCGTTGGCGCACGACTCGGCGTGGCGAACCCGACACAGCGCCGCGAACGCGCGCTCGAAGCGGCCGATGAACTCGCCGGCCGACGAGATCCACCCGCTGTCGACCGCCTCGAGGACGTATTGGCGCTCTTTGCCGGTGAAGAACGGCGCACAGACCGGGATCCGAGAGCTCATGGAGCGCCCGGATTAGCACGAACCGCGCCCGCGGACCTAGCCGCCGCCTCCGGTCTCCTTCTCCAGCGCTTCCTGCTTCTTCTGCGCGACCTTGTCGCTCGCGATCTGCGCGAGGCGCTCGCGCACCGGCGGCAGCACGTCGAAGATCGACGCCGGCATCGTGCCCGGGGGCCGCGGGGGCGCGGTCTCCTCGACCAGGTGCGAGCGGACCACCTCGTCGCCGGCGAGGAAGGCCTCGGCCCAGGTCTTGTTGATCGGCGTCTGCACGTAGCCGTCGTCGCTCAGCATGAACTCGTCGCGGAGCGCGCCGGTGCGGAGCGCCTTGCGCGTGCCGAAGCCCCACCACCCCGGCTCGTGTTGGTGGCCGACGACGAAGAGATCCGCGCTCCCGTCCTCCTCGAGCTTCTTCGCGAAGGTGTCCTCCATCGACACGTCGACATCGAGCGACACCATGCGGCGGACGACCTCTTTGATCATCGTCCAGGTCACGCGCTTGACCGGGTTCTCGCCGCCCCACCAGTCCTGCCAGTACGCCCTGGTCCAGTAGGTCCAGGCGAGGCCCGTGAGGAGCTCCTTCACCTCGGGCATCAGCGAGAGGACCATGCGCTTGGGCTTGAGCCGGTCGAGGTGGTGGAGCAGCGGCTGGAGCGGCATCGCGATGTCGAGGAGCGCGACCGACGTCCAGCTGAGGTTGAGGATGCGCTTGCCGTTGTGCTCGAGGAACGGCGTCTCGGGCTCCACGCGAAACAGCGGGTCGAGCTGGGACCCGTGCTCGAACCGCACGCGCCCGAGATCGAAGCCGTGGCCGTGGAACCGCACCCGCTCGTCGCGCGCGGTGAGGTCGCGGATGGCGTCCTGCACCTCGGGGAAGAACAGCTCGAGGTCGTGGTTGCCCGCGACGAAGTGCACGGTGACGTGCGGCCCGCGGTGCGCGAGCAGGTCGCGGATGGCGGCGAAGAACCGCGGGTGGGCGTCGGCGATGCGCTCGAGCTTGCCGACCGCGATCTCGCTCGTGACGTGGTGGCTGTAGACGTCGCGGTAGCTCGTCTTCAGGAGGTCGAGCGTGTCGCCGTTGAAGACAAGGTCGAGGTGGAGATCGCTGTACGGACCAGCCAGGTAGCGGCGGAGCACGTCTCCGAGCCACGGCGAGTTGGGGAAATCGTCGACCGCGCCGCCGGCGCCCATCTCGATGTCGCTCATGACGACGACCAGACGGTCGGGGCGACCCCGGCTGCGTACCCGCGCGGTGCGCGACATTCCGGCAAGGATAGTTGACAGCGCCAAACGAAGATTATTTTTCCGGTATGCGTCGGCGCTCGTGGATGGACGATTTCATGGGTGCGGCGTTCGGCGGCTCCACCGCGGTGCGCGGCTTTCGCCCGGCGATCGACGTGCGGAGCGACGAATCGGCGATCCGCTTCGAGCTCGACGTGCCCGGCGTCCGCCTCGCAGACCTCAACATCGTCCTCGCCGGAGGCGTGCTCACCATCGAGGGCGAGCGGCGGTTCCGCGCGTCGGAGTCGCGCGAGCAGGTGCTCCTCGGCCGCGCCTACGGGCGCTTCTCCCAGGCGCTCGTGGTGCCCGAGTGGGCCGACGCAGACCAGCTCACGGCCAAGCTCGAGGACGGCGTGCTCACCATCGAGATCCCCAAGCGCGAGAGCGCGCGCCTGCGCAAGGTCGAGGTGCTCGCCGCCGGCAGCGCTGCCAAGCAGCTCGGCGAGGGAGAGGATGAGTGAGGGCTACTTCGACAGGAGCGGTCAGCGCTTCGGGATGCCGAATCGGTCGGCGTTGGCCGCGAGGAAGTCGAGGTAGACGTCGGGCGGCTGCTGCGCGGGCACCTCGCCCGACTCGACGGCGACGGTGAGCGCGCGCATGAGCGTGCCGAGCTCGGGGCTCGGCGCGATCCCGAAGCGCGCCGAGATCGAGGTGCCGAGCCCCTTGGGGAGCGGCGGCACCCGCGCGTCCTCCTCGCGGATCTTCGCGACGCGCTCGGCGAGCTCGTCGATTTGGCGGAGGCCGCGGCGCTTCTTCTCGGGGCGCTTGGTGGTGATGTCGGCGCGCGAGAGGCAGAGGAGGTCGTCGAGGTAGTCGCCGATCTCCTTGGCGAAGCGGCGCACCGCGGAGTCGGTCCACGACGGGTCGTACTGCGCGGCGCGCAGGTGGTGAAGGATGAGGAAGCGGACCTCGTCGCGCAGCGTCTCCTCGGCGGAGAAGAGCGGCATCCGCTTGTTGAGCTTGTCGAACATGCGCGCGCCGACCTCGGCGTGGCCGAAGAAGTGGACCTCGCCGTCGGCGCTGATCGAGCGGGTCTTGACCTTGCCGATGTCGTGGAGGAGCGAGCCCCAGCGGACCTCGATCCGCGGGACCGCCTGGGCGACCACCTGCTTGGTGTGCTTCCACACGTCCTTGTGGCGCCACTCGCCGTCGCCGAAGCCGACCATGGCGTGCACCTCGGGGAGGATCGAGGGGAGCACGCCGCCGTCGAGGAGCGCGTCGAGCCCGGCCTCGGGCGACGGGCCCATCAGCACGCGGTCGAGGGCGACGCGCACCACCTCGACCGGGAGCACCGCGATGTCGTCGCGCGAGGCGACCACGATCTCGGGCACCGGCTTGCACTCTGCCGCCGAGGTGGCGCGCTCGAGCGCTCGCACGGCGCGCTCGGCAGACGGCTGCAGGTCCGGCATGAGGGGGGCGGCGTACTAGCAGTTACCTGCCCAGCAGGCCACCCAATGCTTTCTGCCGCGCCGGCGCGTGATGGATCAGGAACCGGAGGTTGACGCCGTTGATCAGCGCGTGCGCCACGATCGGACCGAGGAGCGAGCCGGTGACGCGGAAGAGCGACGCGAGGAGCGCGCCGACCACGACGGCGAAGGCCACCCAGCTCAGCCGGGAGCGACCGCGCATCTGGTGGAGCAGGCCGAAGAGCACGCTCGAGGCGATGATGCCGAGCCACGGGGTGAGCGCGCCGCGGAAGAGGATTTCCTCGCCGACGGAGGAGGCGAGCGCGATGGGCACGATCGCCCCCTCGCCGAGCGCGCGGGCCATCGGGCGGAGGTCTTCGTGCAGGGCCGCAGCCCACGCCGTGGTGCGCACGAAGTAGCGGGTGGCCGCGATGATGATCACCGCGAGGCAGACGCCGCCCGCGAGGCTCGCCACGTGTCCCATCACCGGGTCGTCACCGAGCCGGAGCGACTGGCACACGAAGACGTTGGGCTGGCCGCGCAGGGCCGCGATGCCGAGGCCGACCGCGCCGACGACCGCATAGGCGCCCACGATCAGCGGCACGGCGCGGGCTTCCCGGGTCTCACGCATCGCAGGAGGGCACGCTGACCCACGTCCGGGGCGGCGGCAACCGGGTCCGCGCGAACACCGAGAAAACGTGGTACGGACGAGGCCGTGAAGAGCTTCGCGATCCTGCTCTGCTCGGCCTCGCCGCGCCGCAAACAGTTGCTCGAGGCGCTCGGCCATCGCGTCACGGTGTCGCCGGTGAACGTCGACGAGACCGAGCGCCCCGGCGAGGGCGCCGCCGCCTACATCGAGCGGATCGTCGCGAGCAAGCTCGCCGCCGCCCCTCCCCTCGGCGCCCACGACGCGCTGCTCGTCGCCGACACGGTCGTCGATCTCGACGGCGCGATCCTGCACAAGCCCGCCGGCGACGGCGATCGCCTGCTCCGCGCGCTGTCCGGCCGCGCCCACGTGGTCACCACGCGCTTCGCGCTCGCGACGCCGCGGGGCGCGCACGTCGAGAGCGTCGCCACCCGGGTCGTGTTTCGCGCGCTCGACGAGCAGGAGATCGCCGACTACGTCGCCACCGGCGAGGGCGAGGACAAAGCGGGCGGCTACGCGATCCAGGGCCGCGGCGCGGCGTTCGTGTCGCGCATCGAGGGGAGCTACGGCGCCGTCGTCGGCCTGCCGTCGTGCGAGGTGTCGGTGGCGCTGTCGCGGCTCCCATGAAGAGCCATCGCCTCTATTTGCAGGTGCTCGCGGCGATCGCGATCGGCATCGCGGTCGGCCACTTCTTCCCGCACGTCGGCGAGAAGTGCAAGCCGCTCGGCGACATCTTCATCCGCCTGATCAAGATGGTGATCGCGCCGATCGTGTTCGCCACGGTCGCCGTCGGGATCGCGGCGATGGGCGATCTCAAGAAGGTCGGCCGCGTCGGCGGGAAGGCGCTCCTCTACTTCGAGGCGCTCAGCACGTTGGCGTTGATCGTCGGGCTCGCGGTGGTCGTGCTGGTGAAGCCGGGCGCGGGGATCCACGCCGACGTGCGCACGCTCGACGCCAAGTCGATCCCCGGCGCCGACGCGGTCAAGCAGGGGCACGGCGTGCTCGCGTTCCTCCTCGAGACGATCCCCAACACCGTCGTCGACGCCTTCGCCAAGGGCGACATCCTCCAGGTGCTGGTCTTCGCCGTGTTGTTCGGCCTCGCCGTCGCGAAGATGGGCGAGAAGGGCAAGCCGCTCCTCGACGTGCTCGAGCGGTTCGGCCACGCGCTGTTCGGGATCGTCGGGCTCGTGATGAAGCTCGCGCCGATCGGCGCGTTCGGGGCGATGGCGTTCACCATCGGCAAGTACGGCGTCCACACCATGGTCAGCCTCGGCAAGCTGATGGCCTGCTTCTACGGCACCTGCTTCCTGTTCGTGTTCGGCGTGCTCGGGGTGGTCTCGTTCGCGTGCGGGTTCTCGGTGTGGCGGCTCATCAAATACCTCCGCGACGAGCTCGTGATCGTGCTCGGCACCTCGTCCTCGGAGTCGGTGCTGCCGCGCCTGATGGACAAGCTCGAGGCCGCCGGCTGCAGCCGGAGCGTCGTCGGGTTGGTCGTGCCCGCCGGGTACTCGTTCAACCTCGACGGCACGTCGATCTACCTGACGATGGCCGCGATCTTCGTCGCGCAGGCGACCGACACGGCGCTCTCGATGGGCGACATGCTGGGCGTGCTCGGCGTGTTGCTCCTCACCTCCAAGGGCGCGGCGGGCGTCACCGGGAGCGGCTTCGTCACGCTCGCGGCGACGCTGGCGAGCGTCGGGAAGATCCCGGTCGCGGGCCTGGCGCTGATCCTCGGGATCGATCGCTTCATGAGCGAGGCGCGGGCGCTCACGAACCTGGTCGGCAACGCCGTGGCGACGATCGTGGTGGCGCGGTGGGAGGGGGAGCTCGATCGGGTGAAGCTCCAAGAGGTGCTCTCGCGCGAGGTCGCACCGGCGGTAGACTCGGCGGCGTGAGACCGCTGCTCGTCGCGATCGTTGCCCTCGCCGGGTGCCGCGCAGATCGGCCGACCCCGGCCCAACCCGCGCCGGTGGACGCCGCCGCGCCGCTCGTCGTCGTGGTCGTCGACGCGCCGCCCGAGGTCGCCCCGGCCTACGTCGCCGAGGACGCCGGCCCCACGGTGGTCGACGCGCGGGTCGACGCGCTGACCGAGGCCGACATCCGCACGTTCATCGAGTCGCGCGTCGGTTACCTCATCGAGGCGTGCGCCGCGCGGGCGGCCATCGCGGGGATCCACCGCTACGAGGTCACCGTCACGGTCGGCCCCGACGGCCGCCCCACCAAGTTCCTCACCAAGCAGTTCGGCGAGCTCGCGCTCTGCGTGCAGAACAAGGTGGGGGTCTGGCGACTGCCGCGCTCGCCGAGCGGCGGCGAGGCGCTCGTCACGCTAACCTTCCCCTGATGCGGGGGGCGCTCGCGCTGCTGTGGATCGCGGGCTGCTCCGCGGCCCGGCCGCCGTTCACCGGCGCCGCCGACCAGCACTGGACGCTCCTCGAGACCACCGACTTCGAGGTGCCGCCGACCGACGTCATCATCGCGTTCGTGCGCCGCGCGAGGGAGCGCGGGTGCAACGTGCAGCGCATCGAGGAGCCGGTGCGCACCTGGTCGAAGTGGGGCACGGTGGCGAGGGGCGGCGGCAACGATCAGTGGCAGGGCGCCCTCGCCTACTGCGAGGGCTTCGACCTCGCGGCGCAGATCGTCGGCGACAAGGTCGCGATCGGGTGCGGCCGCCCGCTGCCCGACGACGTGTGCCGCGCGACGTTCTACTCGATGATCGAGGAGTGACGCTCAGGGCTTGGGCGGCTTGAGCTTGAGGAGCTTCTCGAGGCGGGCGATGTCCTCGAGGCAACGCGCGCGGTACCGGTCCGCGGGCTCCGAGAGGTCGAGCCATTTGCGGTACGCGACCAGCGCGGCGAGCAGGTGGTTGACCCGTTCGCTGCCGACCGTCAGCTCGGCGAGCGCGAGGTCGCGCAGCGCGTAGTACCAATACTTCTCGTAGGCCGGCTCGAAGAACACGCCCTCGCCGTCGAGGTACTCGCCCTCGGGGTCGAGCTGCACGGCCTGCTTGGCGGCGTCGAGCGCGCCGAACGGCTCGCCGGCGCGGTCCTTGAGGATCGCGAGGTTGTAGCGCGCGGAGGCGAAGTCGGGCTCGAGCGCGATCGCCTCTTCGACGGCGTCGATGCCCTCGTCGAGCTTGCCCTGCGCCATGCGCGACTCGGCGAGGTTCGAATAGATAATCGACTTATGGGTCGGTCGATCGCTGAGGTCGAGCGCGACGAGATAGGCGCGCTCCTCGTCGGCGTGCTTGCCGAGGAGCGAGTAACAGATGGCGAGCTCGAACGCGCCGTCCTGCGCGAAGGGGTGCTCGCTTCCGAGCTTCAGCGCGCCCTCGAGGGCGACGGTGGCCTGGCTGCACTTGCGGAGGCGAGCGAGGATGAAGCCGTAGTCGAAGCGGATGCGCGGGTCCTTGCTGGTCGCGGCGTCGTGACGCACCAGCGTGTCGAGCACGGGCACGAGCGGCGCGGTGGCCTGCGCGCCCGCGATCGGATCGGTCGCCTTCGACATGCGCGCGGCGTGGAGCTGACCGGCGACGTAGCGGTGGAGCTCGTCGTTGGTCAGCATGCCCTTGGCGACCGGCGGCGCCTTGGCCTTCTCCCAGATCGAATCGGCCCGCGCCGGGAGCGCGAACAAGAGAAGCAGCGCGGCGACCGCGCGCCTCATTTTGCCTTCGGTTTGGCGCCCGGCTTCTCGAGCTTCCCGAGCTTGGTCTTGGCGTGCGCCGCCCACGCGCGCTTGTCTCCGCCGCCCGCGAGGTATTGCTTCCACGCCTCGATGGCGGCGGGCACGTCGGTCGTCTCGAGGCCGATCGCGCGGATCGCGTACGCCTCCTCGAGGCCGGGGAAGCGCACGGTGATCTCGGGCGGGATCTCGGCGGGGACGCCGCGCGCCTTCGCCATGTCCGACGCGATCTCGCGCGCCTGATCGGCGTCGCCGCGGCGGTCGAGCGCGAGGGCGAGCGCGAAGGTGGCGACGCGCTTGAGCTCTCCGTCGCTCTTGCTCCGCGCCTCGCGGAGGATCGCGATCGACTCCTCGAGGCCCGTCGTGCCCTCGTCCATCGCGACGACGCCCGCGGTGAGGTACGCGAGCGACGCGGCCGCGCACTGCGTCTGCACGCCGCACATGCCGGTGGGGCCGGTGACGCGCGGGAGGAGCGCGCGATACGCGCGGCGCGCCTCGTCGAGCTTGCCGAGGCGGACGAGCGACGCGCCGTAGTCGTCGAGCACGGTGGCGTCGTCGAGCGCGCGCGGGTGGAGCGACTTGGCCTTGTCGAACGCCGCCGCCGCGTCCTTCGGCTTGCCCCACCGCGAGTAGGCGAGCCCGCGGAGCACGAACGGCCCCGGCTGTCCGGGTGTGAGGTCGTCGGCCTTCTGCGCGTGGTCGAGCGCGGCGACGAAGTTGCCGGCGTCGACCCGCTCGAGCGCCACCTGGAGGTGCTCGCAGTGTTTGTGGAGCGCCGGCTGCTTGGCGGCCTCCCACAGGTTGGGCTTGTTCTTGTCGCCGGCCTTGGTGAAGAGGGCCGAGCACTCGGGGGCCTTGGGCACGATCGCGCGGGTGACGTTGACGACCTGGCCCGGGCCGGCGTGCGCGGTCGCTCCCGGGGTCACTCCCATGGGCAAGGCCACCGACGAGGCGAGCAGGAACGCAGAGAGCCGGCGCATCGGCTTTGAATGGTAGCTCGCCCGCGTGCTAGAAGTCCCGCATGCTCGCCGAAACGCGCGCCAAGCTGCAGGACCTCCAAGGGCGTCTTATGACGCTAAGGGGGCATCTTTGACGTCCCTACCCTCAAGCGGAAGCTAGACCAGCTCAACGACCGCGCGGGCGCCCCCGGCTTCTGGGACGACCAGGCCAAGGCCCAGTCCCTGCTCCGCGAGCGCGCCGACGTCGAGGACAAGATCACGAGCTACGAGGCGCTCGACAAGCTCGTCAACGACGACCTCGAGCTGCTCGAGATCGCCGGCATGGAGCCCGGCGCCGAGGCCGACAAGGTCGAGGCCGAGGTCGCTGCCCGCATCGCCGCGCACGACACGCGCCTCCGGCAGCTCGAGCTCGGCCGCATGCTGAGCGGCCGCGCCGACCGCAACAACGCGATCGTCAACGTCCACCCCGGCACCGGCGGCACCGACGCGAAGGACTGGGCCGAGATGGTCCTGCGCATGCTCCTTCGCTACTGCGAGAAGCGCGGCTGGAAGACCGAGGTGATGGACTTCCAGGCCGGCGACGACGCCGGCATCGACGGCGCGTCGTTCAGCGTCACCGGTCCCTACGCCTACGGATTCCTCCGCAGCGAGCACGGCGTCCACCGGCTCGTGCGCATCTCGCCGTTCGACGCGCAGGCGCGCCGGCAAACGGCGTTCGCCGCCGTCGAGGTCCTCCCCGAGGTCGACGACGACATCAAGATCGAGATCAAGGACGAGGATCTCGAGACCACGACGATGCGCGCCGGCGGCAAGGGCGGGCAGAACGTCAACAAGGTCGAGACGGCGGTGCGCATGAAGCACCTCCCGTCGGGCATCGTCGTCGTGTGTCGCGCCGAGCGCTCGCAGCTCCAGAACCGCCTGCTCGCGAAGAAGATGCTGCAGGCGAAGCTCTACGACATGGAGCTCCAGCGCCGCGAGCAGGAGACCGCGGCCTACAACGCGACCAAATCGCAGATCGCGTGGGGCTCGCAGATCCGCAGCTACGTGCTCGCGCCCTACCGCATGGTCAAGGACCACCGCACCGGCGAGGAGTCGGGCAACCCGGACGCCGCGCTCGACGGCGATCTCGACAAGTTCATCGAGGCCTATCTGCTGGCGGCCGCGGGCGGTACGCTCGGCAAGGGTGGCTCGTCGAACGATGACGTCTAGGGTCCTCACGGGGGCGTCCGTCGCGGCGCTCCTCGGGCTCTTCGCGTTCTCGCTCACGTCGTCCCGCGCGGAGCTCGTCGACCCGACGGTCGCGGTGTCCGCGTATGGCTCCGCGAGCGCGCGGTGGCCGAGCGATCGCGGCGGCGGCCCGCGGCGCGGCGCGGTCAAGTCGCTCCCGCTCGCGCCGCAGCTCAAGTGGTCGCGCAACGTCGCCGGTCGCATCGACTGGCCGATCGCGGTCGACGGCGACGGCAACGTCATCGCCGCGGTCGCGCCGTCCGCCGGCGGCGAGGGGCAGCTCGTCGAGCTCGGAGCGCAGACCGGCGCGCCCAAGTCGGTCACCAAGCTGCGCACCCCGGCCGGCGATCTCGACGGCCTCGGCGCGCTCAACCAGGACGCCGCGGCCGGCGCGCCGATCATCCTCGCGAGCGGCCTCCGCGTCATCGTCACCATCCGCGGCTTCGCGATCGGCGTCGCCCCCGGCGGCGCGATCATGTTCCGCACCCGGCTCGCCAACGAGCTCGCGTCGGTGCCCCGCGTCGGCCTCGCGCCCCTGCCCGGCGGCGGGTTCGCGGTGTCGCGCCGCCCCGAGCTGATCGAGCTCGACGCCAAGGGCACGGTCGTCGACCGCGTGCGCCTCGACGTCGCACCGTTCATCGCCGCCCGCGACAACGGCGAGGTGCTCGCGGTCGCCAACAGCGGCGATCTCTACTCCTGGCGCGCGCACCGCGTGCCGCGCGTGATCGGCACTTTCGGCGAGAAGGTCACCTCCAACGACGGCATCTGCCGCGGCGGCCTCGCGATCGACGGCTCGTCGGAGCCCGGCGGCCGCAAGGAGCGCGCGCTCTGCGTCTCCGAAACGCTCGTCGAGCAGATGGACCTCGTCACCGGCGCCCGCAAGGCGCTGCTCCCGAAGCTGCCGGTCCCCTACCGCACGGCCCCCGGCGTGAGCGCGCGCGGCGATCTCGCGGTCGCGATCGCCGGCGGCACGCTGCTCGGCACCTCGGCGCTCGGCGCCGACCTCGGCCCGTTCGACATACCCGGCTCCGCGCCCCTGTCGTTCGGCAAGGACGGCGGCGTCGCCTACGTCCCCTCGCTCGGCGAGGTCGCCCCGCTCATGGCGGAGGACGGCGCGATCGCCTGGGGCTCGAGCGACGGCATCGCCATCGCCCGCACCGGCGTCGTGACCCGCTTCGCCCGCTGCGGCGGCGCGTTCGGCGGCGGCACCACCGCCCTCGCGAGCGCGGGCCCCGGCACCGTCGTGCTCGCGTGCTCCGACGGCAAAGTCGAGCTCTACGCCGACAAGTAATCGCCTTCTTGACAGCGCGCCGCCGGCGAATAGAGTGCGCAGCCCGTCTCGCTTCGGCGAGCGGACACGGGGTTCCGTGGACCACCCCGCGCAGTTGTCTTGGGGGATCGTCTAACGGCAGGACGACGGATTCTGGCTCCGTCTATCTAGGTTCGAATCCTAGTCCCCCAGCCAGCCGGCCCTAACCGCCGGTGCAGTGAAGTGCAGTACGTGAGAGTAGAGGCTGGCCCCATCGTCTAGTGGTTAGGACATCGGCCTCTCACGCCGGTAACACGGGTTCAACTCCCGTTGGGGTCACCAACCAGAAGCCCGAAGGAGACTTCGGGCTTCTGACTTTTTGCGGACGTCGGCGGCTATGTATGGTCGTCGGATGACCATCGACGACAGCGGCGAATGGTGGCGCGGGACCGAGTTCGTCGACCTGCTCGAGTACTTGGATGCGCTCGAGCCGGAGGGCTACCCGATCCAGAAAGTCGTGGAGGCGCGCTGCACCTGTGGCGACGGGGTCTTCCACGTGCATCTGCAGCCCGATGACGAGCTGGCGCAGACCGAGTGTGTCGCGTGCGGAGCGCTGACCTTCGTCGCCGACAGCGAGCAACACTGGGATGTCGCGGACGACATCGAAGATGTGGCGTGCCCATGCGGTGGAACGACGTTCGAGGTCGGTCTCGGACTCGCGATCCGAGGCGACGCGGGCGAGGAGTGGGTCCGCTGGGCGTCCCTCGGCCACCGCTGCGTCTCGTGCGGAGTCCTCGGGAGCGCGCTGAACTGGAAGAGCGATCTCTCGCTCTCGGACGACGCTTCCACGCGCGTGTCGCCGCAAACGCCGCCGAAGGTGTGGGACGTCGCCGCGGCGCTGGACGACTGAACCGCCTCAACCTCACTCCCAACGGAAGCTGCGCCGAAACCAGCCACGCAGCGGGCCGCGGATCCTCAAACCCCCGAGCGCTCACGCGACACGTGGAGGCGACCCGGTAGCACCTGCCATTGGGTCCCCACTCAACCCCGACGAACTCTGGTCCTCCGCGCTTTCGACTTTTGTTCGCTCGCGCATCCGCAGGCGGTGCGCTCTCCTGGCGGCGTGATCCGTGGACGTTCGCCCAGAACGACCTTCCTCGCAGTGGCGATCGCAGCGCTCGTCGCTCGCTCTCTACTGCGGCGCGCGCGCGGCGAGCGGGTGTGGGTCGTGCTCGATCTCTCCGCTGGGGCGCTCCACCTGCGTGGGCAGTCGGTGGTCCACCTCGTCGCCGAGCTCGCGATCCTTCTCGCCGTCGGGCTCGTCGCGATCCGCCGAGCGAGGGACGCTGGGCTGCTGCCCGTGATCGGCGCCCTACTCCTCGTGCCGAGCGGCACCGCGTTCGTCCCGGCGTTGCTCCTGCCCTCCGAGGTTCCCGAGAGCGCACCCAATCTCGGCCCCTACCGAAGCGAGAACAGCAAGCCGACCTTGCACCTCGTCGTGCGCTTGCTCGGCGGCCCCCAGCGCGCGGCGACCGTCGGCATCGGCTTCGTGGGACTCTCGACGGCCCTGGTCGCTCTTCCGCTCATGTTGGTCCCCGGCACCGCCGCTCTCTTCT
The DNA here is from genome assembly GCA_022843175.1 of Deltaproteobacteria bacterium. GTDB lineage: Bacteria > Myxococcota_A > Polyangia > Polyangiales > JADJMO01 > JALHOE01. The sequence continues at coordinate 30,510 of JALHOE010000046.1, forward strand.
GCGCGCCCCTCGGTGCAGGCGCCGCTGCAGGCGCGATCACCTGCGTGATCGATCCCCGTCGCGGCGCCCCATTCCTCGGGCGAGCCTGGACGATCACATTCCTCGCGTTCCTTCTGTACTTCGGCGCCTCGATGACCCCGTTCCTGCTCCCCGCGCAAGGGCTTGGCATGACGGTCTTCATGGTCGCGATGTCGATCGCGATGGGGGCCGTCATCTCACTCGGCGCGCTGGTCACGGCGTGGATCGGGCGGCGCGCGATGCACCGAATCGCTTACACAGAGAGGCCGTGACGCACTCGCCCCCTGGCGGGACGGCAGGGCGCACGCCGCAGAAGTCGGCCTGCCGGCGGCATCTCGGGCGAAGCAGTCGCGCTCCGACTCGCCGTGGATGCGCGCGCCGCGGTCTCGCTCCCCCAGGTAACTGGAGAGATGAGGCGAGGCATGCGCCGCTTCGAGCAGCGACAGCGGTGCTGCGCGCTTCGCCGGCGAGGCCGCCGGCAGGCCGAACCGTTGACAATGCACTGCGCAGCCCGGCGCCGTGAGCCCGTGGGGGCACCACCAAAGCCTTCGAACCGAACGCTGCGAGAGCTTCTCGAACTATGGTCCGCGTGAACCGTGGGCGTTTTTCTTCGCTCGACGCGCAACCGAGGGTCGGCAGCGGTCGACTCCGGTGCATGCTCAAGGAACTCATTCGCGCGCTGATGGTCGCAACCGCGTGCTCGATCCTGTCCGGATGTGGAGCCGCCGATCCCGCCGAGGTGGCCGAGCGCTGCGGAAACGACGGCGCAGCGACACCTGCCACCGAGTCGATCGAGTGCGAGGAGCTCGGGAGCAGCTCGTCGTGCCCCGCGAACTTCGGCGGGCGCTACTACGTTCGCTGCCGGCAACACTCCACGCTCTGGGCTGACTTCAAGAGCAAGCAGCCCCGCTCCGACTGCCAGCTCAGCGAGCTCGACGAGGACACCGCGAAAGGCGTCGCCGACGGGTACTACTGCTGTCGCACGCAGCCCTGATCCGCGCCGTCGTGTCCATCACGCATCGAACCACGTCGATGCGGCGATGGTGCTCGTCGGCGATGCCCGGGAGCGCCGCCGCCCCGCTCCATTGCGCGGCAGTTCGATACGAACATGCGCCGAGGCGCGAAGGCGTTCGGAACAGGGCCCAGGTCGGCCTGCCGGCGGCCTCTCGGGCGAAGCAGGCGCGCCGCGACTCGCCGTGGATGCACGTAGCCGCCGGCTCGCGTTCCCCAATGAAGCTCGGAGCCGGGTGGGTCGCGGTCGGGAGACAGCCGCGCGCCCGCCCTTCTCGCCGCAACAGTCGGTTTCACTCTGCTCCGGCGCGACACCTGGCGATGCCGATACCGCTGCTCCAGGCAACGGAGAGCATCCGCGCGCGATAACCTCGGTAGTGGTGAAGCTCGTCGTCGCGATGTCCCTCGTCGTGCTCGCCGCCTCGTGCAAGCGAGAGCGGGCGGACGTGGCGATCCGGCCCGACCCGGCGCGCGACGCCTCGATACCCGACGTCACCGAGCAGGATGCCGCGGCCCCGGACACCTCGCCGCCGCTGACCCGGGTGGACGTGGGCGCGGCGTACAACGCGATCCTCGCACACGTTCCAACACCACCGCCTGGCATGGTGCCGCGGATCCATATGAGCCACCACGCCCCGTCCCGGTGCTGGCCGGGTGATCCTGTTTGCGTGCACGCATTCGAGTATGGCGCGGTAGCACCCGGCGCAACGGCGGCGGAGGTCGGCGCACTGCCACCGCTTGTCGGGCGGTGCGAGATCGACGCGCACACGGGCCGGATCATGTGCGCCGACTTCGGCAAGTTACTGCGGCACGTCGGCAGCGTGGGCGCCGTGGTCTGGACCTTCGACGCCGGCACCGACTGAGCGCGCGCGGTGCGCTGCTCAGGCGTGAGATCGGTCGCCCTGGCCGTCGCGCTCATCGGAGTCGCGTGCAACGCGAGAACGCCTCGGTCACCAACGGCGACACGGCACGCGGTGCGGAGACTCTAAGCGCGCAACCAAGATTGGTTGGCTGCCTCTCCCGGCTCTCGACCCCCGCGCGCATCCCGGCGCAGATCGTTCGCATGGCCCGCAAGCGAGATCAGAAGGTCGCCCCGCCGGAGTGGGGACATGAGCGCCTCATGCGCGCCGCGGCCGCCGCGCTGCTCGACGCCGACGACGCGGCGATCAAGGCGCGCGCCGCGGAGCTGCGCTGCGACTCGCGTCGCCTGCGAGAGCTCGTGGTCGAAGCACGCGCGCGAAGGCGCTCGGAGCAGGGCTAGAAGAGCCTGCCGGCGGCCTCTCGGGCGAAGCAGGCGTACCACGACTCGCTGCGTATGCGCGCAGCCGCCGTCTCGCCTCCCCGAGATCATTCGAATGCGCGAGGTCGCCCGCCGCCGCGAGCGACGACCACGCTGCTGCCCGCTTCGCCCGAGAGGCCGCCGGCAGGCCGAACCGTTGACAATCATACAATCGCCATTATTCAAGTGTGACGATGCCGCGTGCCGAGCAGCAGGAGCTCGCCTTCCCCAACACCTGGGGCGGCCGCCGCGCGGGCGCGGGCAGGCCCAAGGGCTCGCGCAGGAGCGATCGCATCTCGCACGTGCGCCGTCCCTCGGTGTCGCGGCACCGCCCGCACCACATCACCGTCCGCACCACACACGGCACCTGGAACCTTCGCAGCCAGCGCTGTTACCGCCCCATCGCCGACGCGCTCGCCGAGGTCCGCGGGCGCGAGGGCTTTCGCGTGGTGCACTTTTCGGTGCAGCACAACCACGTGCACCTCATCGTCGAGGCGGACGACCGTCGGCGCATGAGCAACGGCCTGCGCGCGCTCTTCATTCGCGTCGCCCGCGGCCTCAACCGCGTCATGGGGGCGCGCGGGCCGCGTCTCGCGGACCGCTACCACGAGCACGTGCTCCGCAGCCCGAGCGAGACGCGCAACGCGCTCCTCTACGTCCTCGGCAACCGCGCGGTGCACCTCGCGCGTTGGGGCAAGCGTCCGCGCGTCGACGTCGATGGGTTCTCGTCGCTCGCCTGCAAGGAGCTCGTCCACGGGCCGGGCTCGTGGTTACTGCGCGAGGGGTGGATCCCGCCCTGAGCCACGCGCCGCGCTTCCTTGCTCCTCCGCCATGAATCCAGCGACCATTCGCCTCATGTCCGTCGCCAAGCTCGCCCTCTCGGTCATCCTCACCTCCCTCGTCTCGGTCGGCTGCGGCAGCGACAGCGACACCGGCACGCCGTCCGTCACCGACACCGGCACGGCGCCGTCCGACAGCGCGCCGCAGGACTCGACCGCCTCGGACTCGGCATCGCCCACCGACACCGGCTCGATGACGACGCCGACCGACCTCACGTTCGACGCCGACTTCATCGGCAAGGGCGGTCCGCACGTCATCACCGGCACCGTCACGCTCCCCGCCGGCGCAGCCGCGGGGCGGCCGATCCAGTTCGAGGTGATCCGCAAGGGCGGAGGGAACCAGGTCGGTCCCGCGGGCACCACCTCCGCGAGCGGCACGATGACCTACAAGATCACCGGCCTCGAGGCCGCGGATTACCAGATCGGCGTTCGCGTCGATCAGACCAACAACGGCAAGGTCAACGATCCCGGCGACTACATCGGCTTCGCGCGCGGCACCGTCGCTGCACCGAAGCTCACGTCTGCCATGGCCGATACCATCACCGTGGCGGGCGCCGTCAGCGGCGTCGACTTCGGCCTCGGCGTGCAGCCCTAATCGGTCAACTTCGGGTCGCGCGGCGGCGCGCGTCGTTCACGTACGCCCGGAGCCGCGCGGGATCGCACCCGAGCTCTCGCGCGCGCGCCTCGATCGACGCGTCGTCGGCGCCCACCAGCGAGGGCGCCTCGCTGCGCATGGCTCGATCGAGGCCCCACTGCGGCGGCGCGGCCCCGTCGTCTCGCTTGCGGCTCATCGACCGATCTGGAGGTCGCGCCGCGCGGGGATCGAGGGCTCCGGTTGGCACGCTGACCATCAATGTCCGCTTGTCGCGCTCCCGGGCCCGCGGGACGCTGCGGCGATGCAGCACGGGGCGGCGGGGCGGGTCGGGTAGTGCGCTTCGAGCCCGACCTACGGAACGCGCGTCGCGAGGCCATCCTCGCGGCCGCCGCGTCGTTCCTGGTCGCGCCGGTGTACTTCTGGTGGAAGGGCGTCCGCGACATCGTGGCCGGCGTCCTCATCACCCTGTTCGCGTTCGCGGTGCTCACCGCGCGCGCCCTGTGGACGCTCTTCGGACGCGGCCTCGACACGGTGGTGCTCAACGACGAGGGCGTGCACCTCGCGCGCCGGCGCACCGCGATGTCGTTCCCGTGGCAGGACATCCACCGCGTCTACCGCTTCGGCGACACCCTCGTGTTCGAGTCGCAAGCGCCGCACCGCCGCTACGTGTTCCTGCTCGAGGGCCACGAGCAGCACACGCGCGAGCTCGTCGCGGCGCTCGCCGAGCGGGCGCGCACGATGGACTTGCGCTGGGTCGACGCGCTCGGCGAGCTCGGGTGAGCCGTGACGACCCACCGCGGCCGAGCCCCCGAGGACGAGGCGCTCTTCGCCGAGCCGATGCGCCCTCGCCTGCGCGCCGCGGCCGACGAGGCGATCTGGCTGCTCGGCCGAAAGTACTCGCTCGATAGCGCCGTCGCGTTCGTCGGCGGGCACCACCAGCTCGCCACGCGCCAGCGGCTGTTCCTCAAGCGCGCCGTCTGCTCCGAGGAGCAGCGGCGAGCCCGCGCCGAGCGCCGCCGCGACGCGCTCTCGGGCACCGTCGTGCGGGTCGACGGCTTCAACCTGCTCATCACCCTCGAGGTGGCGCTCTCGGGCGGACTCGTGTTCACCGGCTACGACGGCGCGCTCCGCGATCTCGCCGGTCTCCGCGGCAGCTATCACCTCGTCGACGCGACCGATCGCGCGATCGACCTCGCGCTCGACGCCCTCGAAGCCCTCTCGCCGCAGCGGGTGGAGCTCTACCTCGACGAGCCGGTGAGCAACTCCGGCCGCCTCCGGGCGCGCATCGAGGAGCGCGCAGCGGGGCGACCGTTCGAGACCATGGCGGCGCTCGACCCGAACCCCGACGCGCGGCTCGACGGCGCGGAGGACGTGGTGAGCGCAGACGCCCTGGTGCTCGATCGCTGCCGGAGCTGGCTGCCGATCGCGAGCGCCGTGGTGCGCACGCTCGACGCGTTCCACCTCGCGCTATGGGGGGCGTGAGGCGAGAGCGAGCGTAAACGGCGCCGTGAGGCTGATTTTGCAGTACTTACCGCCGAGGCAGGGCCGGCAGCGAATCGACGCCCCCGTAAACCCCGTGGTGGTGAACGGCGCGAAGGTCTGCTCGAAGCAGACGCACGCGGCCTCGGTGACGAACGCGCGCGGCACATCGGGCTCGAGCACGCCAGAGAACAGCGGCGTGTTGACCGACGCGTCGCACGGGGCGGTGGTGCCGGCGGAGATGCGGACGCCGATGCGCTCCTTGCCCTCGACCACGACGGTGAGGGGCGTGGCGAGCGCCGTCGGCCCCGGCGGCGGGCGCGAGCGAAGCATGAGGTGCACGGGCAGCGCACCGCGAACCACCAGCAGGGGCGCGCCGAAGCCGGCCTTGGTGTTGGGCGCGCTCGTCTGCGAGATGCACAGCCGGTAGGCGTCGCTCGCGACCGAGATCGGCTTGCCCTTCTCGAGGACACCCTCGAAGAGCACCGTGGCGAACGCGCAGGTGACGCCCGTGTAGGCGAGGTTGATCGCCGCGACGCGCACGCCGATCGGCTCGGCGTCGACCAGCTCGAGCACCACCGCCGGCGCGGGCGCCGCCGAAGCGTGCCCGGCGACGAGCGCCACCCCCAACCCCAACCACGCGCGCACGCCCCTTCCCTAGCAACCGCCGCACCCGCGCGTTTGCCCGCGTTTTCCGTGCGCTCCCTGCGACATCGCGCCCCACGCGATCCGCGCTGCCGCAGGCTACCCTCCCCTCGATGCGCGCCGCGCTCCTCGCCCTTACGCTGATCTCCTGCGGCGCCCCCGAGGAGCGCGACGACATCTCGTACGACGATCGCTTCGAGGCCACCAAGCTCGACCTCTACCTCCCGAGCGGAGAGGGACGGCGGCCCGCGGTCATGCTCGTCCACGGCGGCGCGTGGGCGTACGGCGGGCGCTGGATGATGGCCGCCACCGCGCGCAGGCTCGCGGGCAGCGGCTACGTCGCGGCGAGCATCGGCTACCGCCTGGTGCCCGACGCGCGGTTCCCGAGCTCCATTCAGGACGCCGCGTGCGCCCTCTCCTTCCTCCGCGCCCGGGCCAGCGAGTACCGCATCGATCCCGATCGGATCGCCGCGCTCGGCTACTCCGCCGGCGGTCACACCGTCGCGACCCTCGGCGTGTCGCCCAACGATCGCTCCCTCGATCCCGACTGCGCCTCCGGCCGCACCGCCCCGCCGCGCGCGGTGATCGCCGGCGCACCCGTCGTCGACATGCACAACTTCGCCGACTCCTCGTACATCACCGACTACATGGGCGGCGACGTCGCCGCGCGCCCGGCCGCCTACGATCTCGCGTCCCCCATCCGCCACGTGCGGAGCGGCCTGCCCCCGTTCCTCTTCGTGGTCGGCGGCGGCGACTGGTGGGTCGGCCACGACGACAGCGAGGCCATGCGCGACGCGCTCCGCTCCGCCGGCAACGACGCGCGCCTCCTCGAGATCGGCGGCGGCGGCCACGTGCTCTCGCCGGTCGCGGGCGGCACCTACGTGTGGACGCAGGCCACCGAGACGCCGGAGTCGTGGCTCGCGATTCAGGACTTCCTCGCGCGCACGATCGGCAAGCCGTGAGAGCGCTGATCGTCCTCGCGATCGTGTGCGCGCCGAGCGTCGCCGCGGCCTGCTTCGAGCCCCGCCTCGGCCCGCGCAACGCGCTCTCCACGCGGCTTCCCGCGTTCTTCGCCCACGGCGCCGCCGTCCAATACGAGCGCTTCCTCCCGCTCGAGGGCAGCGTCGCGTTCGGGCTCGCGGTGCGCAAGACCGCCGGCGGCGACTTCTCGTCGACCACCGTCACCACCACCAGCGAGGCTCGCTGGTGGCCGTTCGGCGAGGGGCCGTTCGGCTGCCGCGGTCGCTACGAGATGATCGGCCTCTACGTCGGCGCGCGCCTCGACATCGGCGCCACCATGGTCCGCGACCGCCTCGACGACCGCTCGCTCGGCACCGCGTGGACGCTCGCCGGCTCGTCGTGGCTCGGCTGGCGATTCGCGATCGGCCGCGTCGAGATCACCCCGGCCGCCGCGACGATGATCCGCACCGAGCTCGGCGGCGGGCTCGATCGCTACACGACCGTCACCGCGGCCTACGACCTCACCGTCGGTTGGATGTTCTGAAGCCCCGATGTGGGTTGATCGTGCGCGATGCCGGCGCCCCTCGATCCGAGGACAACGCATCGCGGCCTCGACGCGACGATCCAGCGCAACCCGATCTAGAACGAGCTCGCGCGCAGCACCTGGTCGTTGACCGCGAGGGAAGCGTTCGCACGCTTCGCGAGCGACGTGGCGAGCTGCAGCGCGTGCTCCTCGCGATCGTGGAGCGCGAGGGGCCAGAGCTTGTCGTCGCAGAACACCGCCCACCCGCGTCGATACGGGCGCACGTGGAAGATGTGGGGTTCGCGTTGCGCGCTGGGGAATTTGCCTGAGCGGGACACGCAGCGGTGCTCAGCACGCCCCGTGCCCCGCTCGCGCCGCCACGCACGAGGTCGTCGCGAGCGTGCGCGGAGAGCACGGGGGGACTGTTCCGAGCCAATAATTCCAGGCGATTTCTTCGGGGCTTTACCGCCAACCAAAAGCACCCAAGGCTTCGCTCATGGCCCAAACGCTCCTCGATCAGCTCTCCGCGATGACGGTCGTCGTCGCCGACACCGGTGACATCAAGTCGATCGAGAAGTTCAAGCCGCGCGACGCGACCACCAACCCGTCGCTGATCACCACCGCGGCGCAGATGCCGGAGTATCAAGACCTCGTCGACGGCGCGCTCCGCTTCGCCGGAGACCGCGGCGTCTCGGTCGCCATCGATCGCCTGGCCGTCGACTTCGGCCTCCGCATTCAGCAGATCATCGCCGGCCGCGTCTCCACCGAGGTCGACGCGCGCCTGTCGTTCGACACCGCGGCGACGATCGAGAAGGCGCGCTGGATCATCGCGCAGTACGAGGCCGCGGGCTCCTCGCGCGATCGCGTCCTCATCAAGATCGCGTCGACGTGGGAGGGAATCCGCGCCGCCGAGCAGCTCGAGAAGGAGGGCATCCACTGCAACCTCACGCTGCTCTTCGGGATGCACCAGGCCGTCGCGTGCGCGGAGGCCAAGGTCACGCTCATCTCGCCGTTCGTGGGCCGCATCCTCGATTGGTACAAGAAGGACACCGGCAAGACCGAGTACGCGCCGAGCGAGGATCCGGGCGTGCAGTCCGTCACGCGGATCTACAACTACTACAAGAAGCACGGCCACAAGACCGAGGTCATGGGCGCGAGCTTCCGCAACCTCGGCGAGATCACCGAGCTCGCCGGCTGCGATCTCCTCACCATCGCGCCGAACTTCCTCGGCGAGCTCCGCGACAAGACGGGCGAGCTGCCCCGCAAGCTCGATCCGGAGCGGGCGCGCGCATCGACCGAGCCGCGCATCGCGATGGACGAAGCCACGTTCCGCGCGATGCACGAAGCCGATCGCATGGCGAGGGACAAGCTCGCAGAAGGGATCGACGGCTTCTCCAAGGCGCTCGTCGCGCTCGAAAAGCTGATGACCGAGCGCGCGCGCGGGGCGAAATAAATAACGCCCCCCTGGGTCGGCACCATGCCGATTCGGGAGGCGTGGTCCCCTTGAGGAGATTGCGGCCCAGTGTGGCAGCGCGCCCCGAAGCCGCAAGAGGGGATCTCGCTCGCGGTGTGCGATCCATCACCCTCCAGGGGTGATCCCGGGCTTCCCGCCACCTGGCTGTCTCAACCGAGTGAATCAATCGTCACCCCCGGGCGTCCAAGCGCGCCCGCACCGCGAAGATGCCCGACACGTACCGCGCGCTCGACCGCACCGAGGCCTCCCTCGGCAGGCAGGTCAGCACGCACAGCCGACTCCCGCGCGTGGGCCCGCTGCCTGCGCTGCTGTGCACGCTCGCCGCCGCGCTCTTGTGGTGGAAGGCGTCGTCGCATCCGCGCCTCGGACTCGCCGCGTGGTTGATGACGGCGCTCGCGGTGGCCGCCGGCGTCGGACTCGCGTTCGACGTCGCGCGCAGACGCCTGTGGTCGGCCGTCAGCGTGTTCGAGCACGGCCTCCTGCTCCATCGCGCGACCGGCGCGCGCGTGCTCGCGTGGTCCGAGATCGATTCGCTGCAGCTTCGCCGCGAGAAGCGGCTGCGTCCGGGAGCCCTTGGCGTCCTGCCCGGGCTCGTCGTCCTCTCCGCCGAGACGGAGTGGCAGTGGGTTTGTCGCGTGCGGGCCGGCGGGCGGGTGGTCTTCGAGCTCGGTGAGCAGCTCGCCGAGAGCAGCGCTCTGCTCGAGACGCTCAAGCGGGAGACGGCGAGCCTCGCGGTCCCACGCATCTACGAGGAGATCCGCGACGGCGGCCGGGTGGTGCTCGGCCCGCTCGCTATCACCGAGGCTCACCTCGAGGTCGGCTCCGTCCTCGTGCCGTGGGTCGAGATCGCGGAGGTCTTCGTCGCCGGCGCGTCACTCCGCGTGCGCGACCACGACGACGTCGAGCGCGCGCGCGCTTTGGTCGAGGACATCCCCAACGTGCACGTGGTGCTGGCCCTCGCCGAGGAGCTAACGCTGCAGCATCGCGCGTAGCCCGTCGTACTGATAGCTGCCGACCATGACGAACCCACGGCCGGCGAACAGCGAGCGCACGTCGTCGCTCGTCGTGGGCGAGGAGGCGACGGCGATGAGCGCCTCGGTGATCAGCTCCGGCTCGGCGAGCCCGCGCGAGACCACGATGACGTCGGGCGGGATCGGCCCGGCGGTGACGAGGATGCGCACGTCGCGCTCGGACGCCACGCGGGACCAGCCCGCGCTCTCGATGTTGCCGCGGACGGGCGCGAACGACACGTGCGTGGCGCCGGCGTCGGCGCGGCCGGAGAGCACGGCGTCGACGACCGCCTCGTGCGAGCCGGCGAAGAGCTCGCGATACGACTCCGGTCGGATGCCGAGCGAGGTCAGCTTGAGGCGCGGCAGGAGGTAGCCCGCCGCGCTCTCGCGGTCGACCCACGCAATCGTCTTGCCACGCAGATCGTCGACGTGACGCAGGGGCGATGCTGCGCCGGTGAACACCGCGGCCGAGTAGCTCGACCCGCCCTCGCGCCAGACGCCGACCGCGATGACCACCCGCTCGGCGAGCTCGAGCTGCACCGCCGCGATGGGCGGCGCCCAGGCGACGTCGACCTCGGCCGCCACGAGCCGCTCGCGGAGCTCGGCGAACGTCGGGTACACGAACGGCGCAATCGGACGACGCATCTGGCCGCGCAACGCGTCGCACACGCGCTGCAGCCTCGACGGCGCGGCGGGATCGCCGGAGACGATTCCGAAGCGCAGCGGCTCGCGCTCTTGCGACATGCTCGAGCATCGCAACACCAGCGGGCGTCGGGTGCAACGACGGTCTGACAAAAAGCACCGAGCCCCGAGGACCTTGCGGTCGACTCGGGGCCCGAGGCGGTGTGGGTTCCGATCAGCTCTCGTAGTGGCCCGCGCAGACCTTACGGCCCTTGAACGGGACAACGCTGGAGGGGTTGGCGAGGAGGTTGGTCAGGTCGTTGTAGCGCGGGCCACCAACCTGAATCTCCTTCTTCACGAAGTCCGAGAGGCCCGTCTCGCGTCCACCAGCGGCCGCGGCGATCGCCGCCTGGTCGTTGGCTTCGGCCGGGTCGAGCGCGCGCGGATCGTAGACGTGGAGGAAGGTCGTGGTCGGGGCCGAGCCGGTGGCCGGCGAGACCTCGTTACGGTGGCAGCCGCCACAGGTCTGGAGCGCGAAGCCCGCACGAACGGCCTCCGGGACAACCGTCGAGGTGGTGCCGTCGTTGTAGACGAACTGCTTCACCGTGCTGGAGACGGTGCCCCACGCGGGGACGCCGCTGCCGATGTACGACGAGTTCGCGAGCCAGGCGCTCGGGATGGTGTGCGTGCCCGCCTCGACGGCGGCCGCGTTGTCGAGCATGAACTTCGCCAGCTCGTTGGAGCGGGTGCCAGTGCCGATGACCGTCGTGCCGTCCTTGCGGACGGCGACGTCGAAGTCACGGCTCGGGTCCTGCGCCATCGCGTGCTGCGCGAGCTTGCCCGCGGCGTTGATGCGGAACTCACGGAGCTCCCACAGCTTCTGCGTCGGGAAGGTCGTCCCGTCGGCCGGCTTGCACAGCCCGGTCGCGAGGATCGTGCCGTCCGGATGACAACCGGCCGCGTGCTTGAACACGACCTCGTTGGTGCGGAGCTGGTTGAGCGCGTTGCCGTTGGGACGGCGGGGATCGGCGCCGGGACCGGCGAAGCCGTTGGTGATCAGCGCGAGGACGTTGTTGTAGCCCGCGCCGAAGGGGATCGAGCCGAGGAGGTGGAAGCGATACGCCCAGGTGAGGACGCCAAAGCTGCTCCAGATCGGCAGCGAGTACTCGAAGATCACCGTCTCCTTGACCGGCTTGCCAGCCGCGTCGAGGAGGTTGAACACGAACCGACCCTCGCCGCCGAAGCCGGGGTCGCCGGCGCTCGGGAGCTTGCGGAGGTCGGGGCGGTAGACGATGGCGACGAGGCGGAACGGCGCCTTCGCCATGTCCAGCTCGCAGCTCGCGTCCGACGCCACGCAGCCACTGGCAACACGCCACGGCTCGAGGACGAGGGTGCGAACCTTGTCACGCGACAGCGACGTGGTGACGAGGGAGTTGGGCGACTGGTCGGCAGCCCACTGCCCGAGCCACTCCGTCACGAACTGCGATGCAGCCGCTTTGCTGTCCCGCGAACCAGCGGGGAGCATGTTGTGAATCAGCCGGCCGAACGACCACGCTCCCTTGAGGTACCAACCGCTCGGGTGCTCGGGGTCGAACTGCGTCTGCGCCGGCGACTCGATAACGCTCAGATCCGTGATCATGAGCTCCTTCTCCGTCACGACTGCGCGGAGGAGGTTCTCCTTGGACTGAGCGAGACGGTCGATCTCCGAGAAATCGGTGACCGACTCGTCCATCGTGCCCGTGCAGGCCACCGTGGCGGCCGCAAGAACACCCATAAACACACTGGACCATACGGACTTGAAACCAACCATGGGAGCCTCCCGAAGGGGCGAGTTGAGGTGGTCTCAGCCTTCGCAAGATGTGGTCCACGGAAGAGTTCACCCGCAGGTTCGTCCGCTCGAGCTCGCATGCCGAGGTGGGTGTCGAACCTCACGGGGCAAAGCGTGCAGTTTCTGAACTGCGCTCGATGTACGCCATTTCCGCTGCGTTCATCCACTCGCGCACCGCGGGTCTGATGATTTTTCTCAGCGGCTATGACAGCTCGGTCACGGAGATGGGGTGCGCGAATGCGCACGCGCTCTCAGTACGTGCCGACAAGACCGAGATGCATTCCGAGATCGGTGTGCCGACCATTGGGGCCGGCGTCGGAGAAGTCCCACATCTCGCCGGACACCTTCACGCGGTAGCCGGGAGCGAGGAGGAACGACATTCCGAGCGTGAGCCGCGACACCGCCGACTGGCGACGCAGCGGGCTCGCCACGACCACGTTGCCCTTGCGATAGAGCCCGTCGACGCGCGCGAGGAGATCGATCTTCGGCGTGAGCGGTTGCTCGATCTCGACGTAGGCGCCGTGCTTCACGAAGAAGTCTCCGCCGCTCGAAGGCAAGCGGTAGCGGAAGATCGTGGGATCGCTGGTGTCGAACTCCTGCCGACGCGCGAGCCACTCGGCGCGGATGTTCGTGCGATTGAGCCGCAGCGCGAAGTCGGCCCCGACGATCGTGTACGTGAGCGTGTTGGTGGGGTCGAACGTGCCGTGCATCCCGCTGGCGCCGATCGTGAGATCGCTGGTGCTCGAGAGCTTGAGCGTGAGCGCCGCGCGGCCGCCGAGCGTGGGACGCCCGTTGTTGTCGGTGTAGTAGCTGTCGCGCGAACGGTTCGCCTGCCAGTCGAGGTCCTGCGCCGACGTGTCGCTGCGGAAGCCGTTGACCGCATAGATTGCGTAGTCGAGCTGCGCGCTCAGACCGAACCAGTGAGTGCCGTTGATCTCGAGGCCGTTGTCGGGGAACGGGCTCGGGAGCACGCCCATGTTCCACTCGCGCATCCGCAGCATGCGGCCCATGTCGTAGGGCAGCGGCTTGCTGCTCAGGCGATGGTTGGCCGGGTCGTGGCGGAGGTTGAAGTTGCCGAACGCGGGCGAGAACCGGCCGACGCGGAAGTTCAGCTCGTCGGCGATGCGGTAGTCGAAGTGGGCCATCGGCAGCTCGAAGCCGTGGCAGCCGAAGCACATCTTCACGTTGGCCGAGAACTTGTCGCTGATGTCGATCGCGGCCTTGAGCGACGCCTCGGTCGTGAACCCGTCGAGCGGGACCTGCCGCTCGGTCGACATGGTGTTGGCCTTCGGGACGAAGTGGTAGTCGAACTGCGCGGAGCCCGCGAAGTTGCGCTCGACCGCCGCCGCGCGACCGCCGAACAGCGCCACCGCGGCGCTCGCCACCATCGCTGCACCAAGGAGCTTGCGGCTCACAGCGCGCCCTCCGAGCTCGTGTTGGCCATGCCGGCGCGCTTCTTCCGCTGCTCGGCGGAGTAGTACTTGAGGAACCTGAGGATCTGCTTCTCGTCGGCGGGCGAGATGCCGCTGCCGGGCATGCGCCGCATGCGCGCGACGTAGTACTCCCAGAAGAGATCGTCCTCGATGCCGCTCTGGAGCGGGCGGGCGAGCGAGTGGCACTTGGAGCACCGCTGCGCGAAGACGCCGTAGTCGTCACGGATCTCGCTCGGGACCTTCGAGGGGTCGAGCCCCTCTGCCTGCCCCGACGATCCGGGGCAGCCGATGGAACCAACGGCGAGTAGGAACAGCGCGAAGAGGCGCTTCATTCGTCGTCGTCCCCTTGTGCTCCCTCGGCGATCCACTGCTCCACGATGGCTATCTCGCCATCACCCCAAAACGGCGGCCCACTCTTCGGCATGCGGGTGCCGAACGGATAGGTGCCCTTCAGCTTCTGCACGAGCGCCGACCCGCCCGGATCTCCCGGCTTGACGATGTTCTTGCCGCTCGTTCCCCCGCCCTCGCGCAGCTTGCCGAGCGTGGAGAGGTCGAGCCCGCCGAGGTCGACGCCGACGTGCTTGGCGGCCTTGCCGTCGTGGCACGGGTAGCAGCCCTTGGAGTCGGGATCGCTCGCCGACCGCTTGATCATCGGACGGATGTCGCGGGCGAAGCTCACCGTCGCCGCGACGCCATCGGACGCCGAGTCCGACACGCCGGTGCCGGTGTCCTTCAGGGCCGTGCGTTCGGCCTCGTTCATCGGACGTTGGTCGACGACGGGGCTGAGGTCGAGGCATGCCGCGAGGACGAGCGGCGCGGCGAGCACGCAGGAGGCGCGAAAGACGTTCATTCGATCCTGGATGAGCAGACTACTTGTGCGTGAACGACAAGGTCACGTTTGCCGTGGCTTCTCCGGTATCGACGTTCTTGACAGAGACCGCGCGCGCCGCGGCCTCGACGCAGCCCTTCATCGAAGCGGGGAACGCGCCGCTGAAGCTCGCCCCCACGATGTGGCCGGTCTCGGAGATCGAGACGCGCAGCGTGCCCGTCCCCTGCAGAGGGCCCGCGCTCGCAGCGACGGCGTCGCGGTAGCACTTCTGAAAGGGCGCGTGGCCGAGCGCGTTGCGAACGCTCGACGACGAGAGACCGTTGGTGGCGTTGACGCCGCCGATACCCACCGCCGCCGTCGCGGGATCGGGCTTGGCGACCGTCGGCGCGACGGCGACCGCGGTGGGCGTGGGCGTGGGCGCGGCGGTGACCGTGGGCGTGGGCG